>NZ_DBNJ01000025.1:0-110287 GCF_002297765.1 Thalassolituus sp. UBA675
ACCTGAGGAGGTTCTCATCATCTCCGTCGCGCTAACAAATTTGTTAATAAACGAGATGGGTGGGGAAAATATCTTGCTTCGGGGAAGGTTTCTGAAATGGCGCGCTCGGGAGGATTCGAACCTCCGACCGCCTGGTTCGTAGCCAGGTACTCTATCCAGCTGAGCTACGAGCGCGCATCAGAAAATCACGATATAAACATTCAAAGAAAGAATGGCGCGCTCGGGAGGATTCGAACCTCCGACCGCCTGGTTCGTAGCCAGGTACTCTATCCAGCTGAGCTACGAGCGCGCATCGTGGGGCGCGTATTATAGGGTTGTTGAGTAAGGTGTCAACGACTTAAATACGCTTCTGCCGAAGCAGAAAGAACGTGGCGGAGAGAGAGGGATTCGAACCCTCGATAGGGGTAAACCTATACGCCCTTAGCAGGGGCGCGCCTTCAGCCACTCGGCCATCTCTCCACATCACGGCGCGCATCATACCACGTTCAGAGAATTTTCAAAGGAAAAATTCAAGAAAATTAAGGCGTTAGTAGTTACCGTTAGGGTCACCACCGTCCTTCTCGCGCTGAATGCGCTGGTAAATTTCCTCGCGGTGTACTGCAACTTCTTTAGGGGCATTCACACCGATTCGTACCTGATTTCCTTTAACACCCAAAACGGTCACAGTGACTTCGTCACCAACCATCAGTGTTTCACCAACACGGCGGGTCAAAATAAGCATAGAGGTTCTCCTCAGATTCCAGTTTCTGTATAGGGTGCTGTGACATTCGTCACCTTTGTGTCCCACTCTTCCAGTATTGACCAGATCAGCCAGTTTTAAAGCCGGGTCCTGCGCAGAGTGAGGACTATTTGTTATTAGTGGGCATTCCTTCATGGGCCGCCCACTGATAACACCAGAGCTTAGTGCTCTTCGGTCACCTCTGCATCCAGTCCGAACGCGGTATGCAGCGCACGAACAGCAAGCTCGAGGTACTTTTCCTCAATCACGACTGAAATCTTGATTTCAGAGGTCGTAATCGCAAGGATATTGATGCTTTCATCCGCCAGCGTCTTAAACATTTTGCTGGCCACACCGGCATGGGATCTCATACCTACCCCTACTAGAGACACCTTACAGATGTCATCAGTTCCGTTAACGCCTTCCGCATTGAGTTCTTCGGCCAGTTCTGTAAGTAGCTTCAGTGCTTTCTGGTAGTCGTTACGGTGCACGGTGAAGGTGAAGTCAGTTGAGCCATCTTCAGAGACGTTCTGTACGATCATATCGACTTCGATGTTCGCATCACTGACAGGAACAAGAATTCGTGACGCTACGCCCGGTACGTCAGGCACACCCTGAACTGTTACTTTTGCTTCATCACGGTTAAACGCAATACCAGAGATAACGGGTTTTTCCACGGAGCTGTTCTCCTCGGTTGTAATCAGAGTGCCGTTGCCTTCTTTGAATGAGGACAGCACACGCAAAGGAACTTTATATTTACCGGCAAATTCAACCGAGCGGATCTGCAGAACCTTTGATCCGAGGCTGGCCATTTCCAGCATTTCTTCAAACGTCACGGTTTCCATACGACGAGCAGCAGCAACCACGCGAGGGTCAGTGGTATAGACGCCATCAACGTCAGTATAGATCTGGCACTCGTCAGCATTCAGTGCCGCCGCCAGAGCCACCCCAGTGGTGTCTGAGCCACCACGACCGAGCGTCGTGATGTTGTTGTCATCATCCACCCCCTGGAAGCCAGCAACAATACAGATACCGCCGTTATCCAGAACTTCGCGCATCTTGCTGGTTTCAATATCTTCAATACGGGCTTTCATGAACGCATTGTTAGTTTTAATGCCCACCTGCCAGCCAGTAAATGAACGCGCAGTGATACCTCGCTTTTCCAGCGCCATAGCCAGAAGAGCGATCGTCACCTGCTCACCAGTGGAAACAAGAACGTCCATTTCACGGGGAGAAGGACTATCGGTAATCGCCCCGGCTAAACCGATCAGGCGATTCGTTTCACCGCTCATCGCTGAGACGGCAACTACCAGCTGGTGACCCTCATCGTGAAAAGCTTTCAGCTTATCTGCGACGGCTTCAATACGCTCCGTCGTGCCGACCGAGGTGCCGCCATATTTCTGTACGTACAACGCCATATGGGGATATCTGCGCAATTGATCAAAAGGGTCGCAATTAAACAATAAATGGGAGCACGAGAAAAGCAATCTATAGACGTTGGACGAGACTGTTCTGCCAGATACACAACAATTCGGGCCAGACGCTGTAATTAGTGCACTAAAACAAGAAAGCCCGCACGAGGGCGGGCTTCAAGACGGCAGCAGGAGAAGGATCAGAGCTTAGCAGCCGCCCACTCTTCAAAGGCTTTGAGCGCATCGGCAATACCTTCTGGTTTCTGACCACCGGCCTGCGCCATTTCTGGTTTACCACCACCACGGCCATCAACGTAAGCAGCCACTTCTGTAACGGCGTCACCCGCCTTCGCCTTACCGATCAGGTCTTTAGTCACACCGGCAAGCAGGGTCACTTTCCCGTCATTGGCAGAGGCCAGCATAATCACCGCGGACCCCAGTTTGTTCTTCAGCTGGTCCATCGTGTTACGCAGCGCGGGTACATCGGCGCCATCCAGTTCGGCGGCCAGTACTTTTACACCGTTTACATCTTTCGCCTGACCTGCCAGATCTGAACCGGCGCTGGAAGCAAGCTTGCTCTTCAGTGCATCCAGTTCTTTTTCTAACTGACGGCTACGACTGATCAACTGTTCGACCTTATCGCCCACGTTATCAGTCGACCCTTTCAGAGCACGGGCAATCGTTGTCAACGTCGCTTCTTCACGGGCGACGAAATCAAGAGCAGCCTGACCAACAACCGCCTCAATACGACGGATACCCGCAGCAATACCGCTTTCTGAACTGATCTTCAGCAGGCCGATATCGCCAGTACGCTGAGCATGTGTACCACCACAGAGTTCGATCGAGAAATCATCCATTCCCATCGACAGTACACGGACTTCATCATCGTATTTCTCACCGAAGAGAGCCATAGCGCCGGCCGCTTTCGCATCATCGATGTTCATCAAGCGCGTTGCTACCGGTGTATTCGCGCGAATGTGCGCATTCACCAGATTCTCGATCTCTGCTAATTCTTCTGGTCTGACCGCCTCAAGGTGAGAGAAGTCAAAACGCAGCTTGTCGTAGGTTACAAGAGAGCCTTTCTGTGCGACGTGCTCACCCAGTACGTTGCGCAGCGCAGCGTGTAGAAGGTGTGTTGCCGAGTGATGAATGGCTGTGGAGGCGCGTTTTTCCGCGTCCACGCTTGCGGTCAGCTGATCACCAAGAGATACCGTGCCTTCAACCAGCACACCTTGGTGCAGATGGTTTTTGCCCTCTTTGGTCGTGTCTTTTACCTGGAAGACAACACCATCCGCTTTCAGGAAACCTGTGTCTCCGGCCTGACCACCGCTTTCTGCGTAGAAGGCCGTTTCGTCAAGAACCAGGACAGCTTCGTCGCCAGCCTTCAGCTGCTCAACTTTTTCGCCGCCCACAAACAAGGCTTTCACCGTGCCGGTATTTTCCAACGACTCATAACCGAGGAAGCCGGTTTCACCGTCAAGATCCAGGCCTTGTCCGTAATCCGCAGAGAAGTTGCCAGCGGCACGGGCAGTTTCACGCTGTTTCTCCATGGCGGTATTAAAGCCGTCCTCATCAACCTTCAGATCACGCTCACGGGCCACATCCGCCGTCAGGTCGAGAGGGAAGCCATAGGTATCGTAGAGTTTGAACGCGGTCTCGCCCGGAATGGTATCGCCGCTCATATCGGCAATCGCATCGTTAAGGATCGCCATCCCCTTATCGAGTGTCTTAGCGAACTGTTCTTCTTCGATACGCAGAACTTTCTGAACGTGCTCAGACAGGTTGACCAGTTCAGGATAGGCTTCGCCCATTTGCTCACACAACGCGGGAACCAGCTTATTGAAGAAGCCTGCTGACGCACCCAGCATGTGACCATGACGTACTGCGCGACGAATAATACGACGCAGAACGTAACCACGGCCTTCATTCGATGGCAGTACGCCGTCGACTATCAGGAAACTGGTAGAGCGGATGTGGTCAGCAATCACACGCAGTGATTTGTTCTCGGTGTCTTTGCAGCCTGTCAGTTCGCCGGCCGCTTTCAGCAGTGCCTGGAAAATATCGATTTCGTAGTTGCTGTGCACGCCCTGCATAATCGCAGAAATACGCTCAAGCCCCATGCCGGTATCCACCGATGGTTTAGGCAACGGCAGCATCTCACCGTCAGCCTTGCGCTCGAACTGCATGAAAACATTGTTCCAGATTTCAATAAAACGGTCGCCGTCTTCTTCTGGCGTGCCCGGAGGCCCACCCCAGATGTGTTCGCCATGGTCGTAGAAAATCTCGGTACACGGACCGCAAGGGCCAGTGTCACCCATCTGCCAGAAGTTATCCGATGCGTAACGTGCGCCTTTGTTATCACCGATACGTACGATTTTATCCTCTGGAATGCCCATCTTTTTATTCCAGATATCGAACGCTTCGTCGTCTTCCGCATAAACCGTCACCATCAGTTTTTCGACGGACAGGTTCAACCATTCTTTTGAAGTCAGGAACTCCCATGCGTAACTGATCGCATCCTCTTTGAAGTAGTCGCCGAAGCTGAAATTACCCAGCATTTCAAAGAAGGTATGGTGACGCGCCGTGTAGCCCACGTTTTCCAGGTCATTGTGCTTACCCCCGGCACGAACACAGCGCTGCGAAGACGCGGCACGGGTGTAACTGCGAACGTCGTTACCGAGGAAGCAGTCTTTGAACTGCACCATACCGGCGTTGGTAAACAGCAGCGTCGGATCGTTACCCGGCACCAGTGGGCTGGAGGCAACGATTTCGTGTCCCTTCGATGCGAAGAAGTCGAGGAACGCCTGGCGGATTTCTGAGCTTTTCATACGGTTGCGTGATTCCAAACGAGTTCAGAGATAATAAGCAGGTCAGTATAGCGGTTTGTAGGCCGGAGTCCCACAGCAAGGAATGGGTTGACTACGTTTTAAACAGGCAATAACATAACTGCATGGTTATTTTATTATAAGCAGGCTAATTCTATGAACATTGATCGTCTCGTCTTTGCTATCGCCGGCTCGTTTATTCTGCTCAGTATCGCGCTGTCGCAGCTGCATTCTGAATACTGGCTGTTCTTCACGGGTTTTGTAGGCTTGAACATGCTCCAGGCGGCTTTTACCGGTTTCTGCCCACTGGCCCGGATTCTCAAGGTGTTTGGCGTCAAAACAGGCTGTGCGTTCAACTGAGAGTTCGTCTGGAAGAGAGAGATCGTTCCGTACCGCCGAAGCACTTCAAGCTTTGGCGGAAAACCACACGCCAAGGTAATAAAGCGTATGTATACTGGCCCTCTTTATTGGGGGTTTTATGCAACGTTTTTTCGTTTTTACACTATCTGTATTCCTAAGCCTTCCAGTGCTTGCAACAGACTGGAAAGACTATCCAGAAGATCTTCAGCAATACGACTTTTCAGGAGATAAGCTGCAACAGCAGTGGCAGGACCTGACGAAGCTGACACGGGTTGAGTACCCGGATGTCGACTGGATCAGATCAATGATGACCGACTATCCACGTCTCGCTCACCATATGATGGTTCTGGGCGCAGATCCTGAAGCTCACCCGGCCGTCTTTAAAGCAATTCAGGACAGTGATTACTCAGATCTGGCCAGCGCGGTTCAGGAAGTCTGGCGTTTACACTATTCAGGCCAATACGAAAAAGCGTATGAACTGGGTATGCAGCTTGGACCCGTCGGAGAAGTGCCTGCGATTTATTCCCGCCTGGTTCATGCGACCCTTCTGATTGATGATCACGATGACAAAATGGAAGAGTTTGCTGAAGCCGCTGCTTTATCCAATGAAGGCCTGGCTCTCGCTCCAGAATACCGCTTTGCAGAATTCGGACTGGTCTATGCGAAAGTCCGCATGCTCGAGTTAATGAGCACAGGAGAGGCCCGCAGCTCCGGTTATATTCCTATCGCACAGGATAAGCTCGATAAGTTGCAGGAGTACGCACCAGATCGCGGCGCTTACCCTCTCACACGGGGTGGGCTTGAAGCCGGCATCGTTGAGCGCGTAGGCTCATTTCTGGGAAGCATTACTTACGGTGCGACAGAAAGCAGCGCGATTGAGAATTTTGAAAAAGCTCAGAAACTGTTGCCGGATATGGCGATCGTTTACAACGAATACTCTGTAGGCTTGATTCGCCTTGATGAAGATAACTTCCGCAAAGAGATACGCAAACTACTGAACACATGCTTGGCCATTGAGCCCGTCAATGCTGAAGATGCCCTGAATCAAATGCATTGCAAACGCACGCTTGAATCTATGAATAAGGATTAAAAGCAATGGAAAATAGCGGTGTAATTTACCTGATGATGCTGCCAGCGATGGCCGTCACTATGCTGCATCTCGGCATCGGCCCTTTCGGCCATCCGAGCATGATAAAACACCACCTTGCTTTCCTGCGCGCACCAAAATTACTAAGAATAATAATTCAGGCAATCTGCATCGCCGTGCTTTTCACGGGCGCTGCACAAATGCTTGGAATGATCGACCTCACCACCTCCACAGACAATCCAGCTGATTGAGAGGAATCATGGACACTACCCACATTTACAACGGACCAATAGGCCTCGAAACCCGACACGCAGGCCCAGCCGATGGCGAGGTCGTTATTCTATTACACGGTTTCCCAGAGTGCTGGAGCACCTGGCGCCATCAGATTCCTGTGTTAGCGGAAGCCGGTTACCGGGTATTCGTACCGAATATGCGTGGCTACGGACATTCGTCCAAACCAGCCGACGTAAGCGACTATCACGTCGATGAGCTGATCAAAGATGTCGATGCCATCCGCCGTTATGCCGGTGTCGAGAAAATCCATCTTGTCGGTCACGACTGGGGCGCCATGGTTGCCTGGTGGTACGCACTGAATAAACCTGAGCAGCTTGCCAGCCTGAGCATTCTGAACGTGCCCCACCCTAAGGTATTCCTGGGAACAGTGCGTAAAAGTCCGGTACAGATGCTAAAAAGCTGGTACGTGTTCTATTTTCAGATCCCGCGCCTGCCAGAATTGACGTTGCCAGTGAATAATTTCTTCTTTTTCAGAGATATTCTCAAGCGTACATCCAATAAAGGCAGCTACAGCGACGAGGACTTCAGTGAACTGCAAAAACACTGGCGTATTCCTGGAGCTATGCGAGCCATGGTCAACTACTATCGCTCAGCGTTACGTAGCCAGCCTAAGTCACCGAGAGGCGACCGGATTAAAACGCCGACTCAGATACTCTGGGGGGAGCACGACCTCGCGCTGACGCTGGAAATGGCGCGAGACAGCGAAAAATTCCTCGACAATGGCTCACTGACTACTTACCCGGATGCGACACACTGGCTCGCGCACGACAAACCGGCGGAAGTTTCTGCTCGCCTCATAGGCCATTTCGAAGCCAACCCCGCCTGATCCATCTCAGGTGCGGAAAGGTTCCCCCCTCATTTGACCTAACGGGGGGGGGGTTATAAGCCGCCATAAATTTCCGACTTTTTATACGATTCGCCGTATAATGCCGCCAATTTCATTTATAGGGAGTACCCCATGCAACGAATCGTCATAGTCGGCGGTGGCGCAGGTGGACTGGAACTGGCCACACAGCTCGGGCGTAAACTCGGTCGAAAGAGAAAAGCCGAGGTTGTGTTAATTGACGCCACCCCAACCCACCTGTGGAAGCCATTACTGCACGAAGTCGCTACTGGCGCACTGGACTCAGGCATCGATGAACTGAACTACCGCGCCCACGGCAAAAAACACGGGTTTCATTTTCAGATCGGGCGAATGAGTGGACTGAATCGCGAGAAAAAATCGCTTGTTCTCGAAGCTATGCTCGATGATGAGGGCAAGGAAGTATTGCCAGAGCGTACCGTCGATTACGATACGCTCGTCATGGCATTAGGCAGCGTCACCAATGATTTTGGAACTAAAGGCGCAGCGGAAAACTGCATTTTTCTGGATAGCCGTGACCAGGCTGAGCGCTTCCATAAATTACTACTGAATGAATTCCTACGCTGCAGTAACCTGGAAGAGCCGCGACCACTCGAAGTGGCCATTGTCGGTGCTGGCGCGACCGGCGTGGAACTGTCTGCCGAGTTGTATAACACCGCAGAAGTAATGGCCTCATACGGCCTTAAAAACGTCTCGCCAGAGCAGCTTAAGGTTCGCTTAATAGAAGCCGGAGACCGTATTTTACCGGCTCTTCCTCCACGGTTATCTGCAGCAGCTACCCGGGAACTTGAGTCACTCGGTGTTGAAGTCATGACCTCAACCATGATCACTGAAGTTACTGATTCAGGGTTTGTGAATAAATCGGGCGAACATATTCCAGCCGTTATCCGTGTCTGGGCAGCAGGCGTAAAAGCCCCTGAGTTTATGAAAGAACTCGGTCTCGAAACAAATCGTGCAAACCAGTTAGTCGTGAACAATAGCCTGCAGACTGAAGACGAGAACATTTTTGCACTTGGCGATTGCTGCAGTGTTATTGATAAAGCAACAGGAAAGCCCGTGCCCCCGCGTGCGCAAGCTGCGCATCAACAGTCATCTCATCTGGTAAAAGCCCTGAGCGCGAGACACAAAGGCAAAGCCATGCCGGAGTTTGTGTATAAAGACAAAGGCTCTCTGGTGTCCCTGAGCCGCTACAGCACGGTTGGAAGCCTGATGGGGAACCTGACCAAAGGGTCGATGATGATTGAGGGGCGCTTAGCACGCCTGGTCTACGTGTCACTCTATCGACTGCACCAGGTAGCATTACACGGGTACTGGCATACCCTGCTGCTTACCCTGGTTGGACACATCAATAAAGTTATTCGTCCTCGGTTGAAATTGCATTAATCGTTGAGAGGTACGCCTGGCGGTAATCGCCAGGCGTTGAACCTGTCCAGCGCCGGAATGCTTTATAGAATGCACTCGGCTCGGTGTAACCCACTTTATAGGCCACTTCATACAAAGGCATATCACCTTCGCAGATGAGCTTCATCGAAAGTCCCTGACGCGCCTCGTCTAATAAGTTCTGATAGGTTGTACCCAGAGCGCGCAACCGGCGTTGAAGATTTCGCACGCTGATACCCAACTGATCCGCGACCCCCTCCTGGGATACATTTCTCCGGATCAGGCACATTTCCAGAATATCTTTTAATTCAGAATAGAGAGCCAGATGCTCACGAAACCTCTGATCCTGACGGATCAGCTCACGTTGAACACTTTTGAAAAGCACCGGCTGAGGATCTGGTCCATCACGATTCCAGGCGACCTGACTGATCTCAAGCATGTAGAAGCCTTCCGTCGCAGCGACCTGTATTCCGGTGATATCCGCCGCTTGCGCTGCATCCGCAATTTCGCTCTGCGGAAGATGCATACAGAGGTCTTCGGGTTCAAAACTATCGCCTAGCGCATCCCGGCAGACACCCGCCATGATCACCACGGCAGCAGACAACTGCAGTGGCGACACATGCCTTTCAGGATGACGCTCTACCGAAATCAGTACTATGTCACTTTGGGAGGTATCAATTTCATAGCGCAGACTTCCTGTCGACAGATACACGTAAGGAATCAGCGCCTCGATACCTTTACGCAACGAAGGCGCACAACGGAGCAATCGCTGCAATGGCATCTCACGGCGCGCCATATAGATACCGAGATCAAACGCCAGCAACTCGTCATCAAGAAAACG
Source organism: Thalassolituus sp. UBA675 (assembly GCF_002297765.1). NCBI lineage: Bacteria > Pseudomonadati > Pseudomonadota > Gammaproteobacteria > Oceanospirillales > Oceanospirillaceae > Thalassolituus > Thalassolituus sp. UBA675. The sequence goes on from NZ_DBNJ01000025.1 coordinate 9,780, forward strand.
TGCGACAAAGTCGTATGCATCTGCAACACGATCTGTATCAACCCACCTTGGAAGTGGTAATTCCGGGTCTATCCGCAGGATAGGCCATAGTTGATTCATATCCACGCCGCGGCCGTTCCAGTAATTCAGCAGGTGCTGTACCAGTACAATATCGACCTGAGCAGTCGGCGCCATATCCTTCCCCAACATTCGAATCCTATGAGCAATCAGACAGTTAACATTTGTTCTTTTTCTGTCAAAATCGAATGTTCCGTACCTGCGCCATCTGAGTCAATAGACTGAGGCGACACTGCCCGGTTAGGCACGAATTTAGGCGTATAAACTGAATTACTCAGAGCTTTCGCGCAGTAAGGTATCCACGGCAGCACTGATCTGATCGCTGCTGAAGCCACGATATGACAGAAAGCGCCAAAGTTTCAGTTTAAAATCAGGATTATCATGTCCTATGGAACGCGCCTTTCTGCGGGCAACTTCAAGCGCTTTTTCGTGCCAATTTTCTTCTGACGTTTCAAATGCAGAACAGGCTGTTTCTCCATCAACGCCTTTTTCCCGCAACTCCTGCTTCAAGCGAACAGGACCAACCCCACGAGAAGCACGGGAACGGACAAACATTGAGGCGAAACGCTCGTCAGACTGCCACTGGCGTTCAGCGAGCTCGTCTAACACGCATTCCAGATCGTCGGCAGAGGCTGCCTTTGGAGAGAGCTTCCGCCACAGTTCGCGGCGGGAATAATCACGGCGGGAGAGCAGATCTACCGCCGCGTGTTTCAGGCCAGACGGGTCAAGAGGCTCAGGCTTCGGCTTCTTCATCCTCAGACTCTGGTTGCTCTGAAGGTACATTCAACAGCTGCGCACGGATCTGACCTTCGATATCAGCGGCCATTTCTGGATGATCCTCCAGATACTGGGACGCGTTCGCCTTACCCTGACCGATCTTATCGCCCTGATAGCTGTACCAGGCACCTGATTTCTCAACAATGCCGCATTTCACACCCAGATCGATCACTTCACCCATATGGTAAATACCTTTGCCATACATGATCTGGAACTCGGCCTGCTTAAACGGCGGCGACACTTTGTTCTTCACGACCTTCACCCGGGTTTCATTACCTACGATTTCATCGCCCTGTTTTACAGAGCCGGTACGACGGATATCGAGGCGAACAGAAGAGTAGAACTTGAGCGCATTACCGCCAGTCGTAGTCTCAGGGCTACCAAACATGACACCGATCTTCATACGGATCTGGTTAATGAAGATCACCAGACAGTTGGCATTTTTTACATTGCCCGTGATTTTACGCAGAGCCTGAGACATCAGACGTGCCTGCAGGCCAACATGACTGTCACCCATCTCACCTTCAATCTCGGCTTTTGGCGTCAGAGCGGCAACCGAGTCAACAACGATGACATCAACCGCGCCAGAGCGTACCAGACTGTCACAGATCTCCAGCGCCTGCTCGCCAGTATCCGGCTGTGATACCAGCAAGCTATCCAGGTCGATACCCAGCTTTTCAGCATACAGAGGATCTAACGCGTGTTCGGCGTCGATAATAGCGACGGTTTTACCTGCTTTCTGCGCCTGAGCCATCGCAGACAGACACATGGTTGTTTTACCTGAACTCTCCGGACCGTAGATTTCTACAATACGTCCCATTGGCAAACCGCCAATTCCAAGCGCAATATCCAGACTCAAAGAACCCGTGGAGACTGCAGGAATGGCTTCGCGAGGCTGCTCACCCATTTTCATGATGGCGCCTTTACCGAACTGGCGTTCGATCTGGCCCAGGGCTGCATCCAGAGCTTTCTGTTTGTTCTGATCCATGGTCGGTTCCTTGGTCGTATTCAGTCGTTAATCAGGAATATTGTTCAGCAATCTTTGATTACTGTAGATTTAACCAGTATTTAATCACAGCGTTTTTTAAAGTCAACAAAACACTGGTTATTTGTTCAGTACTTTTTCAGTCAGGTGAGTTTCAGTGGTCGCAGTCATTCACGAAGCCCAATAACATCTCCAGCGCTTTGGCGACAGACTGCTGGCGGACAGCATCCCGATCACCATCAAACTGAAAGAGGTTTACCCTCTGAGCGGCCTCGCTGCCACAGCCAATCCATACTGTCCCGACGGGCTTACCCGCGACGGCTCCACCTGGCCCGGCAATGCCACTGACTGCAATACTGACGTCCCCAAAGCGGGCTGCACCTGCCACCATAGCTTTTACTGTCGCTTCGCTGACTGCACCGTGTGCATTCAATATCTCTGTTGGTACACCGAGGTCACGCTGTTTAGCAGTATTCGAGTAGGTAACAAAACCGCATTCAAACCACTGACTACTCCCGGCCAGATCGGTACACGCGGCAGCAATCATGCCACCCGTGCAGGATTCTGCCGTCACAAGTTTCAGGTTGCGAGCGAGCAATTCTGTAGCCAGAGTCTGAAGAAGATCGGATATGGCGGACATGATAGTTCCTGCGTCAAAGTCTGAGGCACAGAATATCAGATGAAGCGAGAGCGGACATGCCTTACTGGCATGTCCGTTCGCGTAAACTGAAGACTATTTAATCACCCGGATTTCTACCCGGCGATTCGCTGCACGGCCCTGTGCGGTGTCGTTACTGGCGATTGGATCTTCTTCACCGTAACCTCTGGCTTCTAAGCGCATGGGGTTGATTCCCATATCAATCAGATATTGCATCACTGCATTCGCTCTGCGCTCCGATAGCCGCTGATTGTTTGCAGCGGCCCCCAGTGAGTCCGTGTAAGCACCGATCTCGATACGGGCGTCCGGGTACTCCATCAGAGTGTCTGCGACCTGTTCGAGAGTACGCGTTGCGCCACGGGTCAGTTCGGCAGAACCACTAGCAAAATAGACACCATCAAGCCGGGCATCCAGAACCGAACATCCGCGGTGATTTACAGACATACCCGAAGGCGTACCCGGACAATCATCAATATCATCAACGATACCATCATCATCGCTGTCTGCCATGATGACCACCGGTGCTTTTACCGGTTCTGGCTTTGGCAGCGGACGCGGCTTAACCACCGGTCGGCGTTGCGGAACGGGTTCGGTGGTGCCAAAGCGTTTCATTATAGAAAGGCCGACAAAATGAGCATCCCGGGTGAAAGACTGACCAGAAATGCGCGCTGCCCAACTGTCTTTAAAGCTGTACTCAATCCCTATCCCCAGCCCCAGAGCCATTGAGGCTTCTTTGCTGTAATCAACGTCAGAATCGGTTGAAATCGACGCCAGCCCAGCTTCGAGATAGGCGTTCAGGGAATTTTTTCCGTTCCAGCTGGTTTGCCAAGGATACCAGTGTAGTGCAGCGCCCAGAGCACTGTAACCGAAGTCCGACTCTTCTCCTGTATCACCATCTTCAAGAACCGCGTTGCCGAGGTCGGTGTAGTGAAGCTCTACCGAGATGTCGTCTTTCAGACGATAACCACCGAAAAGTTGAAAACCAAAGCCTGACTCATCAACGTTATCGTATACGCTATCACTGGTTCCGGGCGTCAGGCGACTGAAGCCCAACCCCAGCCCAACATACGACTCTTCTGATTCGAAGGCCTGTGATACCAAGGGTGCAAACATCACGAGCACACCAACCAGCAGAGACACTGTGGGCTTTAAAAAAGCCCGTTTGTGCCGTTCTGCTCTGCGGCGCAGCACCACCAGCGGCAGGCCGAGCAGTACCCAGAGCAAGCTCTGACTACCAAGGCCTGGCAGTGATGCATTCACTTCACCTTTGCCCGGTACGATATTCTCCACCAGCTCAGGGGCCTGTTCGGCATCCGGTACCTGCATGTAATCTGGCGTACCATCGCCATCGGAGTCCGCACACACAGCGCCGGTACCACATTCCTGACGGTCACTGATCCCATCACCGTCCGAGTCGCCCGAACCATCCGGCATGCCAGCAGCATTGTTGCTGTCCGGATCACGGTAGTCAGGAATGCCATCGTCATCGACGTCGCCAGTGCCACCTTCTTCGACGGTGAGGATGCCATCGTTGTCGTCATCAGGGTCGAGGTAATCAGGAATACCGTCATTATCGGTATCGTCATTACGAGGATTACCGTCGCCGTCTGCATCTTCAAATGCCGTCGAAACGCCATCGCCATCATCGTCCGGGTCGCGGAAGTTCGGCAAATCATCACCATCGCTGTCCCAGCAGAGAATCAGCCCCGGACACTCAACAGCATCACTGATGCCATCACGGTCCGAGTCACCGCCTGACGGGTCCAGATAATCCGGAATACCATCAAAGTCGCTATCGCCTTCATTTTCTTCTGCGGTCGGAACACCATCGCCGTCGTCATCCGGATCACGGTAGTCCGGACGCCCGTCATTATCTGTATCGTCGTTCAACGGATCGCCGTCACCGTTACGGTCTTCGTCTACGGTCGGGATACCATCGCCGTCATCATCCTCGGACAGATAATCCGGAGCACCGTTACTGTCGCTGTCCGGGCAAGGGAGACCCGTCGGACATTCGCGAGCATCACTGACACCATCGCGGTCGCTGTCACCACTGCCGTCTGGTGTCATGGCTTCGTTACTGTCATCCGGGTCAAGGTAGTCAGGGATATCGTCGTTATCAGCGTCCAGACCCAGCTCTTCATCCGTCGGTACACCATCATTGTCGTCATCACGATCCAGATAGTCCGGTTGCCCATCACCATCGGTATCGTCATTGGCTGGGTTACCATCTGCGCCCAGATCTTCCTCAATCGAAAGAATGCCATCACCGTCGTCATCCTCGTCGAGATAATCAGGAATACCATCTTCGTCTGTATCACGACACGGAACACCATCCGGACACTCAGCGCCGTCAGGCACACCATCTTCATCGGAGTCACCAGCTGAAGGATCCAGATAATCAGGAATACCATCGCCATCACTGTCCCCGGTGCCTTCATCTATGGTGTTGAATCCGTCGTTATCGTCATCTTCATCGCGGTAATCCGGTATGCCATCACCGTCAGTATCGCGAACTGGCCCTTCTTCAATAGTTGGACGCCCGTCGTTGTCATCGTCGTCATCCGCGTAGTCAGGTGTGCCGTCACCATCAGTGTCACGACACGGAATACCAGCCGGACACTCCGTAATGTCATTGATACCATCGCCATCCGAGTCGCCGCCGATACCTGACGCTGTATTGCCATCCGGGTCAAGGTAATCAGGAATACCGTCACTGTCGGCATCACCGTTACCTTCTTCATCAGATGGGATACCGTCGCCATCATCATCGCGATCCAGGTAGTCCGGGGTGCCATCGCCGTCGGTGTCATCGTTCGCTGGGTTGCCATCCGCGTTCGGATCTTCGTCAACAGTCAGACGACCATCATTGTCATCATCCGGGTCGTTATAGTCCGGCTGACCATCCTGATCAGAGTCTTCACATGGTGCTCCAGCCTGACACTCGGCCAGATCTGACAGGGTGTCATTGTCGCTGTCACCCGGACCACTGGTGTCGCTGTCATTCGGATCGAGATACGCGGGGATTGTATCCTCATCGAAATCAGGGCCAGCCTGAGTCGATGGATTACCGTCGCCATCGCTATCATCGTCTTCGCTACGAGTGTTTACACCATCGCCGTCGTCATCCGCATCACGGAAGTCTGGAATTCCGTCGTCATCAGTATCTCGCTCAAAACCTTCAATGCTGCTTGGTACGCCATCGTTGTCGTCATCACTATCGAGGTAGTCAGGCAGACCATCACCGTCGGTATCACGACATGGGAACCCGGTGTCACACTCAATATCGTCAAAGATACCGTCTTCGTCAGCGTCGCCCGGCGAACCGTTCAGTTCGTCGTTCGGGTCCAGATAGGCCGGAATGCCGTCACCATCAGCATCGTCATCACGAGGGTCGCCGTTACCGTTAAGATCTTCTTCCAGCGTCGTGCGACCATCACCATCGTCGTCAGGGTCGAGGTAATCAGGAACTCCGTCGCGATCGAGGTCATCGTTGTCCGGATTACCATCACCATTGGCGTCTTCTTCCAGATTGGTCAGGCCATCGCCGTCATCATCGGTACTGTCAGGGTCGAGATAATCAGGTACGCCATCGTCGTCACCATCAGGCCCAGGATTAGTTGCCGGGTTACCGTCACCATCCAGATCCGCATCTTCGTCGGCCGTTGCTATGCCGTCGCCATCATCATCGCCATCCATGTAATCCGGGACGCCATCGAAGTCACGATCAACACATGGAATACCCGTCGGACACTCAATACCGTCTGGAATCCCGTCGCCATCGCCGTCACCCGGTGATGTGCTTACACCGTCATTGGCGTCGAGATAAGCTGGAATGCCATCACCGTCGGCATCGGGGCCAGCATTGGTCGCCGCATTATTATCGAGGTCGGTGTTCGCATCTTCCATCGGTGTTGGAATGCCATCGCCATCGTCATCCGCGTCGAGGTAATCCGGGATATTATTTCCGTCGGTATCGCGACCCGGCGATTCCTGAACAGTCGGAATGCTGTCCCCATCGTCGTCTTCATCGCGGAAATCTGGAATACCGTCGAAATCCGTATCCTGACACGGCAGAGCGGTGCCACACTCGGTGTTGTCCGGAATGCCATCGCCATCCGAATCACCTACTCCGGCTTCGCCGTCATTAGGATCGAGATACGCGGGAATGCCATCGCTATCAGCATCCGGCCCAGGGTTTGTCGCCGCATTGCCATCAAGGTCTGTATCCGCATCTTCATCGCGTGTGAGGATGCCATCACCATCATCGTCATTATCGAGATAGTCTTCGACACCATTGCCATCGGAGTCCGTTTCAGCGCCTTCATTACGGGTAGGAATCCCGTCATTGTCATCATCAGAGTCCATGTAGTCGGGACGCCCATCGTTGTCGCTGTCACGGCACGGCAGACCTGATACACATTCACGGTCATCAGTTATGCCATCGTCGTCAGCGTCTCCCGGTGCTGCGGTCAGGCTATCGTTGGGATCAAGATACGCTGGGATACCATCGTTATCGGCATCCGGCCCCGCTGTCGTTGCTGGATTCGCATCGCCATCAGTGTTGTTGTCTTCGTCAGCTGTAGCGATACCGTCGCCATCATCATCACGATCCAGGTAATCCGGGGTTGCGTCGCCATCGGTATCACGATCTGAACCTTCGCTCAGAGTCGGAATACCATCGCCATCATCATCGGAGTCGGCGAAATCAGGGATGCCATCGCTGTCAGTGTCAGTGCACGGGTAACCGGAAGCGCATTCGATATCATCTGGAATACCGTCATCGTCACTGTCACCTGCTGAGCTGTCATCTGCATCATTCGGATCAAGATAGGCTGGTATGCCATCCCCGTCCTGATCGTCGTTGATGAAGTCACCGTCGTCGTTAAGATCTTCGTCGCGTGTCAGGATACCATCGTTGTCGTCGTCTTCATCACGGAAGTCCGGCACTCCATCTGCATCGGTATCACGATCGCCGCCTTCTTCAGCAGAAGAGATGCCATCGTTGTCGTCGTCCTCATCCATGTAGTCGGGAGTGCCGTCCGCATCGCTGTCCTGACAAGGAATTCCGTCCGGACATTCAACAGTATCCGGGATGCCGTCGCCGTCACTGTCGTTGGTGCCGTCAGTGCTGTCGTCATCACGGTCGAGATAGTCAGGGATACCATCGCCGTCGCTATCGTCATTCGTTGGATCGCCATCACCGTTGACGTCTTCCTCTTCCGTCGTGCGGCCATCACCATCATCGTCGTCATCGAGGTAGTCCGGTGTGCCGTCGCGGTCCAGATCGTCGTTGGTTGGATCGCCATCGCCATTTCTGTCTTCATCAAGGTCGGTCAGACCATCGCCATCACCGTCGGCCGCAAAGAACTCAATTGTGACTGGTATCAGAGCTTCTTCTGCTGCTGTGATGGATACGGTCGCAGTTCCAACCTCAAACAACGAGGTCAGTTCGACGCTGTAAATGCCATTGCCCTGATCAGTGACGGCAGAGAGTGTACCCAGGTCCGTAGCGAATTCAGCTGGCACTTCAGTAACGATATCGCCTGCTGTGTCGCGGACAATGACCGTGATCACTGAAGCAGACGAGCCATCGGCAGCAACCGACAAAGGCGTTGCAGAGGTGGATGAATTGTCAGCGCTGACCAGCACTTCAATGGTGATCTCTCCACTGACTTCACGCGTATTCCCTGCCCCATCCTCAGAGACGACGGTCACTGGATAGCTTCCGTTATCCAACGCATCGGTAACAGTAAGACTCCAGCTACCCGCAGCATCCGCGGTAGTTTCATACTCGTTACCGTTCACAGACACTTTGATCAGCGTTCCGGCCTCGGCGTCACCGGAGAGTTCCGGTGTGTAATCCACAATGGTGGTGCCATCCTGAGTCAGCGAAAGCTCAGCCGGGTCAAGAGTATCAATAGTAATGCCGAACGACTCAGACACCCCAGATAAGTTTCCTGCGGTATCCGTCGCGGTGGCCGTCAGTGAATACTCACCGTCGTCCAGCGTGGTCCGCCCGTAATCAAGGCTCCACTCGCCAGAGGCGTTTGCGATAACGTTGCCAATCAGACTCTCATCGCGGTAGATATTAATCTCTGCCCCCGCCTCACTTTCACCGCTGATTACTATGCGATTATCGGACGTCAGGCCGTCGGTGCTGTCGACACCTGTGTCGTCTGAAATTCCAGTGATGGAAGGCGCTTCTGGCGTGGTCGTATCGACCTCGATCAGAACAGGCGCTGAAACAACGCCGGTATTGCCCGCCAGGTCAGTGACCTGATTTGTGATTTGATATTCGCCATCCGTCAGGGCGACGTCGGTGTAATCCAGCTGCCACAGCCCTGTGTCGTCGGCTGACACGATCCCAGCCGGTATGCCATTGATAAAGACTTCAATCTCGCTGAATGGCTCCGAAGAACCGGAAATCACCAGCTCGTTATCCGCCGTAACACGATCATTCGGTGTCGCTGTATCTTCACTGATGCCTGTGTCCGTCGCAGGCACTGGCGCCGTGGTATCAATCACCAATTGCAGCGGCTGACTGTCAGTTTCGTTCCCAGCGAGGTCACGGCTTCGGGCTATGACCTGGTAGGTACCATCGGCCAATTCCAGCGGCGCACTATCAAACTGCCATTGCCCGGATTCATCCGCTTGAGTCGAGCCGAGTGAACTGCCATCCAGCAGGATTTCAACATGGCTGCCCGCTTCGGCGGTGCCCACATAAACAACCACATTATCTGAAGTGACGGCGTCGGCGGCTGACGCACCGGTATCCTCAAGAATACCGCTCAGTATCGGGGTATCAGGCGCCTGCGTATCAATGATCAGCGTCAGCACAGAGGATTCAACGCTCTGATTTCCGGCAATATCTGTAGCTATCGCTGTAACCTGATGCACTCCATCTGCCAGAGCAACATCCGAATAATCAAGCGTCCATTCGCCACTGCCGTTGGCCTTCACCATACCAACAAGGGCACCGTCGATGCGGATATCGAGATCGGCCCCCGCTTCTGCCGTACCATTGAGTACCAGTGTCGCGTCTGAGGTCACCTGATCGCCTGCTACGCCCGTGTCTTCTGAAACAGAAGTCACAACCGGCGCATCCGGAGCAGTCTGGTCAATAGTCAGAGGGTAAGCGACAGATAGCGGGCTTGTGAGTCCTGCGAGACTTTCTGACTGCGCTGTCAGCTGATAAGTGCCTTCAGCAAGCTCTACGTCTGAGTAATCAAACGTCCAGCTGCCGGCAGCGGTAGTACTCGTGGTTCCGATAGCAGCGCCATCAAGGAAGACCGTAATTCTGGTATCAGCGCCGCCACTACCGCTAATAGTTAGGGTCGCATCAGCTGTTATGCCATCAGCAACTCCAGTATCGTTCGAGATGGCCGCGATGGCTGGTGTTGCCGGGCCTGACGTATCAATGGTGATGGAATAATTACCGGACACAGCAGACTCATTGCCTGCCGCATCCACCGCCACGGCGGTGACCACATAGTTGCCATCGTCCAGAGTAGTGGCGCGGTTGTCGTATACCCAATCGCCGTTACCATCCGCTTGAACAGTAACCACCTCGTTCCCATCGATTGAGACAACTACGCTATCAAGCGCTTCTGCCGTACCAAGAATACGGAGGGTATTGTCGCTGGTGATACCGTCGTTCGGTGACCCGGTGTCATCGGATATCGCCGAGATTACAGGTGCTGCCGAGGCTTCGGTGTCGACAGTCACTGTGTAGGCTGACGCCGTAGAAGTATTGCCCGCGGCATCTGAGACGACGGCCGTGAAAACATGCTCACCGTCGCTCAGGCTGACGGATGTGTGGTCGTACGTCCATGCGCCAGCCGGGTCGGTATCCGCGAATCCTGTATAGTTTCCGTCCACGAACACAGATATGCGTTGATTCGCCTCAGCCTGCCCTGCCAGCACCAGCTCAGCATCTTTGGTCAGCGCATCACTGTTCGAACGCCCGGTATCCTCACTGATCCCCGTGATCACAGTAGGAGCGGGCGCTACGGTATCGACGACGACAGTCAGTGAATCAGATTCAACACTGGTATTGCCCGCATTGTCAGTAGCCGTCGCGGTGATTGAGTAAGAACCGTCGTCCAGGTCTGTACCCGAGTAGTCATACGACCAGTTGCCACTGGCGTCAGCAACCACGGTGGCGATCTCGTTACCGTCAATACGAACGGATACCGAGCTTCCCGCTTCTGCAATCCCTGAGAAAATCAGTGATGGGTCGTTAGTGATCTGGTCGCTACCGGACAGGCCGGTATCTGTCGAGATTGCAGACAGAACAGGGGCAGTCGGTGCAGACTGGTCAAGCGTGTAGGTTTCAGCGTCAACAGGGAGTGTGACTGAAGCTGCATTGCCCTCTGCATCAACAATGTTCTGAGCGTCGGAAAGGGACAGTGCGAGTGTGCCGTTAGCTCCCGAAATACCCGACACAGTAATATCGAACACGGTCTCGGAAACTGATGCCACAGACGCGACCGTTCCGAACGACGCAACAAAATCAGTGGCGTCGATGTTCTCAATGTATTCAGAGAAGCTGACACGGAAGGTAACGGAGCTTGAATTAGTCAGCGACTGCGCAGGCTCCTGCCTGGCGATGGCTGTCACTGATGGTGCTAGGCCATCAGATATTACGATTCTGTAGTCTTCAACCTCACCCGTTGCCAATTGCCCGGCAGGCGTTGCAGCCGTCAGCCCGAGGTTTGCGATCCGTAAGCGCATATAAGTGCGGCCTGGAACAACATCTACTGATGACCTGAGACCAGACCAGGTCAGTGATGTCGCAACCTCGTAGGAGTTATTGGAAACACTTACAACGCCAGAAGCTTCATCAGGCTGGAATACACCATCACCATCGAAGTCAATCCAACCAATGACATTCGATGCAAACCCATTAATAGAAGTTGCAGGTACGGTGATATTGTACTGCGAACCTGTCGCCGGTACCGCAGTTACCGATGAGATTGCATTATCCGAGTCGTCCGAGGCTTCGCCAAGTGAATTATCTATCCCGTCGACAAAGCCGTCGCTTTCTCCAGAAACGCCTACCGAACCGAGTCTGACGCCCTCGACAATAACGTGAGACGCGCCATCAGATGACGCCAGTGTACCGTAGGAGTCAGGAGCATCGCCAAAATCGGTGGCAGGTTCAGAACGGACACTGCCGGCGCGGAAAAGAAGCCATGAGTCGTATCGTGCGTCGCCGCGGTCAGCAAGACCAGCCGTCACAACAACCTCCTGCCCCGGGGTCACTCCGACACGACAGGATAAGCGGCGGGTAAAGCCATCCATTTCAACATCGAACGCACCCCCGGTGTTATCCAGAAAGAGCCCAGAGTTAGATATTCCGTCGTTATTATTAGGGCGGTCACTGGAGTCTGGAGATGGCAGCTGATCAGAATGAATATTGTTAATGGATACTTCATCACCACCCGGTGTTAATGCACAGTTCGAACCGTCCACCAGAATCTTAGCGACATCGTTAAAGGCGCCGACATATTCCAGGTACTCTTCTGAACCAAAGATGAAGTCCAATACCAGTACATCTTCTTGCGGGACAACTGAAAACACAAACTTGACTGGATCATAGACACGGCCACCGAAGACAGAATCTTCAATGCTACGAGTATTAAACTGTGTTTCTGTATCTGCTGCTGAATTCGGACCCAGCACATCAACAACATCACCTGAGCTTAGAATCACCCCCTGCCCAAAGTCGTCGCCAAGAAGAAATTCATACCCGCTGAATTGACCAGCCTGAGACTGATTTGAGCCGCCAGTACGGATAATATAAGACGGATTACTGATCTGAACGCCCGGCCCTGAAAGCAACTCAGCCATCGTATCAACAGTTACTTGAGAATTGCTGAGAGGAAGCACTTCTTCAGCATGAAGCGACGAGGCATACGCCAGCGCGGCGATACAACCTGCCTTAAAAAAACGGGACATCTACGGGTCCTTTCGATTGCTCAATAATTAGAATACTGCCAACATCCCTGGAATTGACGAATGCACGTAAAAGCATCTGGTCGGCGGTATTACGTTGATTTCCATAATTGTAGCTTGTCATGGCAAAGCGATGATCCGTCTTCATCTTTACAAGCTGTCATTTCAGACCATCTGACATCACCGTTAAAAAACGTGTCTTACTCACTCCAGATAAAGCCAACCCTGAAGCAAACCGCGCGGACAATAAGTCTCTGAAAGGTACAGATTTCTGAAGTGCATCTTTATACCTGAAAACGCATTTAGTTACATTCCCATTGCATGCATTTACCGCTGATTTACAGTCAATCGGACGCAGTGTGCAACCAACGCATTTCAGAATCAAAAGGCTTTCCCGTACAATCCGCCTTCATCCTCAAGCCCAAGGAAAAATAGGAATGAGCAAGGCGTCTTCACATACTCCGATGATGCAGCAGTACTTCAAGATTAAGTCTGAATTTCCGGACACCTTGCTGTTTTACCGTATGGGCGATTTCTACGAGCTATTCTACGATGACGCCAAGCGTGCCGCACAGATCCTCGATATTACGCTGACCGCTCGCGGGCAAAGCGGTGGGCAGCCCATTCCAATGGCCGGTGTGCCATTTCACGCAGCAGAAAACTACATCGCCAAATTGGTTAAAAACGGGGTCTCAGTTGCTATCGCCGAACAGGTAGGCGACCCGGCCACCAGCAAGGGCCCTGTAGAACGAAAAGTCGTGCGCATACTAACGCCCGGCACACTAACCGACGAAGCCCTGCTCGATGAGCACCAGGACAACCTGCTTGTCTCTGTGTGCTCTCACCAGCAACGCCACGGGATCGCCGTTCTTGAGATTTCATCCGGCCGTTTCAGTGTCTTTGAGGTGGATGGGGAAGATGCTCTGCTGGCAGAAATTGAGCGCCTTAGACCCGCAGAATTACTGTTGCCAGAAGATCAGATTTTTCCGGATGCGATTGCCAACCGTGCCGGTGCCACACAGCAAGCACCATGGCACTATGAGTCAGATACAGCATTGCGCCTGCTGACAACTCAGTTAAAAACCCGCGATCTGCGCGGCTTTGGCTGCGAAGGGATGAAAACAGCGATCCGTGCCGCAGGCGCCCTGCTCAACTATGCGCAGGAAACACAACGCAACAGCCTGCCCCACATTCGCTCCTTAACGGTAGAGCAACCTGACGACGCCATCATCATTGATCCTGCCAGCCGCCGTAATCTGGAAATCGACATCAACCAGAAAGGCGACGGCCTCTACACGCTCGCGTGGGTGCTCGACAAAACCGCGACAGCCATGGGCAGCCGTCTGTTACGCCGCTGGCTGAACCGCCCGCTGCGCGACCATTCTATTCTGAGGCTGCGCCAGAACCTGATCGCACAATGCCTGCAACAATACGCGCATGAAGACCTGCACCAGCATCTGAAGCAGGTCGGTGATATTGAGCGTATTCTCTCTCGTGTGGCTCTGGGCTCCGCCCGCCCCCGTGACCTTGCGCGGCTGCGTGATGCCCTTGCGGTTATTCCCGACATCCGCCAGCGCCTGTCCGAGCTGGAAGCTCCTCTGGGGGCAGATATCTGTGAGCGGGCGCCCGAATTTCCACAATGGGTCAGCCGCTTACAAGCGGCGATTATCGACAATCCTCCGGTCGTCATTCGTGACGGGGGCGTGATCGCCGAAGGCTACGACGCCGAACTCGATGAGTTGCGTTCCCTCAGTGAAAACGCAGGCGACTACCTGGTAAAACTGGAAGAGCGTGAACGTGAGCGGACAGGTATCAGTACCCTCAAGGTTGGCTACAATCGCGTACACGGTTACTACATTGAGATCAGTAAGGCGCAGTCTGAATCAGCACCGACTGAGTATATCCGCCGCCAGACGCTCAAAAATGCCGAGCGCTTTATTACCCCAGAGCTGAAAGAGTTCGAAGACAAAGCACTGAGCGCCAAAGCACGCGCACTGAGCAGAGAAAAAATGCTCTACGATGCCCTGCTGACGGATCTGGCCGAAGACCTGATTCCACTGCAAGTAGCGGCAGCAGCCTTGTCAGAACTGGATGTACTCACTTGCCTTGCTGAGCGTGCAGAAACGCTGCGCTTCAATGCGCCTGAACTGGTTGATGAGAGTGTCGTCGACATCCGTCAGGGCCGTCATCCTGTGGTCGAATCGCTGATCACCGACCCGTTTGTCGCCAACGATACCTGCCTGGATGTCGAACGCCGCATGCAGATCATTACCGGTCCGAATATGGGTGGTAAATCGACCTATATGCGTCAGGTGGCACTGATCACTCTACTGGCACACATCGGTTCTTACGTACCGGCTGAGTTCTGTAAACTCGGCCCCATCGACCGCATATTCACTCGTATGGGCTCAGCCGACGACGTCGCGGGTGGTCGCTCTACCTTTATGGTGGAAATGACTGAAACCGCCAATATTCTGCATAACGCGACGCGGGACAGTCTGGTGTTAATGGATGAAGTCGGGCGAGGCACCTCAACCTTTGATGGCCTGTCGCTGGCCTGGGCGGCAGCCGCACATCTGGCCGAAAATACGGAAGCCTTTACGCTGTTCGCGACGCATTACTTCGAAATGACCGCTCTGCCAGAGCAGTACAGCAATACGATTAATGTTCACCTGAAAGCCACCGAACATGATGAGCGCATCATTTTTCTGCACAGTGTCGAAGAGGGCCCAGCTAACCAGAGTTACGGTTTGCAGGTTGCTCAGCTGGCGGGGGTTCCTCCTGCGGTTATCGCCAACGCCCGCCAGCAATTGTCGCAACTCGAACAACAAACGAGTCCGGTAACGCCTGTCGTTACCGCCAAAACCGGGCGTAGCGCTGAACCAGCGCCTATGCAATCAGACCTGTTCACCAGTGGACCGGGGCCAGCCGAAGAGGCGCTCGCTAAGGTGAATCCGGATGACCTGACCCCACGCCAGGCACTGGAGCTGGTCTATTCACTGAAGGACCTGATATAGAGGATAAAGACGGAGCATTGTTCGGTATAACCGAACGGTGTCTCCCGAATTTTCCCCAACAAAAGAACACCCGGTGCCTTGCCTGACCATCGCCGACTACCTAGAATACCCGCAACCGTGATAAGCAGGGCCGAAGAGCCCGATATTTAGCAGGGCCAGAGAGCCCCGAATAATGATTCAGGAGAAGATCAGATGACCTTCGTCGTAACCGATAACTGCGTTAAGTGTAAGTACACAGACTGTGTTGAAGTCTGCCCGGTAGACTGCTTCTACGAAGGCCCGAACTTCCTCGTAATCCACCCGGATGAGTGCATTGACTGCGCACTGTGTGAACCAGAGTGCCCGGCAGAGGCCATTTTCTCTGAAGATGAAGTGCCAGCAGGTCAGGAACAGTACATCGAGCTCAACGCTGAGCTGTCTGAAGAGTGGGCAGACAACAACATTACTGAGCAGAAAGATCCGCTGCCAGACGCAGAAGAATGGGACGGCGTACCAGACAAGATTCAGCACCTCGAACGCTGATTCAACGGTCTGCCCCGACCGTCAAAAAGCCCCGGTAACTCATGTTGCCGGGGCTTTTTGTTTTCTTCGCACTCTACATCCGACTTCAGCTGAGCCACTGATCGAACATTTCGACCATCACGGTCTCGCCCGGCTCAACATGGCCGCGCTCCTGCTCAAGCACAATAAAACAGTTTGCCTTGCTGACGGAGCTCAGAATTCCCGAGCCCTGCTGCCCTGTACTGCGCACCTGCCATTGGCCAGCCTCATGTAATTCAGCAATACCTCTCTGGTAATCCGCCCGGCCTGGACGCTTTTTCAAGCGCTCGCTGGCGATGGCAGGAATACGAATCGGTGGAGTAACCTTTTCACCAGATAGACTCCGTAGCACAGGCAGTCCAACCTGATGCAATGTCACCAGGGCAGATACCGGATTACCCGGTAAGCCCAGAAAAAGCGTTTTGCCGATACGCCCAAACGCCAGTGGCTTGCCCGGTTTCATCGCCAGCTTCCACAAATCAAGCTGCCCGAGCGCTTCGACCGCCGTACGGGTAAAGTCCGCTTCACCGACGGAAACACCGCCACTGGTAATGATAATGTCGGCTTCCGATGCCGCTGTCTCCAGCGCTTCCTGAATGGCTCCAAGCGTATCGCTCACCGCGGTAACCAGGGTTACTTCAGCCCCCAGTCGCGTTAGAACCGGGCGCAATACATAGGAATTGCTCTCGTAAATCTTACCTACAGGCAAGTCATTACCGGGGGCGATCAACTCATCGCCGGTCGTCAGCAAGCTGACTCGTAATGGCCGGACTACCGACACATCAGCAATACCGATACTTGCCAGTAATCCACAATCAGCAGGCGTCAGGCGTCGCCCAGCGTTCAGGACGACATCGCCATGGCGAATATCTTCTCCGGCACGACGGATATTATCGCCATCGCGAAGAGACTCCGGGTTATCGACCCGCACACCGGCATCCACAACCTCGGTACTTTCCTGCATCACCACCAGCTTCGCGCCGTCAGGGACTACGGCTCCGGTCATAATCCGGACACATTCACCGGCACTGAGCACCCCTTCAAATACTTCACCAGCCAGGACAATACCGCGCTGACGGAAAAGGCCGATCGGTGTGCGTCCGCTCTCAAGCTTACCCGGATTGACCGCGTACCCATCCATCGCTGAATTATCCGCAGGGGGCACATTCACAGGGCTGATAACATCCTCGGCCAGAACGCGTCCGCATGCGTGCTCCAACGGACAAAGCTCGCCTTCAGTCACCGGAGTCACCTGCAATAGCAGGTACTCAATCGCTTCATTAACCGGTGTTAAGCCCGGCTTGTCACAAGGGTTCATAAGCGCACCTCCTGAGACTGCGGACTCACAACCTCAGTCTTTACCGCAACCCAATCCTCTAACGCCAGTTCGAGAGAATCCCCGACGTTAAGAGGCCCGACACCGGGTGGTGTGCCCGTCATAACGACGTCGCCCGGATTAAGGGTAAAAGAGTGAGACATGTGAGCGATCAGAGACAGTACAGGGTTAAGCATATCGGCACTATTGCCTGACTGTTGCTGAGCTCCATTGCGGTGCAAAGAGAAATTTAGGTTCTGCCAGTCAGATACCCGCGCCGCAGATACAAATGGGCTCAGCGGGCACGAGCCGTCGAACGCTTTTGCGCGCTCCCATGGCAAGCCCTTCTCTTTTAAAACGGACTGAACATCCCGCAACGTCAAATCCAGGCCGAGACCGACACCGGCAAGAGCGCCGGACACTTCAGCTTCGCTGGCTTTCTGAAGACGTTTCCCAATCAGCACAGCCACTTCGAGTTCGTGATGAACATCGCCCTGAGACAGAGGAATACTTAACGGAGCCTGCAGATCACAGGCCGCATCAGCAGGTTTAATGAATAAGACAGGGGTATCAGGAACGGGATTATTCAGCTCTGCGGCATGGGCCGCATAGTTACGACCGACGCACACGATCTTACCGACCGGCGAAGAAAACAGCGCACCATCAAGGGAAGGGGTGAACATAATGAACCTGCTACAACGTAAAACCCCGACTATAACATGCCGGGGTTTACCGCGAATCAGGTCTGGTTGTCAGGCTTTACCGCCGGGGAATGAGATCAATTCTGCAAGTTCACGATTCACCTGCGACGGCACTTCGAGACTGCTCTCCAGAACTCCGCGCAGGGTTTCCTGACTCTCAAAATCCATCGAGTCACAAGCACAACCGACGACGTCGTCATCGATGTGCACGAGGGAGCAGTCCATAACAATAATGCCGCCAGTTTCGAGCGTCAGACTGATCTTCAGCGATTGCTCCAGCTGCCAGGTAACATTCTCCGGAATGACCAACAGAATGCCTCGCATACTGATATCCAGGCAGAAGGTTTCAAGCTTCTGATTACCGTCGTCAACCTGAACCCGTTGAAACAGGTGAACGCGCTTTGCTTGTCGTTGTTCCATGGTTGTTTCCTGTTTGGGATACAACAGGTTTAGCCTGTTATGGCGAAACCGCAAGCTCGCGAATGCGATTTATTCCAGTCGGGTCACTTTTCAGCGACCTGACCGAACTATCAGGCTAAACGTTTATATTTCATACGCTTAGGCTGAGCATCACTGCCCAGGCGCTTCTTCCGGTCTTCTTCATATTCGGTGTAATTACCGTCGAAGAAGGTCACCTTAGAGTCGCCCTCGTACGCGAGGATGTGCGTTGCAATACGGTCCAGGAACCAACGGTCGTGCGACACCACCATTACAGTACCCGGGAAGGCATCAATAGCCTCTTCCAGTGCACGCAAGGTTTCGACATCAAGGTCGTTTGACGGTTCATCGAGTAACAGCACATTAGCACCCTGCTTCAGGGTGTAGGCGAGCTGCAGACGACCACGTTCACCGCCTGACAGTTCTCCAACCCGTTTCTGCTGATCACCGCCCTTGAAGTTAAAGCGACCAATGTAGGCACGGCTCGGGTACTCTTTGCCATTGATATCCAGCATGTCGAGGCCGTCAGAAATAGATTCCCACACGGTCTTACTGTCATCCAGCTCATCACGCAGCTGCTCAACAAACGCCAGCTTCACGGTATCACCAATAACCACTTCACCAGAGTCCGGTTGCTCAGTGCCAGCGATCATCCGGAACAAAGTCGACTTACCCGCACCGTTGCCGCCGACGATGCCGACAATCGCACCCGGTGGCACAGTAAAATCGAGATTGTCGATCAGTACACGATCACCAAAAGACTTGGTCACGTTATGGAACTCAATGACCTTATCGCCGAGACGCGGACCCGGTGGAATATAGATCTCGTTGGTTTCGTTACGGCTCTGAAACTCGCGTGAGTTCATTTCTTCGAAGCGTGCAAGGCGGGCTTTGCTCTTCGCCTGACGACCCTTTGCGCCTTTACGCACCCACTCCAGTTCGTGCTTGATCGCCTTAGTGTGTGCCTCTTCTTCTTTCTTCTCCTGCTCTAAGCGCTTTTCTTTCGCCTCAAGCCAGGTGGTGTAGTTACCCTGATACGGAATACCGTGGCCACGGTCGAGCTCCAGAATCCATTCCGCACAGTTATCCAGGAAGTAACGGTCGTGGGTAATGGCTACAACAGTGCCAGGGTATTCTTCGAGGAATTTCTCCAGCCAGCCGACAGATTCAGCATCGAGGTGGTTGGTTGGCTCGTCGAGCAAGAGCATGTCTGGTTTGGACATCAACAGGCGGCACAGAGCTACGCGGCGACGCTCACCACCGGACAGCTTGGTGACGTCGGCGTCCCAAGGCGGCAGACGAAGAGCATCGGCGGCAATTTCCATCTGACGGTCAACATCGTGGCCGTCCGACGCTTCAATGATGGCTTCGAGCTTGCCCTGCTTTTTGGCCAGCTCATCAAAATCAGCATCTGGCTCAGCATACGCTGCGTAGACCTGCTCCAGTTCGGCCTTGGCATTCATCAGCTCACTGAGACCGTCTTCAACGTTACCACGCACGTCTTTCGCAGGGTCCAGTTCCGGCTCCTGAGGAAGGTAGCCAATATTCAGGTCAGGCTGAGGACGAGCCTCACCAATGATATCGGTGTCGATGCCTGCCATGATCTTGAGCAGGGTCGACTTACCCGCGCCATTAAGGCCCAGAACACCAATTTTGGCGCCAGGAAAAAAGGATAATGAGATGTCACGCAGGATCTGTCGTTTAGGTGGAACAATCTTACCTAAACGGTTCATAGTGAATACGTACTGTGCCATGGGCATCGCCTCCGCAATGTATTTCGCCGCAACGCTACTGAAAAGCCCATAGAAAGGCAAATAAAGCCCATTATGAGGGGCCTCTGGTTGTTAAGGTGACAGACAATGACTAAGGTTAATAACCATAATCAGTCGTTAACGGACACCGCTTTACATGCTCCCGCATCATGGAGCCCCAGAGGCTAAATTTCACTCAGCCGCCACAAATCGGGCGAACACTCCCCTGTTTGTGCTGAGTTTTATATTTCTGACCGTCGTTCTGAGTTTTCAGAGCTGGCAGCAATGGCAGAATGCACGGCACGCATACAACATTGACGTTGAACGGACGCTTGACCACTACAAACGTCAGTCTGAACTGATCATCAAGGCCGGACTCCACGCAAACCAGATATTTACCCGCAGCTACGGTGATCAGCTTGAGGTCTACGCAAACCGCCCGGCAGACGCAGACACGGACGACCTCTGGGGACACGTAAGCGCCGCAATTTTTAACGCAACAGGCTTCTTCATCACCGATCAGAATGGCAAGGTGCTTAACCACTACGGCAGTCTGCTCAGCCCCACCGAGCCCGGCGATATTGAAAAAGAACTGCGTTCGCAGGGCCTGGATAAGGCCATTTTCTCATTACGCTACAGCCATCTGGGTGGTTATTACGTTGGCACACGCTTCAACACCAGCAATGGCCCGATGATTATGGTGTCACGACGCGCCTACAGTCATCTCTCTGAGATTATTTTCAGAGGTGGCTTCAATGGTTTTGAAATGGTGCTTTTCGACCGTCGGGATAATACAGTATCCATCCGCGAGCAGTTTTACTCAGATACTCTGCACCCGACTCTGTTAACCGAAGAAGAAACAAACAGCATTCTCTATCGTGACAGTATCCCCATGTCGCCATGGGACATTCTTGCTCTGCCTATTCAGGGGTACTGGAAAGAACAACTCATAGAAAGCATCCGAATCCCAGCCACTTTCCTTATCGTTTTTGCCATTCTTCTGATTGTTCTGCGTCGCTATCTCAGCCAACAGGGCGAGGCTGTTGTCGCTCTCCAGAAAGCCACAGAAGACACCGAACGCCGTGCCGACAGAGTGCTTCGCTCCATTGATGAAGCCTTTATATCTACGGATCATGAAGGGAGCATCGATTACCTGAACCCCAAAGCATTGTCATTACTTGGTCGTACAGAACCAGACCCTGTACTCGGCATGCCTCTTAAGGATATCTGGCCTGCACCCGATGCCCTTTGGAACAAAGGGCTTGCACCAGAAGCCATAGAGAGCCTGAAACCCGATCAGCGCGTTATGCAGGTCCAGCATGCCGACGGAAAGCATATTCTCGAGCAGAAAATGCAGATGCTGTATGACAATAAACAAGTCAGCGGCTACGTATGGTTACTCCGGGACATTACTGAGTCAGAGCAGGCCAAAGCCGCCCTCGAACACAGCAGAACCCGATACAAAGCTCTGTTCGAAGAGGCAGGTATCGCGCACGGTCTGCTTGATCTGAGTGAGTTCGACGGCACTGCCGATACCCTGAAAGTGGTCAGCGTGAACGAAGCCACACTGCAACTCGGCGACTTTGATACCTTGGAAGCGATGGGTGCTCACTATCAGCGCCATCCTGAATCCCTGACACCACTCCTCAAGGCACTGACCAGCAGTAAATCTCTCCGACTGCAACAAAACGAATGCGAACTCACCTTGCGTGACCGCAGCGGCCGCTCTATCGATATCTGGGCGAGCATCAGCTTCCGCACCAGTTCCAGCCATCAGGTATTACTGACCATGCTGGACATCACAGAACGCAAGCAGGCAACTGAGAAGATCCGGGAGCGTGAAGCTTTCTGGATGCACGTCATGGAAGCGATGCCTGATGTAGTCTACGTTCTTGACGTCAATGACCGGCTTGAGCAAAAAACGATTTTCTCCAACCGTCACGTCGCCCAGCTCTTAGGTTTTCCTGACAGTCGTGAGTACATCGAGCGCAGCTGGATGGATTATGTGATTGAAGACGACCTCGCACGTTGCAGAGACGGCCTGAGGAATATCAGGAATTCCATCAATGGCCAGACCATTGAAACCACCGCCCGCTTCCTTAATGCCGACGGCGAAATCAGGGTGCTCAAATTCCGTGATACACCGTTCACCTACGACAGCGACGGAAAAGTAGAGCGCTATATCGGCACCGGCAGAGACGTTACCGCAGACATTGAGAAGCAGGAACAGATCGTCGAGAGTGAACGCCGCTATCGCCTGCTGGCGGAGAACATGAATGACATTGTCTGGGCCACTGACGCCCAGCTCAATTTCAACTTCGTAAGCACCTCAGTGCAACGCCTGTTGGGTTATCAACCCGAAGATCTGGTGAATGGTGGAGTTACACGAATTTTCTCACGACCCGATCTCAAGCGGCTGGGCAAAGCTCTACAACACCAGATACAGATCGCCATCAACAGTCCAGAAACAGCTAAGCGCCGCAGCACCGTCATACGGGAAGATTTCTATGCTTCGGCCAGCAATGGCAGTCGTGTACTTCTGGAACTGCAAGCCAGCCTTCTGTGGAACGACAAAGGCGAACTTCAGGGGCTTCTGGGTATCTGCCGGGATGTCACCGAGTCCCGCAGTATTGAGCAGGAGCTTCAACTCGCAGCCGAAGTATTCGAGAACAGTAACGAGGCCATTCTGATCACAGATCAGAAGCTTAAAATCGCCAATACCAACCGCGCCTTCCAGCACATCACCGGTTATTCTGCCGAAGATGTCACAGGTAAGACTCCCGACTTCCTGATTTCATCTGAGCAATACGAAGAAGACCTGATTGAGAAAATCGGCGAGCGTCTGATGGTCGATGGTTACTGGCAAGGCGAGATTTCGTATCGTCGCCGCCAGGGCGATATGCGTACCGGCTGGGCTGGGGTCAGCGCGATTCGGGATCAGAATCGCGAAGTTCAGAGCCTGATCATCATTATGTCCGACATCACTGAGCGCAAAGCCAGCGAAGAGCGTATCCACAAGCTTGCCTATTACGACCCACTGACCGCTCTGCCCAATCGCAGCCAGATGCACGAAACACTGGATGGCATGCTCAAGCGAGCGCGCAAGCAAGGTCTCTGGGTGGTGCTGCTCTTTATCGATCTCGACCGATTCAAACCAATCAACGATTCTATGGGCCACCCTGCCGGTGACGAAGTATTGAAACAGGTTGCCGGGCGCCTGCGTAATTGCGTTAAGCAACGCGATCTTGTCTGCCGCATGGGAGGCGACGAGTTCACCATTGCGATCGCAGATCAGCCAAGTCACACAGCAGCTTCAGATACCGCCATCATCGTTGCTGAACGTATTCTCGAGTCACTGCATCAATCGTTTAACCTGAATCAGCGCGAAGTCTTTATCAGCGCCAGTATCGGCATATCTGTATACCCCAACGACGGTAACAGTGTCATAGAACTGCTGAAAAATGCCGACATGGCCATGTACCACGCCAAAGACATGGGGCGTGACAACATGCAGTTCTTCACAGCCTCAATGAATCGTAAAGCAGTCCAGTTACTCGAGCTTGAAAACGACCTGCGCCATGCATTAGCACGGAACGAAATGCAGCTCTATTTCCAACCACAATATCGCACAGACAGTGAAGAAGCCGTCGGTGTTGAAGTCCTGCTACGCTGGATTCACCCGACTCGGGGCATGATCTCCCCCGGCACCTTCATTCCTATCATCGAAGATACGGGTCTTATTGTACCTATTGGCCAATGGGTACTCGAAGAGAGCTGCCGTTGCTTTGTTCGCTGGCAGGCAGAGGAACAGCTCGGGCTTGAGCGTATTGCAGTGAATGTATCTGCGCGCCAGTTCCGTTCTGAAGATTTCCTCAATATTGTTAAAGACATCATCATCCGGACCGGCATTCGCCCAGAACAGCTTGAGCTTGAGCTGACTGAAAGCATCCTGATGGAAGATGTAGAACTTGCCATGGAAACACTGCGGGGGTTACGCGCCGCTGGCGTCAAAACCGCCATTGATGATTTCGGTACCGGCTACTCATCACTGAACTACCTCAAGCAGTTCCCGGTAGACACCTTGAAAATCGATCGCAGCTTTATCCAGAACCTGCCGGAAAACGCCGATGACGCTCAGATATCGCGAACCATCATCGCCATGGGCCACAACCTGGGTATGGGTATCATCGCAGAGGGGGTCGAAACCGCCGAGCAACTGACCTTCCTGCAGATGGCAAGGTGCGAAGAGGTTCAAGGCTTCTATTTCAGCAAGCCCATTGATGAAGCTTCGCTGATCAGAGATCTTGGCAAAAACTGAACATCAGTCATGATGATATGACACCTTCTCAAGTGCGAGGCGCGCAACTTTGCGGTAGAATGTGCACCTTAAAAATTTTTGATTATCCTACTTGAGGAAGCCCTGATGTTTAGCCGTGATATGAACATAGCGGATTTCGACCCAGATCTGTGGTCAGCGATGCAGTCTGAGGATGCCCGTCAGGAGCATCATATTGAGCTGATCGCCTCTGAAAACTACACCAGCCCACGCGTAATGGAAGCACAGGGCTCTCAGCTGACCAACAAGTACGCTGAAGGTTACCCAGGCAAGCGTTACTACGGTGGCTGCGAGCACGTTGACGTGATTGAGCAACTGGCTATCGATCGCGCCAAAGAGCTGTTCGGTGCAGGTTATGCCAACGTTCAGCCGCACTCAGGTTCTCAGGCGAACGCTGCCGTTTACTTCGCACTTTGCCAGCCTGGTGACACCATTCTGGGCATGAGCCTGGCGCACGGTGGTCACCTGACTCACGGTGCAGCGGTATCTTTCTCTGGTCGCGTTTACAACGCAGTTCAGTACGGTCTGAACCCAGAAACGGGTGAAATCGATTACGAAGAAGTTGAACGTCTGGCTCGTGAGCACAAGCCTAAGATGATCGTTGCTGGTTTCTCTGCGTACTCTCGCGTTGTTGACTGGCAGAAATTCCGCGAAATTGCCGATGAAGTTGGCGCTTATCTGTTTGTCGATATGGCTCACATCGCTGGCCTGGTTGCTGCTGGCGTATACCCATCACCGGTCGGTATTGCAGACGTAGTGACCACCACAACACATAAAACTCTGCGTGGCCCGCGTGGTGGCCTGATTCTGGCCAACGACGACGAAGACCTGAACAAGAAGTTCAACTTCGCAGTATTCCCTGAGTCTCAGGGCGGCCCACTGATGCATGTAATCGCAGCAAAAGCCGTGTGCTTCAAAGAAGCAATGAGCGAGGAATACAAAGACTACCAGGCTCAGGTAGTTAAGAATTCGCAGGCAATGGCCAGCACGTTCATCGAGCGTGGCATTAACGTCGTTTCTGGCGGCACTGATGATCACCTGTTCCTGGTTGACCTGATCGGTAAAGAGTACACAGGTAAGGATGCTGATGCGGCACTTGGTCGCGCTAACATCACTGTGAACAAAAACTCTGTACCGAACGACCCTCGCTCGCCGTTCGTAACCTCTGGTCTGCGTATCGGTAGCCCTGCGATCACCAGCCGTGGCTTCAAAGAAGAGCAGGCCACGCAACTGGCAGGTTGGATCTGCGACATTCTTGATGGCCTTGAGAAAGGTGAATCTGAAGCCGTTGAAGCATCAGTAAAAGAAAAAGTTGTCGCCCTTTGCGAACAGTTCCCTGTGTACAAATAAACACTGGAACAACGAAAAACCGGCCTGATGGCCGGTTTTTTTATGCCTGAATATTGAGACAGATCACTTGGGTCGCCTGTCAGCGTCACACGTATGTCACAAAGTTTTCATAGAGTAGTCATGCTTGAAACCTGATCCAGAAACAGAGGATTCCCGCATGTCCGATTCATGGAAACCCGTCACCTATGTTCAGCTCATCAACCTGATGAGTCACAACGAAAGCCAGCTGGAAGAGAGTGTCCGCCCTTTCTGGAACGCGATCCGGCTCCCTGCCGCTGAATTATGGCAACAACACCCTTGGGGCAATGAAGGCTGCGGGTTCTGGGTTCTGGCGACCGCCGGGCGTCACTGCATCTATTACAATGACCTCACCGAAGGTTTTTCTGTTGGCCAGTTCGAGCGCTGGGGCCACATCATCAATTACCAGAAGTCGAAGGCCGGTCTGCAGCATGCGATAGACAGCCTGTTACAACAGGAACCCCTGACTGAGACGGCATAGGGTCTGCCATGCCCTTCTAAACCTGTTTGAGCTGGCCAGAAATAACCTGTCTGGGCCGCGAGTATTTAATGATCCAGATCATATTTTGATTTCGCATCACTGGCCCAATCCTACGAATGTCAGTTGATCACCCCTGAAACGTACGTCAGACACCCCCACACCCTGAGAATCTTGGCTGGCTTACCCCTTACTTTCGCGCATCAGACAGTTGTTCAATAGCCTCAGACAACTTACAACAACCTCACTACAACACAGGATTTTCAATATGACTGAGGCAGTTACTCCAACAACCACGACTCGCATGACGGCTGGCGAGCGTGCAGGTATCCCTCCACGTCGTATGGACTTCAAGTTTGGTGACGATACCAAGCGCTACTGGTATGCAGACAACGCATTCCTGACCACCTTCTGGACCACACTGTCGGCACTGTTCCCTGCCGGAGAAACCTTCTTTATCGACTCAGTGAAAAACTATCGCCACGTGGTGACAGATCAGAAACTGAAAGACGAAATTTCCGGTTTTATCGGCCAGGAAGCTCTCCATACCAAAGAGCACCAGGCGTTTAATGACATGGCGGATCGCCACGGCCTGCCTAGCGGGCGTATCGACAAAGAACTCTGGGGCCTTCTGGATCTGGCGAAGAAAGTCTTCCCGAAAAAGCTACAACTTGCGACCACTGTAGCTCTGGAACACTACACCGCGATTCTGGCAGAGCAGCTTCTGCGTGACACCGACCACCAGGACAATATTCAGGATCGCGAAGCGCTGAAACTCTGGATGTGGCATGCGCTGGAAGAGAACGAGCACAAGTCTGTCGCCTACGATGTTTATGAACTGATTGGTGGCGGTTACTTCACACGCATCTTCGCCATGATTGTCGCAACCATTGGCTTTATTGTCTTCGTTGGCCAGGGACACCTGCGCATGCTGTGGGCAAACGGTACCCTGTTTGATATCAAAGACAACGCCAAAGGTTTCTGGAAATTACTGGGCTGGAAAGGGTTATTCCCACGTCTCTTCTTTAAATACATGGATTTCTACCGTCCGGGCTTCCACCCCAACGATCACGATACAGTAAAACTGTTAGAAGACTGGCGCGAGCGTATGCTCAACGAAGGCGGCCTTTTAGCAGAGCAGACTTACAGCAAGTCCAAGGCTGCCTGAGGCAAGTGCATTCTTCCCACCTCAACGAATGGCCGGAATTACTCCGGCCATTTCTTATTTTGATCATAATTCACTGATTGTTGCCCCGTCGCCACGTTCTTGGACACGCAAACTTCTTCTAAATTGTAGGATATAGCGCGATGACAGAGATGCGCTCCCTACAAAATATAGAAAACAGAGGCAGGTTTTCGTATGGCTACTATGACACAAGCACAGGGAACTCCACGGATCACCGCAGGCGAGCGAGCAGGTATTCCGCCCCGCCGCATGGACTTTGAATTCCCGGATGAAACAACGAAATACTGGTACGGTGATAGCGCCTTCCTGACAACATTCTGGGTGACGCTTTCAGCCCTATTCCCGGAAGGTGAAACCTTCTTCGTAGACAGCGTAAAAAACTATCGCAAAGACATTAAAGATCAGAAACTGAAAGATGAAGTATCAGGCTTTATTGGACAGGAAGCACTTCACAGTAAAGAACACGAAGCCTTTAACGACATGGCTGAAAAGCATGGCCTGCCAGCATTAAAGCTGGATAAAGAGCTCGGGGTTCTGTTCCGCCTGATCCGCAAATATGTACCGAAGAAAATGCAGCTGGCACTGACTGTGGCTCTGGAACATTACACCGCGATCATTGCTGAGCAGCTACTGCGCGAAGATTTCCATCAGGAAATGTTCCGTGACCGCGAAGCCCTGAAGCTCTGGATGTGGCACGCACTGGAAGAGAACGAACATAAAACTGTGGCCTTCGACGTATACGAGCAAGTCGGTGGTGGCTACCTGACCCGCGTCAGTACGATGCTGATCGGGACTCTGGTCTTCGCCGTGGTGGTAGGCAGTGGACACATAAGATTACTGAAAGCCGATGGTCAGCTCACCAACTGGAAAGCCAACTGGCGCGGTCTGAAGTTTCTCTGGGGCTGGAAGGGCTTGTTCCCTCGCCTTGGCCGCCAGTACTTCGATTTCTATCGCCCGGGTTTTCACCCAAGCGACCATGACACGGTCGAATTGCTTGAAGAATGGCGTCAGCGCATGCTGAACGACGGCGGCCTGTTAGCAGAGCAGACCTACAGTAAGAGCCGCAAGGCCTGAGTCAGCTTGAGCACCGCTCACTGACACGCCGGAATCAGGAAGATCCCCCTGATTCCGGCAGATTTTCAAATATTCTTCTATTTTCTGTAAATCCCGTTTGGCCGTAATTTACCCCCCTGGCAAAGAAAAACCCCCCATAAATCGTTATATTTTGACAGTTTTTCACCGATATTACGCTTTTTAGACACCTGTTTATCAGTTCGCTACGGTGATTTAAGCCACAACTTACTTAACCCTGTCTTTAAGACACCCCCGGCCACGCGTAAAATTTGGCATAGAGATACCTTCAACTGGAAAGTCTGGCCACGTCTAATAGACTCATCAAAACAACATCTACAACAAACATAAACCAACGCAGGTGTATCGTATGACTACTACAGCAACCGCTACTGCCCCAACTGGCAAGGTACGCATGACTGCAGGTGAGCGTGCAGGTATTCCGCCGCGCCGTATGGATTTCGAATTTTCTGAAGATTCCAAGCGCTACTGGTACGCGGACAACTCATTCCTGACGACTTTCTGGACAACACTGTCTTCACTGTTCCCGGAAGGCGAAACTTTCTTCGTTGATTCCGTGAAGAACTACCGTCACGAAATCAAAGACCAGCTTTTGAAAGACCAGGTGTCAGGCTTCATCGGTCAGGAAGCTATGCACTCGAAAGAGCACGCTGCTTTCAACGACATCGCTGAGCGCAATGGTCTGCCAGCCAACACTCTGGATAAAGAGCTGGGCATGCTGTTCAAGCTTGGTCGCAAAATTCTGCCTAAGAAGCTTCAGCTGGCTATCACGGTAGCGCTTGAACACTACACAGCAATTCTTGCTGAGCAGCTGCTGCGTGACGAGCGTCACCAGGAAAACATTCAGGACCCGGAAGCTCTGAAGCTGTGGATGTGGCACGCACTGGAAGAAAACGAACACAAGATTGTTGCGTACGATGTATACGAGACAATCGGTGGCGGTTACTTCACCCGTGTATTCGCAATGCTGGTTTCAACCATCTTTTTCTTCGCGATTGTTGGCCAGGGCCACATTCGCCTGATGTGGGCAGACCGTAGTCTGTTCAAACTGAAGGATAACCTGAAAGGCATCTGGTTCCTGTGGGGCTGGAAAGGTCTTTTCCCACAGTTGTTCTTCAAGTTCATGGACTACTTCCGTCCGGGCTTCCACCCGAACGACCACGACACCGTTCAGCTGCTGGACGACTGGCGTGAAAAAATGCTGCAGGAGGGTGGTATGCTGGCTGACCAGATCAAAAACCCTTCTCACGTTCGCACAACGGCTGCTTAATCAGCCGACAGGCAACGGAACATTCCGTTCTTGTCAGAGGGCCGCATCAGCGGCCCTTTTTTATTGCCGCAAAGGTAGAACCTGAGTACCATTGCGGCCAGTTTTTATCCGCTTTTCTTTGAACGGACCGCTCTTTAATATGCATTGCCCTTTCTGCGCACATCCGGAAACCAAAGTCATAGACTCACGTCTCGTGGCTGACGGTGAACAAATCCGTCGGCGCCGGGAATGCATCCTCTGTGGTGAGCGCTTCACCACCTTCGAAACTGCCGAGCTCGTTATGCCGCGAGTGATCAAGCAGGACGGAAAGCGTGAACCTTTTGACGAAGATAAGCTTCGTTCAGGCATCCAGCGCGCACTCGAAAAACGCCCTGTCAGCATCGAATCGATTGAGGCGGCCATCACTCATATCAAACAGAAACTCAGGGCCACAGGCGAACGCGAAGTCGCCAGCCGTGACGTAGGCGAATGGGTGATGGACGAGCTGCGCTCGCTGGACGAGGTCGCCTTCGTCCGTTTTGCATCGGTTTATCGCAGCTTCAAAGACCTTGAAGAATTCCGTGCCGAAATCGAACGGATCAGTCTGAAAGCAGCCTCTCCTGCGGTAGTTAAAGTGGTAGAGAGCTCAACACTCGCCTCTTCGGAAGCCTCAAAGGCCGGAACTGATGACCTTGGTAAGAAGGAGTCATCATGAGCCGCCTGTTGCCCAACGATCTGGAATGGATGGCTGACGCCCTCCGACTTGCAAAGAAAGGTCTGTACACCACCAGCCCTAACCCTCGCGTGGGCTGCGTTATTGTCAAAGACGGTGTCAAAGTCGGAGAAGGCTGGCACCAGAAAGCCGGTGAGCCGCACGCAGAAGTTCACGCTCTGCGCGCTGCCGGTGATGAGGCACGCGGCGCTACGGCTTACGTTACGCTGGAGCCTTGCAGCCACTATGGCCGAACGCCTCCATGCGCAGAAGGACTGATTAAGGCCGGCGTTGCCAGAGTCGTTGGCGCAGTCCGGGACCCTAACCCGAGCGTTGCCGGGCGCGGATACGAGATGCTCAGACAAGCAGGCATAGAGGTTGTCGAGTCGTGTCTCGAAGCTGAAGCAGGTGCGATCAATGCTGGATTTATGAAACGCATGCGCACAGGCCTGCCGTATGTGCGGATAAAGCTTGCAATGAGTCTCGACGGACGCACAGCGATGGCGTCCGGTGAAAGCCAATGGATTACAGGCAGCGCCGCCCGACGCGATGTTCAGGCGCTCAGGGCCCAAAGCTGTGCTGTCATAACCGGGGCCGAGAGCGTCATCATCGATAACCCGTCCATGACGGTGCGCCCTGACGAGGCGGGTCTGGATATTCCAGAAGGTCTGTGCCGGCAACCTCTGCGAGTCATCGTAGACGGTGCTCACCGTGTCAGTAACGAGGCTACGATCTTCGACAAGCCCGGAGACATTCTGATTGCTGCCCGCACGCCTCCAGCATCGCCCATTAACCGCGATACTAGTCTCGGGGCGCTGAATTATTGGGCTGGCGAGCGCGATGAACACACCGACATCGACGCTCTGTTGCGTCACCTTGCGACTCAGGGCAGCAATGAAGTTCTCATCGAAAGCGGAGCAAAACTCGCGGGTGCCTTTGTCAGTGCAGGCCTCGTCGACGAACTTATCGTATACTGCGCGCCAACATTACTCGGAAGTGACGCGCGGCCGCTGCTATCATTGCCACTCAGTGAGATGAAGCAGCAGATCCGCTGGCAATGGCAGGACGTTCGCATGGTCGGTAACGACCTGCGGCTGACGCTGCGCCCTGACACTTCTACAGCAGCAAAGAAGGCCTGACGTGTTTACCGGTATTATTGAAGCAGTGGGCAAAATAGCCAGCACCCGATCTGAACAAGGCGACCTGCGCCTACGGATCAATACGGGCAACCTGGATCTGAGCGATGTAAAGCTCGGCGACAGCATTGCAACCAATGGTGTCTGCCTGACCGTCGTTGCAGCCCATGCCGATGGTTTTGAAGCCGATGTATCGCGGGAATCTCTCGCTCACACCCGGATTGCTCAGTGGGCACCGGGTACCCGAGTAAATCTTGAGAAAGCGATGCTGCCGACGACCCGTATGGGCGGCCATATTGTCAGTGGTCATGTCGACGGTGTTGGTGTTGTCCGCGGACGCAAGGCTGATGCGCGCTCAATCCGCTTTGACATCGAAGTGCCCGCCGATCTGCGTCGCTACATAGCCGCCAAAGGCTCAGTCACCGTCGATGGTGTCAGCCTGACGACGAACGCACTGACGGCAACAGGTTTTGAATTGAACATTGTGCCTCATACGGCGCAGGAAACGACTCTGGCCGACCTGGAAGCCGGAGCAGAAGTTCACCTTGAGGTCGACGTGATTGCACGTTACCTCGAGCAGCTTCTGGGACAAAAAACACACGATGAAAGTCGCCTGACACCAGCGTTCCTCGCTGAGAACGGCTTCTGGAAATAACCGGGAAGTATTATGGCTCTGAACAGTATCGAAGAAATTATTGCCGATATCCGCGATGGTAAAATGGTTATCCTGATGGATGACGAGGATCGCGAAAACGAAGGCGATATCATTGTAGCGTCTGAGAAAGTTACCCCCGACATAATCAACTTTATGGCAACAGAAGCCCGTGGTCTGATCTGCCTGACTCTGACAGGTGAACGCTGTGATTATCTGGGGCTGCCATCGATGGTTGCGGGCAACGGTGCTAAGTTCTCTACCCCCTTCACCGTCTCTATCGAAGCGGCAGAAGGCGTTACCACTGGTATTTCAGCAGCAGACCGTGCAGCAACTATCCTCGCCGCTGTAAACCCGATGGGCAAGCCAGATGACATCGTGCAGCCAGGTCATATCTTCCCACTGCGAGCGCGCCCGGGCGGTGTACTGAGCCGTGCTGGTCATACCGAAGCAGGCTGCGACCTCGCTCGCCTGGCTGGCCTGATTCCATCGGCAGCCATTGTTGAAGTCATGAACGCCGATGGCACCATGGCCCGCCGCCCTGACCTCGAAGTCTTCGCAGAAAAACACGGCCTGAAGATCGGCACTATTGCCGACCTGATCCAGTACCGTATGGCGAACGAAAAAACCATCGAGGTCGTATCGGAAGACAAAGCACATACTGAATTTGGTGACTTCAACCTCATTACCTTCCGCGACACGATTCAGGGCGAAACACACCTCGCTCTGACGATGGGTGATATCCAGCCGGAAGAACCGACTCTGGTTCGCGTTCAGACCAATAATATGATCCGCGACGTACTGGGTCTGCGCTCCTGCGAATCTGGCAGCTGGTCGTCGACCGCAGCCCTGGAGCATATTGCGAAAGAAGGCAAAGGCGTCCTGGTTCTGCTTTCAGCGGATCAGAAAGAAGACGTCAGCGCCTCGCTTGATAACTTCTTTGGCCGCGCCAAGCCTATGCGTAGCCCGAACACAGACAGCAGCGGTGCCTTCCTGACGATCGGCACTGGCTCTCAGATTCTGCGCGAACTGAACGTCCGTAAGATGAGACTGCTCAGCTCTGAAATGAAATACAGTGGCATCTCGGGTTTTGATCTCGAAATCACCGAATATCTGCCATTCAGCGAATAATTGACCGACAGGAAATCATTATGAAACACATCCGTACAATCGAAGGGAATCTGACCCCGAACGACGGCAAGTACGCCATCGTAGTTGGCCGCTGGAACGCCTTTGTTGTTGAAAGCCTGCTCGAAGGTGCTGTCGACTCTCTTACGCGCCATGGCGTTGAAGCAGACAACATCACCATTATCCGCGCACCAGGCGCAGTTGAAATTCCGCTGGTCGTGAAAAAAGCAGCAGCGTCTGGCAAATACGATGCAGTCATCGCACTGGGTGCTGTCATTCGTGGTGGTACGCCGCACTTTGAGTTTGTTGCGGGCGAATGCTCGAAAGGCCTGGCATCTGTCATGATGGAATACGATATCCCGGTAGCTTTCGGTGTTCTGACCGTCGACACCATCGAACAAGCTATCGAACGCTCTGGTACCAAGGCAGGTAACAAGGGTGAAGAAGCAGCAATGTCAGCCTTTGAAATGGTTGCCCTGCTCAAAGCAATGGAGGCGTAAGGACAATGTCCCGAGCTTCTGGCCATCAGAAATCCAGCCCAGCTGCGCGCCGTAAAGCGCGTCGCTTTGCATTGCAGGCACTGTATCAATGGCAGGTGTCTGGTAGCGGTCTTGGCGACATCGAAGCCGAATTCCGCACTGACAACGACATGAGCAAAGTGGATGACGAGTATTTCCACGATATTCTTCATGGCGTGCCCAAAGAAAAGAGTGTACTGGACGAAAAAATTCAGCCGTTCCTGGATCGTCGCATCGATGAGCTGACTCCAGTAGAACTGGCGATTCTTCGCTTAGGCGCCTTTGAAATGTGCCACCGTATTGATGTGCCTTACAAGGTCGTCATTAACGAGGCCATTGAGCTGGCGAAGACCTTCGGCGCAACCGACGGTCATAAATACGTTAACGGTGTTCTCGATAAGCTGGCACAACGCGAGCGTATGGTGGAAATACGTGGCGGTAAAGGCTGACTTTTGGCGCGGTCTTCAGAGTTTGACCTGATCCGCGACTGTTTTTCTACCGGTTACCCGGCAGCGAGTGACTTGCTGCTGGGGATTGGTGACGACTGTTCCCTGATCACTCCCCCCTCCGATATGGAACTCGCCCAGAGCATTGATACTCAGGTTGCGGGTGTGCATTTTCCTGCTGATGCTCCGCCTGGCCTGATTGCTGGCCGTGCACTGCGCTGCGCCACCAGCGACCTTGCTGCTATGGGCGCTGTACCGCAAGGCTTTCATCTCGCCCTGACACTGAACAACAGCGAAGACTGGTTTCTCCGTGACCTTGCTGCTGGCCTACGCCTCACAGCTAATACGTTAAATATGCCGTTGTTAGGCGGCGATACTACGTACGGCGAACATCTGACCATTACCGTTGCTGTGCAAGGCTGGTTGCCACGAGGACTGGGCTTACGACGCGATGCCGCGCGTCCGGGTCAGGACATCTGGCTCACCGGCAAGGTCGGAGGAGCAGCACTGATACTCGACGACGTCCTCCGGGACCCGACAAGAGACGATCAGGAAACTGCCCCCTACTATCACCCCAGAGTGCACCTGTCGTTTGGGCACCTGCTGCTGAGCCTGGCCACCGCCGCCATCGATATCTCAGACGGACTGATTCAGGATACCCGCCACATAGCGAATGCTTCCGGTGTCGTGATGAATCTGGATGCTGAGAAGATACCTACCGCAGTCAATGGGGAACATCCACGCTGGCATGAATGTCTGACTGGTGGTGACGATTACCAGCTACTGTTTACCGCACCCGCCAATGCCCGCGAGCGCATTGAAGCCTGCGCATTAACGGCAGGGTTACGCGAGTGCCGGATCGTAGGTAGCGTCACTGCCGGCGACGCAGATGTCTGCGTCCACAAAAATAATGAATTACTGGTATTCAGCAAAGAAGGGTACACCCACTTCCGTAGCTGATACTGCTCTGAGATTCACACAGGACGATTGCCATGAATACTCACAACAGATTTCTTGCCGTACTGGGCACATTTCTTTTTATCATCAGCATGAGCGCCCCAGCACTCAGTGACAGCGCTTATATTGATGTCAGCGGTCAGGGGGAACTGGATGTTTATCCGGATTTCCTGACGCTTTCCGTTGAACTCAGTGCGACAGAAAAAGACGTTGTACGCGCAAAAAACAAAGTCGATGACGCTTTCGCTCAACTATCGAAAGTCGCAGAGGAACACGGCATTGCCGAAGACGATATCGAATCAGTCCGGATCAGCAATTACCCTCAATGGGAATATCAGGGCAATGGCAAACGCGAGCTGATCGGTCACCGGGTTATTCGCCCTGTTACCATCACTCTTCGTACGCTGGATAAATACGGCCCGTTTCTTGAAGAAGTCCTGATCGACGAGCGCTACCGTATTCAGAACACCAGCCTGGGCTTTGATAAGCCCGCAGAGCACGAGAGCAAAGCCCGCCGCCTGGCCTTACTGGATGCCAAAGCTAAAGCAGAAGAAATGGCGGCCACTCTGGGGCAGAAAGTGACAGGTGTACTCTGGATTCAGGAGCAGGCTGCGCACTTCCCACAGCCAGTTATGATGATGGAAAGCGCCCCGATGATGCGGTCTGCCAAAGCGGACAGCGGCAGCGGTATGAAAATTCAGGAGCAGACCATCAGCCAGCAGGTTCAGGTCCGCTTCGAGATGGAAAAAGACTGACTGAGCGAGCGAAATACCAGAGATGAGCGAAACACCCGAGATACAACCGGGTCGCTACCGCCACTATAAGGGTAGCGACTATGAAGTGTTTGGGCTGGTCCGACACAGTGAAACAGAAGAGTGGCTGGTTCATTACCGCACGCTCTACGGTGACTTCAGCCACTGGGTACGCCCCCTGACCATGTTCACAGAACAAGTGACGACGACCGAAGGAACACAACCGCGCTTTCGTTACATCGGCGTTTACAGCGGAGACGTCGAGTGACCCCTGCCGTAAACGCCGCGAAAAAAGGCGGCATAACATATGAGCTGCTTGAATACAGCCATGATGCTAACGCTGAAAGCTACGGTCTTGAAGCGGCTGAGAAACTCGGGCTGCCCCCAGACAGTGTCTTCAAAACATTGTTGGTCAGCCTGACTGGCCATAAAAGTACACTGGCTGTCGCAGTACTGCCCGTCTCTAACACCCTGAGTCTGAAATCCATCGCTAAAGCGGTGGGTGCCAAGAAAGCCGAGATGGCCGATCCTAAAGTCGCTGAGCGCACCACCGGATACGTCGTAGGAGGCATCAGCCCACTGGGGCAAAAAAAGGCGCTCCCGACTGTGATTGACGCCTCAGCACAGGCTCTGCCACGCATTCATATCAGTGCAGGGCGCCGCGGGCTGGAAATTGCACTACATGCTGACGATCTGGCGACATTGAGCAGAGGCATTTTCGCTAAAATTACGGCAGAATAGGCTTTTTACATCAAGGCACCCTAGGCTGTTCATGAACGCCCTGCGATTAATTCCGGTTTTACTTGTCACCCTGCTGTTCACTCTGACTGGCTGCGCGCCCCTGGACTATCAGGCCGTTCAGCTCGATTCACCCGAACAGCCTGCTCAGACCGATGGCTACATCAACAAAGAAGTCAGCGAAGGCGTGCATGTTATTGAAGTGCGCCACGAGAGCTTACCTGCCATGATGCTGACCAAAGAACGGACCCTGAGTAATCTCAAAGATATCTGGCACCGCCGGGCCTCAGAGCTCTGCAAGAAAGGTTACCAGGGAGAGCCAGAAATCATCCGCCCGGATGAAGCCAGAACAGACGAGTTCTATTGCACACTCAATGTCTGCCAGAAATACTTACTGGCCTCAGGCGTTGCCTATTGCAAAGCGACTTACGAACTCTGATCTGACTCAGTCAGTGCCTGAGGGTCCATCAGAGACTCTAACTCTTCGCGGCTCAGATCCGTCATCTCTGCCGCAACATCCAACACCGGACGCCCTTGTTGATACGCGGCCTTGGCTACCTCAGCCGCCTTCAGATAACCAATAACAGGATTAAGCGCTGTCACCAGTACCGGATTCTTTGCCAAAGGTTCAGTCACCGATGTTTCACGTACCGTAAAGCCAAGAATTGCATCGTCGGCCAGGCTGGTCGCAGAGCGACTCATTAGCTGCATGCTGTCGAGCAACCTGCTCGCAAACAAGGGCAGCATCACGTTCAGCTCAAAATTACCGGACTGCCCAGCCACGGTAATTGTTGTATCGTTCCCAATCACCTGAGCACAGGCCATCGCGACGGCTTCCGGAATCACCGGGTTCACCTTACCGGGCATGATGGATGAGCCAGGTTGCAGAGCGGGCAGCTCTATTTCGCCCAGCCCTGCAAGAGGCCCTGAGTTCATCCAGCGCAGATCATTCGCTATCTTCATCAAAGCGACGGCAAGAGTCTTCAGGGCGCCAGACACCGCCACCACAACATCCTGCGCTCCCATGCCCGCAAAGCGACTGTTCGCCGGATAGAAACCCTGCTCTGCCGAACTGCTGAAATCAGTGCTTATATCGCTGTTAAGGTAGGAATTCAGATAGCGACATACACTTTCAGCAAAATCATCATCGGCATTCACGCCGGTACCAACAGCAGTACCACCAATCACCAGCCCCTGTAATTCACGGCCAGCCTCGTCAAGGTTACGCATGGCGTGTTCGATCTGTGCCGACCATCCTCCTAACACCTGATCGAAACGTACGGGCATCGCGTCCATCAGATGCGTACGCCCGGTTTTCGTAATATGTGCAAGCGATGCCGCCTTCTGCTCCAGAACTTCGACAAGATGAGAGAGCGCCGGCAACAGCTCTTCTGACAAAGCAATAAAGCCCGACACGTGCAAGGCGGAAGGAATCACATCATTACTGCTCTGGCTCGCGTTGACATGATCATTAGGCGAGACCTCAGAGCCAAGTGAACGCGACGCCAGTGTTGCAATCACCTCGTTCGCGTTCATATTTGAACTGGTGCCCGACCCCGTCTGGAAAATATCGACGGGGAAATGACTTACTAATGCCGGATCACTCAATAACTGATCGACGGCTTTGACAATGGCAGTAGCCCTACCGGAATCCAGCGTCTCCAAAGAGAGGTTTGCTTCAGCCGTTGCCCGCTTTAGCGTGAGAAGTGCACGAACAAAACGTTCAGGCATTGGCTGACCTGAAATAGAAAAGTTATCAATCGCTCTTTGAGTCTGAGCGCCGTACAAAGCATCGGCAGGCACCGGCACTTCGCCCATGCTGTCACGTTCGGTCCTGAATTGAGAGGCCATGTTACTGCTCCGTTTTAAATATAGAGTTTTGTCTGTCTGCAGGCTGAGGAGTTCAATTGACGGAGTCGAGACTATCCCGGGCTTCGAGTACTCTGGCAAAGTTCTCTTCAATCCAGTCAGCGAGTGCCATCACTTTTTCTGAAACCTCTTCCCCCATTGGCGTCAGGCTGTACTCGACAAAAGGCGGAACGACCGGATGGGATACCCGGCTAACGAAGCCATCTTTAACAAGAGCCTGAAGTGTCTGAGCCAACATTTTCTCGCTGACGCCATCAATTTTTCGGCGCAGCTCGCTGAAACGGTGTGTGCCGGTACGCAAACCAATCAGTACCAGAACGCCCCAACGACTCGACACATGATTCAGAACATCCCTTGACGGACAGGGGGCTGCAAAGAGATCTCCGCGTTCGAAGCGTTCTGATAGCTTCGGCGACTTTTTTGTTTCTGAAGGTCCACTCATCATACTTACCTTTTGGTGCGTACTTACTAAAAGTAAGTATAGCGTCTAAAGTGGTTTCATCACACAACGAAAGCACATACGGAGTACATACAATGATTGCAATCACCGGAGCCTCAGGCCAACTCGGACGCCTTGTTATCGATGAACTGCTCACGACAACACCTGCATCAGAAATAACCGCACTGGTAAGAACCCCAGAAAGTATCAGTGATCTCGCTGAGCGCGGGATCACCGTCCGCCAGGCTGATTACAATGAACCAGGCACGTTGATCGAAGCCCTCAAAGGCACTAAAAAATTATTGCTGATTTCTTCAAGTGAGGTGGGACAACGTGCCCAGCAACATCAGAATGTCATTAACGCTGCGAAAGAAAATGGCATAGGGCTGATTGCCTACACCAGTATTCTGCACGCCGATACCTCGCCCCTCGGGCTTGCCGAAGAACACCGTGCCACCGAAGCCATACTATCGGAATCTGGCATTCCGTTCGCCCTGCTGCGCAATGGCTGGTACAGCGAAAACTACACAGCAGGCATTCCCGCAGCGCTTCAGCTGGGCACACTCTACGGCTGTGCAGGCGATGGTCTGATCGCGTCTGCAGCCCGAGCAGACTACGCCGCTGCTGCTGCGAAAGTATTTACCATGGACAATCAGAGTGGCAAAATTTATGAACTGTCTGGCGATAAAGCCTACACACTCGCAGAGCTGGCGGCGGAAATCAGCCAACAAACCGGGAAAGAGATCGGTTACGTCAACCTTCCTGAAGCAGACTATGCGTCAGCCCTTGAGCAAGCTGGCTTACCTGCACCACTGGCACATATGCTTGCCGATTCAGACACGGGGGCTTCACAGGGAGGTTTGTACGATAAAAGCCAGACTCTGAGCGGACTCATTGGCCGACCAACGACGCCCATCGCAGAGTCAGTGAAAGAGGCACTGAAGGGAGGTTAACCAGATCTTCATTACTCTGAGAAAGAAGGGCGCCTGCCGGGTTAAGCCAGGCGTCCTTATTCAGATCCAGCAAGAAAGCGGCGGACATCACGTTCATGGCGAAAAACATGAAGAATAAACACCTTGCTGTTCTCAACTCGGTAGAAGACACGGCAAGGGTTAACAATAACTTCGCGGTAAGGAAAACCCTCGAGTTCCAGAGGGAAACGCCCCGACTCAGGAAATTGGGCAAGACGCTCGACAACTTCAAATACACGAGACACCAGCTCACTGGCTGCCACCGGATTAGAGAGCGCTATATATTCTGCTAACGACTCAAGATCCTGAACAGCTGCCTCCGTCCAGATTACTTCAACCGGAGTTATTTCATCCATTTTAAAAGCCGGTCCTTAGCTTCACTATGAGACATAACGCGACCATCCTTAACCGCTTGCTCTCCGCGAGCGATCCCTTCAAGGATGCTCATGCGGGTCATCAACTGCTCGTAATCATCAACATCCAAAAGATA
This sequence comes from Thalassolituus sp. UBA675, assembly GCF_002297765.1. Taxonomy (NCBI): domain Bacteria; kingdom Pseudomonadati; phylum Pseudomonadota; class Gammaproteobacteria; order Oceanospirillales; family Oceanospirillaceae; genus Thalassolituus; species Thalassolituus sp. UBA675. Next base: position 50,496 of record NZ_DBNJ01000025.1, read on the forward strand.
CGCCGATGGCTGACCATGTTCTGTAATCAGCACAGGCTCTTTGGTTTCGTGAAGATCAGCAAGAATGCGGGTTGCCTGACGTTTCAGGCTGGTCACTAGCTCAGTTTTCATAGCTGATACTCGACAATATAAAGTATCACTATAGTATCACTTATGACGATAACGCAACCATCGAAAAATCTTATGCCACGGCGGAATAGTTACTATCGAGAGGATAATCATCAGAGGAGTAAGCCACTTTACCGCGCGATTATAATCAGTATTGATCCAGAAATAGGCGTGTCGAATCATGAGCTCATCCAGTAAGGCTTGATCATTTTTACGAATTTGTGCCACGAAGTTGTAATTTCCATCGACTGAACGACGAACTTTATCGATACATAACCTTTGACCGAGAAGTCCCTCTCTGAAAGCCTGCCATAGTCCCGCCTGAGCCGAGCGAGGCTGATTTACCACTACCTTTTTAAATGGAAAGTCACTGACGAAGTGCACGACAGGCCCATATTTACCGGCTTTTATCCTCCTGACTACTCCACATTCACTTCGTCTATCTTTCAATAACTCTTCGGATGGAGAGGGCTTTGATCCGACATTAATTAGAACAAGAATAAATAGAGGTAAATATCTCAAAAGTGAGACAACAACATCCTTGCGATAATTTTCCATTTCAAGATCCTACTGGAATAAAAAAACGCCACTGCATTTTCATGCAGTGACGCTTTTATCAGAATGCCTCAGCTATTAAGCAGTTTTGTTCTTCTTACGGTTCTGGTTTGCCTGCAGTTTCATAACCGAAACGATGACTTTCTGGTACCAGGAACCCAGAGTACGAACCATCAGGTCAAACGCAACAGCATCTGGGCCAATCAGTACGCGACGCTTGTTTTTCTTAACGCCATTGATGATGGTTTTTGCTGCTTTGTCTGGTGTGGTGATAAACAGACGCTCGAATTCTGCTTTGGAGTCATCTGCGCTTGCGCCAGTGATTTCAGACGACTTCTCGTTGAAGCGAGTCGACTGAGCAATATTGGTTTTGATACCACCTGGGTGTACACAGGTAGTACTTACACAAGAACCTGCAATATCCAGATCCTGACGCAGAGATTCGGTCAGACCGCGTACCGCGAACTTAGAAGCATTGTAGCCGCTCATCAGGGGCTGAGACGCCAGACCAAAGATACTGGAGATGTTCACAATGTGGCCTTCACCAGCGGCTTCCATGTGTGGCAGGAACGCTTTCGTGCCGTACAGTACGCCGTAGAAGTTGATGTCCATGATCCACTTATAGTCTTCAATAGACAGATCACCCACGGTACCCGCCAGAGCAACACCCGCGTTGTTGAACACCAGGTTCGCTTTACCATGGTCTGCGACAACCTGATTTGCCCATGCGTAGAAGGCGTCTTTATCAGATACGTCCAGTTTCTGGGTAGTAATCTTAACCGGATATTGTTTAAGCATCTCGGCCGTCTCAGCGAGACCTGCTTCGTTAACGTCGCTCAGTGCAACGTTACAGCCATTCTGTGCCAGGTTGATAGCCAGCGCACGGCCAATACCAGAACCTGCACCGGTTACTGCTGCGACTTTTCCGCTCAGATTTTTCATATTTTTCTCCTTCAGGCATCAGGCCGACGCCTGAAAAGTGTCTGTTGTCATACGTTTTTTATGATGGCTAAACTGTACGTTAACTCACCGTATTTCAAAGGGTGCTTTCGGCCAATATATGATCAGAAAACACCCCGCTTTGGCGTAATTTAAAATCACTCAACGCATAGTGTGATCAGCACGTTTGAAGTTTTTCGCCAGCAACCAGAACGCCCAGCTAAACCCCGGGAACATAGCGATTACTTTGCCGCTTTTGCTCTTATACCAGGAGTTACAACCGCCTTTTTCCCAGACGGTTTTCTTCATTTCGCTGTGAATATGGTTGGTGTAACGCTCTTCCGCCTCAGGTGTCACTTCGATCGATTTAGCATGCGCACCACGCACTCGGTGAATTGCCTGCATGATGTAGTTCATCTGGGCCTCGATAACGAAGATCGCTGACGTGTGGCCAATACCTGTATTCGGGCCGGTCACAATGAACAGGTTCGGGAAATCAGGAATGACTGTACCCAGGTAAGCGCGAGGATAATCTTCCCAGACATCACTGATCGCTTTTCCACCACGACCAACAACCGGGTAAGAGATAACGCCATCGGTTGCGTCGTAGCCGGTGGAGTATACGATCAGATCAAAATCGAGTTTCTCACCCTTCTCTGTATTAATTCCAGTTTCTGTGATTTCGTCGATACCGTCAGTTTTATCGTGCAGGAACACGTTATCGCGACAAAACGCTGGGTAGAGGGTGTTCGACAGAATAATACGCTTACAACCGATCGTGTAATCAGGGGTTACTTTGGCGCGCAACTCCGGATCTTTAATCTGACGTTTGATATGTGCCAACGCTGGTTTTTGCGCAGCGGCCTTGAGGCCGGCTTCAGAATATTTAAAACCAAGAATACGGGTTTCAAGCGCCCAGTAAATACTCCAGCGAAGCAGCTTATAGATAAACTTATTTTTCAGGAGTGCACGCTGCCATGGCTTAAATTTCTTATCGTGACGCGGCATAACCCAATGCGGAGTACGCTGAAAAACGTGCAGTTCTTTCACGTCTTTGGCGATTTCTGGAATTATCTGGGCTGCACTCGCGCCGCTACCAATAATGGCAACTTTTTTGTCTTTATAGTCGTAGCTGTGGTCCCAGTCGTTGGTGTGGAACGACTTACCTTTAAAGTTATCCTTACCCTTAAAGTTCGGAATAACCGGTGTGCTCAATGGACCAGAGGCATTAATAATAAACTGGCTCTCGTAAACTTCGCCGTTATCGAGGTGGATATGCCAACGGCTGATGTCATCCTGCCACTCAACTTTAGCAACGTTACAACCCGTGTGCGTGCGCTCACGCAGGTTGTATTTACTGATAACGAACTCTGTGTACTCGTTCAGCTCTTTCTGATTGGCGAACATCTGCGTCCACGGGTACGGCTCATGCGAAATGGAATACAGCGGTGACTGAACATCGACCGCAGCACCCGGGTAGGTATTCTGAGACCAGGTGCCGCCCATAAAGCTGCGACGTTCAAGGATGACGAAGTCTTCACGTCCCTGCTTGATCAGGTTAATAGCGGCGCACTGTCCACCAAAGCCGCTACCGATAATGACAATGTTGTGTTGCTGCATCTTGCTTTACCTCGTTCATTAAACGCACGCCCGCCAATCTGACGACACACGATGTCACTTTACTTCTGACGACACGTGATGTCAAATAGCCAAATGACGTCTACCAATACCACCTCATCGGGCCGCAGTTACCGGGGTTTAACCCCTGAGCAGCGCACTGCCCAACGCCGCGAACGCTTCGTTGAAGCCGGCCTGAACCTGTTCGGGAACGAAGGTTTTCACGCCACAACGGTCCGTAAACTCTGCAAAGAAGCCGGCCTGACCGATCGATACTTCTACGAAAGTTTCTCGTCTATGGAGGAGTGCCTGATTGAGGTGTACGAGCGATGCTTGCAAGGTATTCTTGCCCGATTGCAGAAGTCTCTCATTAACCTCGAGGGCAAGACCTTCCCGGAAGAGTTGATCCGTAGGCTCCTCAATGACTTCTTCGCTGAGATGGAAGACCCCAGAGTAGCCAAAGTCTGTATGTTTGAAGCTGAAGGCGTCAGTGATTACATGCACGGTCTTTACAATGATTATATTCGCCGCTTTGTTATGGTTCTGATGGGCGCCTCACGGGCTTATGTCAAAGAATGGCCACTCAATACCGAAGAAACAGAAGTCCTCGGCAATGCAATCGTTGGTGGTATTATTCAGGCCACTCGCAACTGGGCCGTCAATGACTATCACCTGAGCCGCGAATCACTAGTGAACGGTATCATGGTCATTTTCAAAGGCTCTCAGCTTCTCTTAGGCGAAAAATGAAACTCGAAGACATTCGCAAGCTGCATCAGAAAAAATATCGTCAGCTTCACCAGAAGTTTCTGGTCGAAGGCGAGCACCTGATTCTGGAACTCGAGCGAGCTGGTGCTGATAACCCAGTACTGGTGCGGAATACGATCCTGTACGTGACTGAACAGCACAAAGACTGGCCTGCGCCCTTCGAGAAGAAAGTCATCAGCAATAAGCAGATGTCTCAGTTATCGGACACGAAATCACCGCAAGGTATGATCGCCGTTGTAAATATGGCAGACCTGTCTCCTGCGTCAGCGCCTGAGCTTAAGTCTGTCTACCTTCACGAAATTCAGGACCCGGGGAATCTGGGCACCATCATCCGCACTCTCGGCTGGTTTGGTGGTTTCCGCCTGCTGCTCAGCCCCAACAGCGTTGATCCATATAACCCGAAGGTGGTTCGTTCCAGTATGGGTGCCATATTCCATGTCCCGATGGAACTTGATGTCGGCCTGATGTCTCTGCCCCACCGCTTCCGCAATATCGCCACGCTGGATATGCATGGAGAGCACATGAGTCACTCTTCGTTCAGGGGCTGCGACTGCTACGTCTTCGGCAATGAAGCCAGAGGCGTACCGCGCGAAGCACTCGAAACGATTGATCCGCATACCTTTACAATCAACGGCTGTGGTGCCATCGAATCTCTGAATCTTGCAACAGCGGTTAATATGGCGGCGTACGAGATCAACCGTCTCTGACTCTTTACAGTTTTATCTGATCATAATCCGCCCGACGGCGTTGCCCATTTCCGGTACTTGAGGGACAATAGCGCCCCTTTTTCGGCTGCCCCTGATGATGGTTGCCGACAATGCTAAGCAATCGTGATCAGGAGTCGTTACATGACCACCCGTACCGAACTGGCAAATGCCATCCGCGCACTCAGCATGGACGCCGTGCAGAAAGCCAAGTCAGGACACCCAGGCGCCCCGATGGGCATGGCAGACATCGCCGAAGTTCTCTGGAACGACTATCTGAAACACAACCCGGAGAATCCGGAATGGGCCGACCGCGACCGCTTTATCCTGTCTAACGGTCACGGCTCTATGCTGATTTACTCCCTGCTGCACCTGAGCGGTTACGATCTGTCAATCAACGATCTGAAAAACTTCCGTCAGCTGCACTCCAAAACTCCGGGTCACCCAGAGTACGGTTATGCACCGGGCATCGAAACCACCACGGGTCCATTGGGTCAGGGTATCGCCAATGGTGTCGGTATGGCACTGGCAGAGAAAGTTCTGGCAGGTCAGTTCAACCGTGAAGGCCACGAGATCGTTGATCACAACACCTACGTATTCCTGGGCGACGGCTGCATGATGGAAGGTATCTCCCACGAAGCCTGCTCTCTGGCTGGCACACTGGGTCTGGGCAAGCTGATTGCCTTCTACGATGACAACGGCATTTCTATTGATGGCGAAGTGGAAGGCTGGTTCACTGACGATACCGTTAAGCGTTTCGAGTCCTACGGCTGGCAGGTGATTCCTAAGGTGAATGGCCACGACCCTGAAGAGATCAAGCAGGCTATCGACACCGCACGTGCGAACAGCGATCAGCCAACCCTGATCTGCTGCAAAACCATCATTGGTTTCGGTTCACCGAACAAAGAAGGTAAAGAAGAGTGCCACGGCGCGCCTCTGGGCGACGACGAAATCGCGCTGACCCGCGAGCGTCTGGGCTGGAAACACGGTTCTTTCGAAATTCCTGAAAACGTATACGAAGGCTGGAGCGCGAAAGAAAAAGGCGCTGCGGCAGAATTCGCATGGAATGACAAGTTCGCGGCATATGAAGCTGCCTACCCAGAGCTTGCTGCTGAGTATAAGCGTCGTATCGCGGGTGACCTTCCTGCAGACTTCGCGGCGCAGGCCGATGCCTACATCCGCGAATGTCAGGAAAAAGGCGAGACAGTTGCTTCGCGTAAAGCGTCTCAGAACACACTCAACGCCTTCGGCCCAATGCTGCCTGAATTCCTCGGCGGCTCTGCCGACCTCGCAGGCTCTAACCTTACGCTGTGGAACGGTTGCAAAGGTGTGAGCGAGACTGACGCTTCTGGTAACTATATTTTCTACGGCGTGCGTGAATTCGCTATGAGCGCCATGATGAACGGTATTGCACTGCACAAGGGCTTCGTACCGTACGGCGCCACCTTCCTGATGTTTATGGAATACGCACGTAATGCCGTACGCATGGCTGCCCTGATGAAGCAGCGTGCGATTTTCGTCTACACCCACGACTCTATCGGTCTGGGCGAAGACGGCCCGACCCACCAGCCAGTGGAGCAAGTGGCGAACCTGCGTAATACTCCAAACCTGCAGACCTGGCGTCCTTGTGACACGGTTGAATCTGCGGTGGCGTGGAAATCCTCTGTTGAGCGCAAAGACGGCCCATCGGCGCTAATCTTCTCTCGTCAGGGTCTGCCTCATCAGGACCGTAACGCCGAGCAGGTTGCCGCCATCGCCCGCGGCGGTTACATCCTGAAAGACTGTGCAGGTACGCCGGACGCCATCATCATCGCGACCGGTTCTGAGGTCTCACTGGCGATGGAAGCGGCTGAGAAACTGAGCGATAAGAACATCCGCGTTGTTTCTATGCCTTCTGCCGAAGTCTTCTGTGCACAAGGTGCTGAATACATGGAGCAGGTACTGCCAGCAGCAGTCTCTGCTCGCGTTGCGGTTGAAGCACTGCACAAAGACTACTGGTACAAGTTTGTCGGTCTGAACGGCGCCATTGTTGGCATGGATACCTTTGGTGAATCCGCACCAGCAGGCGAACTGTTCAAAGAGTTCGGCATCACCACTGACGCAGTCGTTGAGGCAGTAAACGGCCTGCTGTAAGTGCTTACTAAGTAGTACTCAACGTCGTTAAAAAACCGGGCCGAGTGCCCGGTTTTTTTATGTCAATCCATACTTTGTCGCCAAAAGCCAGCCAGCTGTATTGACTGCCGTGATAAGCTCTACTCAAACACTAATAAGGAAATATCCGTGTCCAGAGTCATCAGCCTCACAATACTTCTCTCCCTTCTTAGTTCACCCTTCGTACTTTCAGATACTGATAGTGATGGAGATCTGATTCCTAACGAGTCTGACAACTGCACGGAGATTGCCAATGCCAGCCAAACGAACTCTGATAACGACCAGTTCGGCGACGCATGTGATGATGATGACGATAACGACGGTCTCAGTGATGCACTTGAAACGCAGCTAGGCACTGATCCAACCGATTTTTCTGATCGACTTAACGATACCGATAATGACGGTAGCAGCAATCTTGCGGAGCTTCTGCTCGGCTCAGATCCAAATGACGAGACATCGACTCCTGATTCAATAGAATCTAAAGACTTCAACATCACTGATGATCTCGATAGCGTCATTCATTTTACTGGCATTAAAGGGACTCAGGAGGTGAATGGAAATACATTCTCAATACCAGCCCCTTTTGAACACGACCTTGCCGGAAGCGTAATAACTCAAGCTGATCTTGCAGTCAGGCCTTTGAATAGCAGCGTTTTGTATCTGGAGTCTTTTGCTTTCGCAATCGAAGATCAGCTTGAGTTTTTCGTCAATGGGAATCCAGTCAGTGTAAATATTAGCGGGTATTTCGATGAACTCGTTTCCTTACCGATACCTGCGGGCATCTCGATTGTTTCCATCAGATACAACGAGCCAACAGAAGCGAGAGATCGCCTGGTGATGGGGAATATCTTATACGAAGAGGACTCAGATGAAGATGGCCACTCTGACAGCCGGGATAATTGCCCAAACACCTCTAACCCTGATCAATTAGACATAGACAAAGACAATATTGGTGACCTCTGCGACGATGATGCAGACGATGACGGCTTAACCAACCAGCTTGAATCTGATCTAGGCTCAGATTATTTAAACCCCGACGATTATGACATGGACAGCGATAGCGATGGGGTAAGCAATCTTATCGAAGTGCTATTGCAGTCTGACCCCATGTCAGCGGCTTCAACACCAGAGACGAAAGACAATCTCGACGTAAAATTCGGAAGTACAGCACAGTCCTTCCTTATGGTGAGCCAGGGAGGGGTTCTGATAACAAACGACAATGATGTTGACTTCTTTTTGCCCCCATATGAGTTAGAAGAAGACCATTCTTCAAATCCCTCAGCAAACGGCCGATTTGTTTTCGCAACTAACTTTACTGAAACGCAGATCATCAACCTCCTTATAGCGATCGAAACTGCCCCAGATACCGTTGCAATTACCGAGCTATCCATTGATGGTGAGACATTGTTACCTACTTATGACCCATCAGTAACTGCAGTTTTGATAACGGACGGACCCCGTTTAATCTCGGTCTCTTTCTCTTATGAGCTAGTGGATGGCGAGACACCACCATACCTGACTGTAAAACGCCTCGTTAGTGGACAAGATACGGAACCTTACTACGATGAACTTGATAATCTCGTTGCTCCTCTGGATACGTGTCCGATGGTCCGGTCTGGCTTAACGGACAGCGACGGCGACGGTCTGCAAGACGAGTGCGACTACGACGACGCAGATTCAGATTCAGACGGGGTTCCTGATGGCGGTGATAATTGCCCTAACGTATACAATCCACTTCAGGAAGCCTTAATTGAAGATTACGATTTCTTTGGCGATGCCTGTAACCCCGATGACGACTTTGATGGTATTCCAGATGCTATTGAAGATCAGCTGGATTACCGGGACTCACGGGGAGGGGATCTGATTCCTCTCCCATGGAGTGGGTTTATGTACGATGTCGGCCTCGACTCTGATAACGACGGCGCCCACGATATCTATGAGATTAATACAGGGACAGATCCTTTCACGCCCGATGAGTTTAATACAGTGTCGCTCGTTGATTATTTACCTCTGGGAGAAATAACGTATACCTATCGGTCTAATTATCCGACTATTTTTCCGGAATACCTCGTCGAATATATTGAAAGCGTGTCACCCGAAAATGAAAATAAATATGGAGACTCGACGCTCACATATTTCGGTGAGCCAAGGATGACCTACTCCGTAGGTAAAAATGGTATCTACTTTCATAGTGTCGATAACCCATACACGAGAGAAGTTGAGATTATAGATATGCCACATTTTCCTTTCGAGATTCAGGAGGGTGGTAAGGTTTCGACAGACAGACCCGAGGGCTGCACTATAGAGGAAGATTGCGTGCACCACTGGTTGGTCATGCTGGATAAGGGCACTATGGAGTTTCAGGGTGAACCCCATGAATATGTCACGCTGGCGTCTCGAGCTTTTAGTCAAAATGTGTACTACATATACCTCAAAGATATCGGGCTTTACGGCACGCACTACATGAATCTGGTCGACTATAAAATTAATAGTCGGATTGATGTCGAAGCCGTGGCAGCAGCTCTGCCGGATGAAGAACAGACAGAGAGTGTAGAGACAGCGCCCTCTTCCGGTAGTGGTGGCGCAGTCAACCTGTTCTGGCTGGTACTCGCTTCTCTTAGCCTGCTATCACGCAGACGTTCTTCAGTCTGAGGCTACAAAGAAGCGTTATAAAACCGGGCCGAGTGCCCGGTTTTTTTATTCCAGCCAGTTTTGACCCTGACAGAACCAGTCAGCAACCCTCTTTAATCAACCCGCACAAAAATACTGCTTTCCGCCCCCTTGCTAAACACGCCACAGGGTATATCTTGAATGAATACTGGCTAATGATAATTGATAACGTTATCAATGAAATATTTTCTTATTTTCATGCTCGCGGCTTGTTCTGCTCAGGTTGTCGCTGAGGCGCAGATCTTCGGACTGGTTGCTAAGAGCACGTCTGACCCAAACTTTGTGTTGGCGTGGCATGCATGTGACAAAGCAGCCCAGGGAAATGGAGACTTTTGCGAGTTGCTGGGCTCCTCAGAGCCAGCGAACGCGCACTTACAGGCCAGAGCTATTGAATCGGCGCTCACCAGTGATCGCTACGCTGCGATTGCTGTTTCAGTGACACAGTCATCCTTCATTGCAGATCGCCTGGATGAAGCCAGCATTCCAGTGATGACGTTTGACTCCCCCTTTAAAAAGGAAGAGAAGCTCGCCTCACTCCCGTACGTCGGCGCCGACAACGAAGCCTTTGGCCGGGACTTGGGCAGACTTGCGCTTGCAGCCGCTCCCGGGGCGGGCAGCATCTGTATCATGACGGTAGATCACGACCCTAACCTCGCAATTCGTGTCGATGCGCTGCGTCGCTATCTCGCCGGCGATCACCCGCTTAAGTCCGGGCAGCGTTTATCGGGAGAAGGTGGCTGGACGGAACCGACCCGCTGCCCCAAACTACCCAGCGCTAATCATCGGGAGGCCCTGCATCAGCTAACGGGAATTTTGCTGGATGTCCGACCCGACTTGTTAGTATCAGTAGGGCATTGGCCAATCGTCAACGAACGTGCATTTATTGCAACGATGTCCGCTCTCGGAGACGAACAGCTAAATACGCAGATTATTGCGGGTGTCGGCAAGATCAGCACAGGGCACAGAGAGATGTTGCGTCAGGGATTACTGCAAGGATTAGTAAGTATCGACTTCGAAGATATGGGACGCCTTGTTTATGAACAACTCAGGTACATGGTAAATGGTGAAGCCGTATCCCAGGTCACATACACAAAAAGTATTCTCGTGCCAGCTCAACCTCTGTTGGATGATCAAGCGCTGAAGGTAGAGTAAGGGTAACTTGCTCACCCGGGAGGTTGAGCACCAACTTGCTCGCCACCAGTAACTGATGACTGGCACCGAGTTCCCGAAGATCCTCAGCCGATAGAGGAGCATCCAATCTCTTCAGGTAAAAACTGCCATCGAGGGAATAGATCTTATCGCCCACAATGGGGTGCCCCTGCGCTGCGAGGTGAGCACGAATCTGATGCTTGCGGCCGGTATGGATCCGACACCGGATTAAAGCGCTCTCCCCACCCTTTTCGATCACATCAAACTCCGAGTGACACTGTTTCACGCTTCGGTATACGGCAGAATCAGCGTCAGAGACAGGATACATACGTGTCCGGATTTCGCTGTCTACTCGCTCTGACAAGGGAGTAAAATCTTCCAGGTGCTCCCAGGAAGGTGCTCCCCAAACGCACGCATAATACTCCTTAACACCCACCAGCCGGTTCAGCCGCTTCTTCCAACGTCGGTCTGCAGCCTCATGTTTTGCAATAAGAATAAGCCCTGCAGTCTCTGCATCAAGCCGATGCATCAGGCGCGCATCCCGCCACGGGGTATGCCTGCGTATTTCTGAGATCAGAGTACCGAACAAGTTACGGGTGGTGCGGCTTACGGGCAGTTGGTGGGGTTTACATATCACCATCAGGTCGTGACGTTCCCAGACGATCTGCCAACCGCCCGCTACTGCATCCTCCTGATGATCCTCCAGGAGCACTGAAAGCTCGCCGCTACCTGGTAAGTACTCAATTTCGTTCAAAGGCGTACAGCCCAGAGTGGCTCTGGCAAGAAGTTGAGTACGTTCGTACTCCGAATGCCGGGGAAGCAGCCAGAGCAGGAAGTCATCAGGCGTTCGCCCTTCGTCCGCTGCGCACAAAGTCGCCTTCAATAGATAACTCATAGATGGGTCAGCCCCGCCCAGACACTGTAGATAAAAAGGTAGCGCAGTGCTTTGCCTATAAAAATAAGCACAAAAGAAGACTTCCACGGCAGCTTCGCGATGCCGGCCAGCCCCACAAGAATATCTCCAAGTAATGGCACCCAGCTGAACAATAACGACCAACGACCGTAACGCGCAAAAAGGCTCTCAGCAATCTGGAAGCGGCGCGGCAACTCGTGTGAGCGCTCATAGAGCTTTCTTCCACCCATGCCCAGTCCGAAGGTTAGCCAGCCCCCGAATGTATTCCCGATAATCGCAGCAGTAGTAACCAGCCAGGCAACCGCGCCTTGCTCCAGCAATAACACCAGATACCACTCGGACCCGACAGGAAGGATTGAGCCCGCGGCCAGCGCCAGCAAGAACATAAGGCTGGCTTCTGCTATAACTTCAAAAAAGTCCCTTTCGACCATAGTGATAATACAGGTGTCTGATAAAATAAGACCCAATTTTACCAGTCAGGGCGTCTACGGTCGCCAACATTGCGGATATCAGAGGCCAACATGCTGCAGTCGTTGTTTAAAGAGAAGTACGGCATTCCACTGGATGAGATCAAGCGTCGCCACGCTTACGCTGATTCTAAGTTCATTCAGGTTCAGGGAATGGATGTGCATTACCGTGATGTTGGTGAAGGCCCTGTGCTCATTCTGTTACACGGCATGTTTTCATCACTGCACACATGGGAAGAGTGGATTGATACCCTGAAAGAAGACTTCCGGGTAATCGCTCTCGATGCACCAAACTATGGCTTAACTGGTGCGCACCCTAAAGGCATGTTTAAACATATCTACAGTGACTTCCTGAACGACTTTACCGATGCTCTCGGCATCAGTGAGTGCATGCTTGCAGGTAACTCGCTGGGCGGCTGGATGAGCTGGGAGTTTGCGGGCCGTTATCCGGAGAAAGTCAAAAAAGTTATTCTTATCGATTCGGCCGGTTTTCTGTTTGTCACTCCCTGGCTCCTGATATCGCTGGCCTTGCCCGGTGCAACCTTCTTAAGCCAGACCGTGAAGTATCCTAAAGCTGCATTCTGGGCGGTAATCAAAGATGTGTACGGTGATCGCTCTAAGGTCAAAAAAGAAAAAGTAGATCTCTATTACGACCTGTCGATGCGGGAAGGCAACCGGGCTGCTTCTGCACGTGTTGTTCATTACATACGAAATATTGGTGGTTTCCGTACCGGCTATATGAAAAACATGAATCAACCGACACTGATTATGTGGGGTAAAAAAGACCGCTGGATTCCTCTTCGCCACGTAAAATCTTTTATGAAAAAGATCCGTAATTCAGAGTCTGTGATATACGACGACGCTGGTCATATGCCGATGGAAGAAATTCCGGAAATCAGTGTCAAAGATGCCCGCGAGTTTTTATTGAGACCCTGAAACCAGCACACTAAAGAGCGAATTAATTTCCAGAGTGAAGGGCGGCGATCATATCAGTTGCTGCCCGCTCATCACCCGCAGACCAGTTTCTCAGGTACGAAAGGTCCTCTGAGAAATCAGCTAGTTCGATCGACGATGCCACAGGCTTAACAGGCTGAGACTCAATGTATCGGTATTCACCGCGCTTCAGTTTCAATGCTTTCAGACAAGCGGAGTCATAACGTGGGCTATCAACACGGTTAACCACCCACCACTCGGCTTGCAAGTGGTCATGGGTAATGTCGAGTAAGACAAACCCGCGATAATAAAAATCGATAAATTCCAGATGAGGCATCACCTGCATTAACGAAGAGCCCGCTAACGCAGCCGTTGTTTTATTACTGATTCCCGGCGATGTCACCGCGGGTGTGACTAATTCGAAGCCTATCGGAGTGTCGATTGAAGTGAATGGGTCATCATTCAGTGTCATAGCCCAACCTGAGTGAATATCGCCGGTCAGCACACCAAAATTTTCTACATTGTGCCGGCGAATACAATCGAATAAGCGACGACGTGCCGCAGGATAACCATCCCACTGATCGTAATTAAATGGCTGCTCCGCCAGTCCGAATTGCGCCATCATCACTTGCTGACCAAGCAGCTTCCAGGTGACCCCCTCCTGCTGTGCTGAAGCCAATCGGGTCTCCAGCCAGGCTTCCTGCTCTGCGCCAAGTAAGGTTCTTTCCTCCGCATTGATTGCGTCGGGGGTTTCCGCCGGTGCATCCCGTCCTGCAAGGCGGGTGTCCAGCACCGAGAGATCCAGAAGGTTACCGAAGCGGTATCCGCGATACAGAGCCAGTCGGCCGGTGTGGCTGATTTCGCGAACCGGCATCCATTCGTAATAAGCCTGTACCGCTGCACTTAAGCGCTGCCCCCACTCACCCTGTATTAACGAGTGATTAGCAGCACCGCCCTGCCACGCATTATTCGCTACTTCATGATCGTCCCAGATGGCAATAAAAGCATGCTGGCGGTGCACTGCCTGAAGATCTTTATCCGCCTTATAACAGGCATGCCGGGCCCGGTAATCTTCCAGCGACACGGTTTCGCCCAAAGGCTCATTTACCCGACCGGATGCCAGCGACTCTTCAATATTGGCGTATTCGTAGATGTAGTCGCCCAGATGAAGTACGACGTCGAGGTCATGACGATGTGACAGTTCGCGATATACATTGAAATAGCCTGCGGCGTAATTTGAACAGGAGGTAAAGGCAAGCCTGAGGTGATCGACGTTCCCTTCTGGCAGTGTCCGGAATCGACCGGTATCAGACCAGTGCCCGCGGGCGTAAAACGCATAGAAGTAGGTTTTGCCCGGGAGCAAACCACGAACATCATGTTTAACAGTAAAGTCCCGCTCTGCTGAAGCCAGCCCCTCTCCTGAGGCAACAATACCCTGAAGAGAGCGATCGGTTGCTACTACCCACCGATATGGCACAAGATCCCGGTCGCCGTCAGGGCTGATTCGCGTCCAGAGAATAATAGCGTCGGTCAGAGGGTCACCACTGGCAATGCCGTGGCGAAAAGGAAATCCAGCCTGTTTTCTCTGATCTTTACCGCCGGGGAACAGAAAACCACTGGCGAGACTATCAATCAGAAACTCCCTGCGAGACAGAGGCATATCGTCGGCTCATTCTGTGACTGACGCGCACAGTAAACCCTCTGCAAATGACAGCCAGATGGCCCCCATCTGACAAAACGATGACAATTTCGCAGTCAATGCTGTCGCTATTCAACCTACCGGTCACACCAAGAGACGGGCATTCTTCTGCAGAACAGAAAATAAAGGAAAGCAGCATGTCATTGATGCGTTACCTGGGGCTGACGAAACTGAGTACAGCAGAGCTGGCCGAGATCTATACCAACGATAACTCCCGATTCTTCCATTACCGTGGTGACAATATTCACTACCGGGTTGAGGGCAGTCAGGACGAAAACGCACCAGTCCTTATCATGCTGCATGGCATCATGGCCTCGCTCCAGACCTGGGATGGCTGGGTTGAGCACCTGAAGGGGAAATACCGGATTATTCGCCTTGATGTGCCTGGCTTCGGCTTAAGCGGTGCTATCAGTGACGGGGATACCTCCATCGAAGGAATTGTCGACCGTATCAATGCGCTGCTGGAGCACCTGAAGCTGGAGAAAGCGGTCCTGGTAGGAAACTCGCTAGGTGGCTATATCTCCTGGAGCTTCGCGGCAGAGCACCCTGAAAAAGTTCAGGCGCTCGTACTTCTGGATGCAGCGGGCTACCCAATGCAGCTTCCTCTGATCATGAAGCTTTTCACAACTCCCTACCTTCGCCACCTGGTGCGGGTAGCAACGCCTCAGTTTGTTGTCAGATACATTCTCGGTGAGGTATACGGGGACAAGCGACGCATAGCGGAAGAAAAAATACCGTGTTATCAGGATATGATGCTGCACAAAGGCAATCCGTTATCGCTGCTGAAAATCTTTGAGGAGCTCGACAATATGACGCCTGAGAGAGTTTCTGACGTAACCGCCCCCACTCTGATTCAGTGGGGTGAAAAAGACATCTGGATCACGCCGAAGAACGCGCCACTGTTTCATCGGGACATCAAAGGGTCAGAGTTGATTACCTACCCAGGTGTCGGCCATGTACCGATGGAAGAAATTCCGGAACAGTCTGTGAAAGACGCCGAAGAGTTTCTGTCACGCGTTCTCTGAATCTGAATGTGCCGCCTCATCAATACAAAGATGAGGCTGGCCGAAGACAGACAGGATGAATACAGCGGAATCAGATAAGCGATGCATAGTGCTGGCCCTCAATTAACGATATTCACAGTTAACCGTGTGTCAGCACCAAACAGAAACAGATATTAACTAACGGCCCGATAGTAAATTCTGATCAAGGCTTCTTAGTTATTCTTGTTTATTCCTGTCTACTCTTAGCTGCTTTTTGCTGGTCCAACAAAATAGTGAGCCAAGCGGTTGCCGGCAATCAGCGCCCCAACAAAAATAAGTACGCTCTCATTACCAGACAATACGTCAACCAGCGCTGGCCCCGGGCATAGCCCGACCAGCCCCCAACCTATTCCAAACATAGCGGCACCAGCAACCAAACGAAGGTCAATATCCTGCAGGCTTGGCAGGTGAAAACTCGAAGCGAACAGAGGTTTATTCCGGGATTTGCTTAATTGAAAGACGATGAAGAAGGTCACCACTGCGGCGCCCATCACTGCGATTAATTCCGGCTGCCAGCTCCCGAATACATCCAGAAATGCCCGGACTTTCTGTGGATCATTCATGCCTGAAACCAGCAGGCCAAGTCCAAAAAGGAGGCCACTCAGGAAAGGGATAACATACTTCATAGACTCAGCCCCACTGCATTCATCATGGCGACGGTCACAATACCGGCTGCGATAAAGGTCAGTGTCGCGACGAATGAGCGGAACGAAAGCCGGCCCATGCCGCACACTCCATGACCACTGGTACAGCCATTGCCAATATAGGTACCAAACCCCACAAGGAGCCCCGCAGCAATCAGAAGCCCAGTGTTGTCAGTAATGTTTATCGGAGTTGAATAACCGGCCGCCTGCACGACCGGCCAGGCAACCAATAGCCCGACCAGAAACGCAAGTGCCCAATGGCGCCCTGAGTCCATAACCAGAAACAAACTGGAAAGCACCCCGGTCATACCACTGATGCGACCGATGCCCACCCAGAGCAAAGACGCGGCGGCACCGATCAGAAAGCCACCGCCAATTTCATCCCACATTCTGCCTCCCAAGGCCCAGAATAAAAGCGGCTTAGTTTACCCGAACCCTGTATATCTGTCCGGTTCTGTTACCCTTGTTATACTCCTATACTACTAAGCGAATACCCAGAAACAGGAAATAACGATGTCTGCAGTACTGATGCATAGCCAGGAAGGTACGCCCCTTCACCTGATCGAGAAAGAGCACTACGCCAACTGGCTCGATAGTCAGCCGGAACACGTCAAACAATGGCTTCTGCATTCGGGCTATGCTGGCTCCGGCCACACCATCATTCCAGCAACAGACGGAAGCATTGATAGCGTTTTGTGCGTGGTTGAATCTACCGAAGATTTCTTCGTCTGTGGCAACCTTTCCAGTGCATTGCCAGCTGGAACATACACTCCCGTTTCTGACCTTTCCGATGAAAGCCTGCTGGCTCTTGCCTTCGGCTGGGGCGTCGGCGCCTATCGCTTTGACCGGTACACAGAGAAATCGGCAGTCACCGCAAAACTGTCCCTGAATAACGAAGCCATTATTGAAGAAGCACGCCGTTTAACAGAAGGCACCAAACGCGTTCGCGACCTGATCAATACACCTGCGTCTGACATGATGCCGCAGAACATATCATCAGCGGTTCATTCAATGGCCGATGAATTCGGCGCAAAAGTCCGGGATATCGTGGGTTCAGAACTGCTTGAACAGAACTACCCTATGATCCATGCGGTAGGCCGCGCCAGCGAGCATGACCCTCGCCTGATTGATATGACCTGGGGAGATCCAGACCACCCTAAGGTCACGTTAGTAGGTAAAGGTATCTGCTTCGACAGTGGCGGTCTGAATATGAAACCTGGCGATTCAATGCGCCTGATGAAGAAAGATATGGGTGGTGCAGCCCACACGATCGGTCTGGCCTACCTGATCATGGCCAATAAGCTACCAGTGCGCCTGCGTCTGCTTATCCCCGCCGCTGAGAACGCAGTCAGTGGCAATGCTTTCAGACCCGGCGATGTTATTCCGACTCGCAAAGGTTTGACCGTCGAGATCGACAACACTGACGCAGAGGGCCGCCTGGTACTGTGTGACGCATTGTTCGAAGGTGCCAGCGAAAAGCCTGACCTGATGATCGACTTCGCAACGTTAACGGGCGCATGCCGTGTTGCACTTGGCACGGACCTGCCCGGCTTCTTCACGAATCAGAAGCAGCTGGCTGGTGACCTTATGCAAGCGGGTGAAAAGATATCGGACCCTGTCTGGAACCTGCCCCTGTTCCGCATGTACAAAGAAGCCCTGCACAGCGAAGTTGCCGATATGGTCAACTCCGTTCCCGGCCCATTCGGGGGAGCAATCACAGCCGCGCTGTATCTGGAAGCATTCGTCGAAGAAACTCCATGGGTGCATTTCGACGTTATGGCCTGGAATCGCCGAGCACTCCGTGGGAAACCTGTCGGTGGTGAAGCTATGGGCATGAGAGCTATGTTCGAGTATCTGCGTCAGCGCTATCCGAACTAAGTAAATGAGAAATAAAAAAGCCCGACTGCAAAACAGCCGGGCTTTTTCAGGAGTTCACAACGTTATCAGGCAGTCTTACTGTCAGATTCTTTGTTGTAAATATCGTCTACGGTCACCTCAATGTTCTCAGGTTTGTGGTTAACCACAGCCGAACTTGCCTGTTTCTGGGTCTTGCGTGTTCCCTTCTTAAAGAGGGTGCGACGCGCATCCAGAATAACCCGACCAAACGAACCACAGTCCAGAGAACCAACACAGGCCATTTCATCGCCTTTATGCCAGCTTGGGTTACGGCTTTCAAAGAAAGCGATCTTAGGCACAGCACGCTCTTTGTCAGTGATCGGTGTTACGAAGTCTGACAGTGTACAGGCGTCCTCACCGAAGTCCAGAAGGCCCGTTTCACGATTGAGTGCGCCCGGGAAGATGTTATCCGCAGCAGTAAAAGCAACATTCTTCAGGTGCGGATCATCACCGTCAATGTTCGGGTAATACTTGTAGAAGTTGTTTGCCAGAATCAGGTAGGTACGGTAGCCCATAGAAATCAGGAACCAGTACATCGGCAGAGTCGGATGACGGAGACGCTCTGAAAGCAACCAGCGGAAAAATGACTGAGGGAATGCAGAATGCCCCCAGTATTCTTTTGCCATCACAGTATCACCGCTGAAGAGAATTCGGACTGGCTTGCCGTCGACTTCAATGGTGCGGGCAACACCCGTCGAGAAACCCACGACCTTGCCGTCGGTTTTGCGCTTAGCAATGTGAGCACCGGTTTTATTCGAGAAGTCTTCCAGGAACTGTTCAAACGGCGTGTTCTGGTAGTACACCTTAAACAGTTCGTACATTCCCAGACACTCGTCGAGAGTAATGTCTTCACGCTTTTTGAAGCGCATTTTGATCGGAGGCAGTTTCTTCTGCGCTGCTTTGTTCGCTGACATAGTGAGAACTCCTGTCCCTTTTCATAGGGCTCATTTATTTTATTGTTCAAGCAGTGTCAGAAAGGTGGCAAAAGGGAGGTGTCCCAATGCGACAAAAAATAATAAGAGAGTCAGAAACACCACCACGGGAATCGCCATCAATGGCGCGCAGACGTAGTGTGAATTATGTTCTTATTATTTTTATTATCGGGGCAGTGCCCCACCATCTGACGTCATCACTGTGATGACAAGAAAATAAACAACTGTTAATTAAACTAAAATTTGTCTATTAACTGACTGAGGAGTTTACGCCTTTTCAGGCCATAGCCAATGGGTAAAACGAGCCACAGAAACAATGGCCCGTTTTGTTACATAATGTAGTGACTTTAGTCACTTAATTTCAGCAATCTCTTTCTGGTATCGAGACTCGAAATTTTCGAAGGAAGTACCGGTCTCTACTGAACAACGGATGCCACCGGTCTCGATATTGTACACCCAACCGTGAATCTCTACCTTACCTGTGGCAAGTTTGGCAGCGACAACGGGATGTGTACGCAGATGCTGAACCTGCTGAAGAACGTTCTCTTCAATGGCTTCATTCAAGTGCTCATGGCCAAGACAGGCGCCACTTTCAATGCCGTTTCGCTCGCGCACAATCTCCATCGCCGAGCGACAATGCCCCAACCACTCTTTAACGTGAGGTAGGCCATTCAGGCCATCCATGTCCAGAGCACCTTTCACCGCACCACAGTCTGTATGGCCACACACAATAATATGGCGTACACCCAACACAGCAACTGCATACTCGATAGAGGCCGTCATACCGCCCGTTTCGTTAGAGTGTGGTGGAATGATGTTACCGGCATTACGGCAGATAAACAGGTCACCCGGATCGGACCCTGTCAGCAGATTAGGATCAATACGCGAGTCCGAACAAGTGATGAAGAGGAACTCGGGGCTTTGCCCACCCGCGAGGGTACCAAACAGGTCTTTCCGCTCTGGATAAACATTCTTACGGAAGTTGAGCACACCATTGATAACGTCTTTCACTGTCATTCCTCTTCTTCAGGGTTGCGTAGCCTAAATGATTTAGCCACATCACAACATAGCCCAAACAAGCTGCTCTGCTGCATCTGTCGCCAGAGCAACATTATAAGTCCGTACAACAAAATCAAAACTGATATATTTAATACCATCCATAAGCTGAATCTTATAGAGAAACCTGATGCCGCTCACCATCCAGAAACTTGCCAGTCGCCTGACATTCCGCCAGCTCCAGGTATACAAAGCCGTCTATGAACTGCGCAGTTACAGCCAGGCAGGCGACCTGCTCGGTCTGACCCAGCCGGCGGTGAGCAGTCAGGTACGACAGCTTGAGCAAGCGTTGGGCACATCGCTGTTCGAATACATAGGCCGCAAGCTTTACACCACAGCGGCTGGCGAGCGTATGTACGATGCAGTGAAAGGCATCTTCGCAGAGATCCTCGACCTGCAAACAGAGCTTGCAGCTCTGGAAGGCCGGGTCGCCGGCGAATTGCGCATTACCGCAGTAAATACTGCGCAATACGTTGTGCCATACCTCATGCGCCCCTTTCTCGATAAAAACCCTGACGTGCGGATCAGTGTACGGGTGGTTAACAGGGCAACAGCAATCGAGCGCTTAAGCGATAACGTCGACGACCTTGTCATTATGGGGATGGTGCCAGATGGCAAAGGGCTGATCTCAATCCCCTTCCTCGATAACGAACTGGTAGCAGTCGCACCGGCAGAGCACCCATTGCTCAGCCAACCAACCGTCAGCGCCGAAGAGTTTCTCAACAGCCGGTTACTGATGCGGGAAGCGGGCTCAGGTAGCCGGCTCGCACTCGAGGTTCACTGCCATGAAACCCGACTGAAGATACCTGAGGCTATGATTCTGGGCTCAAACGATGCGATTAAACATGCAGTCATTGCCGGTCTTGGCGTCGCTGTCTTACCGAAGTTGAGTATTTTGCCCGAACTTCAGCTAGGTACCCTGCAGATTCTTCCCATTGAGCACTTTCCACTGCGCCGTAGCTGGTGCCTAGTACACCCCGCAAACAAAAGTCTGACGCCAGCAGCGCGGGCATTTGTTGAGTATATTCAGCAAAACGCCGGAGAATTCAGCAGACAGTTCGATAAACAGAGCCACTACTTTCCACACGAGGATTTCTAAGGTAAGCGGAAGCCTTCGGCAGATTCAGGAATATACCTCCAGATCAGTTTGCCATCCTCCAGTAGCAAGACGCCCGCACGCTGCCAGCGGGTGCCTGATGCGCTTCGGTTGCGGATGCCCTCTCGCCATAAACGCATGACTCCCAATAACGAGGGCAAGCCCATAAAGTGAGACGCAGCGCTGAAGCCCAGACCTGCCTGACCATAAAGGTGACGCTCTGGATCATGATAGAAGGTCAGCCCCTCGGCGCCGCCTATATCTTCCAACCAGACGTCACGTAACGCCTCATCACCATGCGTAACGATAACCACATGAACCTCAGAATTCTCTGCCGCCCAGCCACTCACGCGTTTGATATCGCGCTCAGCAAAAGGGCACCCGGTATGCCGTACAAAAACAAGTAGCAACCGTCCGGGAAAACGTATTTCAGGTGGAAGGTCTAAAAAGTCACCGAGACGCAAGTCATCACGTACTGCCTGCACCGGCGGCTTTTTAAGAAATATTGAAGCCAAAGTATGTCCACGTCTCAGATACAAAAAAGCCCGGATAATCCGGGCTCAGTATGAAAGAAACTCAGATCAGTTCGCACGACCTGTGAACTTGCTTTCATCGGTATTCACCTTAATGCGGTCGCCCTCTGCGATATGCTCAGGCACCTGCACGACCAAACCTGTGCTCAATGTCGCAGGTTTAGTACGGGATGTCGCAGACGCACCTTTCATTGCTGGCGCAGTCTCAACGATCACCAGCTCAACGATAGTTGGCAGATCAACACCTACCGCAGACTCGTTAAGAACAACCACCTGCAGCCCTTGAGTCTCTTCATTGATAAACATCGACTCTTCAGCGATGGTCTCTTTGTTCAGCGGGTACATGGTGAAGTCTTCAGAGTCCATGAAGTTGTACTCGTCACCATCAATGTACGACAGAGTCACGGGGCGACGAACCAGATCCGCCAGGTTCAGCATATCGCTGTCTTTGAAAGACTCATCCAGCTTAGCGCCAGTCACCACATCGTACATACGCATACGGTAGATAGAACCACCGGCGCGGCCTTGGGGCACAGAACGCTCGATGTCTTTTACGAAGTACACGCTGCCGTTGTACTCAACCGCAGCATTCTTTTTAATTTCACTGGCCTTAGGCATGAAAACTAGCTCTTAGTTAACGAATTTCGAAGCGTGAGATTACACCAAGCCGGTAAAGAAGCAAGCGCGACAAACGCAGCTCAACGCACCAGACGGATTCCCATATATTGCCATTTGAGCCAGGGTTGGAAGAAGTTGCGATAGGTTTTCCGGCTGTGCCCTTCTGGCGTCGCGACTGAACCACCGCGCAGCACCATCTGGTTCACCATAAACTTGCCGTTATACTCACCAACAGCGCCGCTGGCTGTACTGAAACCTGGGTAAGGTAGGTAGGCACTGTTGGTCCACTCCCAGCGCTCGCCCCACTGGATCTTATGAGAAGCGACTTCCCATTCTGACTCGGTTGGCAAGCGGCAGCCTTTCCATGCTGCGAACGCCGATGCCTCGTAAAAGTTCACATGCGCTACTGGCAGGTCAGGCTGAACAGGACGCAATCCATTGAAGTCATAAACCATCCATTCCTGTTCGGGCTTCTGCCAATACAGAGGCGCTTCTGCATTTGTTTCCTGCACCCAACTCCATCCGTCGGAATGCCATAAATCAAACCGTAGATACCCACCGTCTTCTATAAAAGCCTGGTACTCACGGTTAGTGACCAGAGAGCGACGTATTTCAAAATCTTCGATGTACTGCTTGTGTGCTCCATGTTCGTTATCAAACGAAAACCCTTTATGACTGGCCGGGACACCCACCGAATAAACACCACCTCCCACGGCAGCCCATTGCTCTGTTAACTCGGAGGCGAAAGCCTGAGCCGATCGCAGTTCAGGTACTTCCAGAGGTGGGTATAAGGGGTTATGGCCAAGGATGTATTTAATATCCGTAATCAGCAGTTCCTGGTGCTGTTGCTCGTGATTCAGGCCCAGTACCACCAATGCTTCGAGCTCAGGGGAGAGTTCGTTACGCTCCAGAAACTGAGCCATGGCATCATCAACGTAACTCCGGTACGCGTAGACTTCATCGACCGTTGGACGGCTCAGGTTTCCCCGGTCTGCTCTCGGTACGCGCTCGCCAACCGTTTCGTAGTAACTGTTAAACAGATACCCCCACGCCGGATGAAATACCTGATAGCCGGAAGAGTGCGGTGAAAGAATAAAGGTCTCAAAGAACCAAGTGGTATGAGCGAGATGCCATTTCGGCGGGCTCACATCCACAACAGGCTGAACAACATAGTCTTCAGCCGAGAGATTCCGGCATATCGACTCAGAGGCAGCCCGGACCAGGCGATATTGATTCAGCAAATCTGACATCAGTTCTTCATCCAGACGGCGTTAACGAACCAGCCCTTGCTATCCAGACAATGTTTTACTGGTGAAAATCCGGTTGTTACCGCCAGATCATCGACCTCTGTCAGACTGAATTTGCGCGAGACCTCCATAAATACAGGCTCATGCTTCTCGAATGATATTGAGCGCCCTGCGATGCTCACCGTCTGGTTTTTCTGACTGATCAGATAGCTCTGGCATGCGCCACTGACAGGGTTGTAGGTCTGGAAGTATTCAAAGTTTTCTAACCGGAAGTCGGCTCCTAATTCACCATTAATCCGGCGGAGTAAATTAAGATTGAATTCCCGTGTCAGCCCGTCGCTGTCGTCGTATGCTTTTAATATCGTGCGAGGGTCTTTTTTAAGATCAAAGCCTGTAATTAGTAAATCACCCGGGTGCATGTGCTCACCAAGACGCAGGCAGAATGTGTGGCAGTCCTCGACGGGCATGTTTCCGATGTTAGACCCGAGAAACAGCACAACTTTGCGACGTTGAGAAAACCGGTCAATTTCCCCTAACGCAGCAAAGTAATCGCCTTCGAACGGGTGAATATCGACATCTGAAACATTCTGCTGAATACCCGCGCACAACACATCGAGAATGTGACCAGAAATATCGACCGGTAAGTATCGGAAGTGAGCACTCGCTTCTGACAGGTACCGCAGCAAATGACGTGTCTTTATTCCGTCACCGGCCCCAAGTTCTACAAGGTCAAATCCGGCTCCGTCGATATTCAACTCGGACACCAGCTCGTTCGCTTTTTCGCGAAACACTTCCATTTCACAACGGGTCAGGTAGTAGTCGTCACAACGCATAATACGTTGGAATAAGTGATCTCCGGCTTCATCGTAGAAGTATTTGGATGACAATGACTTCTGAGGCTGACTAAGCCCACGCAGAACATCGTTAAGAAAAGTTGTATTGACCGGCGCGTTATCTGCTTCCTGCACGTGCGCCAGAACTGAGTGTGTACCAGACATAGTATCCCTGCCTATTCAGAGTGGCATCGCTACAGAACTCAGCTGCCACTGTCATTATTCTATAGAACCCGAAGGCCATTTCGTCAGTACTGCTAATGTCACCCTATGCCAAGGGTCTGAACAATGCAGCTACTTGGCCGAACCTGATACGCCAAACCAGCTATTCGACCAGAGGTCAGGGATACCAGTGAACTATGACAGTTTTACGTATGTCGGGACTTTTGCTGGGTTTGATTGCCATCAGTGGCACAGGAGGGACAAAGACAGGCTTTATTCCGGCTTGAAGCGGGGATCTGGTCGAGAGCGTGCTGACTGATTGTCTCAGTCATACACCAGCATAGAGTATCGAAAGAGCCCGCAGCGGCGGGCTGACAGTGGTTGTCAGCGCCGCACAGCGGGCAGCTGTGCTCAGGCCGAGGTGAAGAGGCATGCGAATTATGAGAGGTATGCGATTCAGTCATACCCCAGAGCATACCTCAGAAGTTCACGGCCAGACCAACACCAAGAGCATCCAGTTCTACATCATCGTCGTCGATGTAGTTCATATATTCTGCGTTAATTTCTAATCGCTCATTGATGTTGAAGTCTGCGCCAATACCCATAGAAAGGCCCATTTCATCGTCAGAATCACTGAAGGCGCCATTGTCATAGCTGTAATCCGCACGGGTCAGACCGACGATAGCGTATGGAAAAAATACGTCAGATAAGGCAATACCACCACGGACATAACCGCCCAGCAGGCTGTCCAGCTCCACGCCATCGTCATCAAGGCCAAAACCAGCACGAACTTCACCGGAAAAGTTCTCATTGATGTACATGCCAAAACGACCGTATGGCATGGTGACGTCATTGTCGTCTCCCAGCTCTGCCATTCCCAGACCACCACCGGCATACATTGCACGATCCGCCATTACCGGAGCGGCACAGGCGCCAGCGATACCAAGAATTGCCATTTTCTTTGTCAGTGTGTTCATGACCATTTTCATAAAAACATCTCCGTAATAAAAAACGAGTACGTAATCGGAGAGCTC
Source organism: Thalassolituus sp. UBA675 (assembly GCF_002297765.1). Taxonomy (NCBI): domain Bacteria; kingdom Pseudomonadati; phylum Pseudomonadota; class Gammaproteobacteria; order Oceanospirillales; family Oceanospirillaceae; genus Thalassolituus; species Thalassolituus sp. UBA675. Next base: position 76,260 of record NZ_DBNJ01000025.1, read on the forward strand.
ATATCGAAAATAGTTCGAATTATATTTTTTGAATTTTAAGGAACTATATTTGGCTTGAATCAGCACGCATAAAAAAAGCCACTAAGACTTCATGTCTTGCGGCTTTTTCCCTCTTTTTCAGAGGAAGGCCACTTTACGGTGGCCAGGGTGCTTTAATTAAAATCAGTTACGAATCAGGTGATCGAATGCGCCAAGCGCGGCCGTTGCACCGGCCCCCATCGAGATGATGATCTGCTTGTACGGTACATTCGTACAGTCACCCGCGGCAAATATGCCCGGAATACTGGTTTGCCCGTGGTCATCAATCACCACTTCGCCGCGTTCAGTCAGTGTCACTGTGTCCTTAAGGAACTCAGTGTTTGGCACCAGACCGATCTGTACGAAGATACCAGCGAGCTCGACGATATGAGTTTCGTCTGTTTCGCGGTCTTTATACTGCAGACCGGTAACACGCTGACCATCGCCCAGTACTTCTGTGGTCATTGCCTGTTTGATGATTTCAACATTCGGCAGAGATTCTGCTTTCTTCACCAGTACGGCATCCGCACGCAGTGTGTCTGAAAACTCAAGTACAGTTACATGCTCAACGATACCTGCGAGATCAATTGCAGCTTCAATACCTGAGTTACCACCACCAATCACAGCCACTTTTTTGCCTTTGAACAGAGGACCGTCACAGTGTGGACAGTACGCCACACCTTTATTACGGTATTCCTGCTCACCCGGAACGTTCATCTCTCTCCAGCGAGCGCCTGTAGCCAGAATCACTGACTTGCCACTGAGCACAGCGCCATTCGACAGCTCAACTTCGGTCAGGCCGCTGTCTGTTTTACGAACACCAACGGCTTTCTGGGCCTTCATCACATCAACGTCATATTCTTTGACATGCTCTTCGAGGTGCGCCACCAACTTCGGACCTTCGGTGTAAGGTACAGAGATGAAGTTCTCAATTCCCACAGTGTCTGCGACCTGCCCACCAAAGCGGTCTGCAACGACACCGGTACGGATACCCTTACGAGCCGCATAAATCGCTGCAGACGCGCCTGCAGGGCCACCACCGACAACGAGAACGTCGAAGGGATCTTTGTCTTTCAGTGCAGCGGCGGCTTTCTCGTCGGCATCGTCATCAACCAGGTTAATGATGTCTGCCAGAGTCTGCTTACCGTTCGCCAGTGGCTCACCATTCAGGTACAGCGCAGGCACCGCCATGATGTCTTTACTGGTCACTTCTTCCTGGAATACACCGCCATCAATCATGGTTGCGGTGATGTTCGGATTCAGAGCCGCCATCAGGTTAATCGACTGAACGACATCCGGGCAGTTGTGGCACGAAAGCGACACGTACACTTCAAAGTTCAGTTCTTTAGTCAGTGCCTTCGCCTGATCCTGTAATGCCTGGTCTTCCTTCGATGGGTGGCTACCTGCCTGCAGCAGTGCCAGGACCAGAGAGGTAAACTCGTGGCCCAGCGGAATACCCGCGAAGAATACACGCGGAGCGTTGTCTTCTTTCGCAATCGCCATCACCGGTGCACGACCATTAATTTTGTCTTCAGTCGTGCTGACAGAAATCTTATCGTTCAGCTCTGCGATCTCACGCGCCAGCTCTTCCAGTTCATTCGACTTAGGCGAACCATCCACAGCGACCAGCAGTGAAATCGGGTTACGCAGGTTATCAAGGTATGCGCCCAGCTGTTGTTTCATGTTTGCATCAAGCATGATGGTTTCCTTTATGTTGATTCGGCTTCTGGCTGCTACTTATATGGTGCCGGAAGCGCCTTAATTCAAAGTACAGGATTATAGTAGCGCCTCAGTATTGATAAGATAAATCAATCTTTTCTAAGAGGGTGATAGTGACTGACTAATAAGGGCTTTGGCTTCTTACTATGAAGTCCTATCTATAGATAAGCGCAGATGTACTGGTTGGCTCAGAAGTACTGTTGGGAGTCCATATCAGCAGAGAGTACTCTGACAATACTCAATGATGCGTCCGAAACCACGTAATAGATAACGTAGCGGTCAACATACAAACTACGAACTCCATTAGCCAACTCTTCACGTTCCACACCCAGTAATGGAAACTCAGCCAAACGCTCTATGGCAACCAGCAACTTGTCCAAGAAACGATCTGCGTTGATCGGCTGATCGGCGGCGATGTACAACCAGATCGAGAGCAGATCATTCTCTGCTTCAGAAGAAACTTCAGTATTAAGCATCGGACATTCCCTATCGTTTGGCTTAACTGCAATCAGATACTAACTATCTTTCTTCAGCATTGCTCTTCCCCGAGCCTTCACCGAATTCATATCCAGTGGCTTACTGCCATTATCTTCTAACGAGTTCAGACCTTTCGCTATCTCGCTGCGCAGCATCGCTAATGCCTGCTCATCATCCTCGAGCTTGCGCAAACCGGCACGAATAACCTCACTGACCGAGCCATAACGGCCGCTCTGTACCTGCTCAGCAACAAAACCATCAAAGTGATCGCCAAGCGTAACGCTGGTGTTCTTAGCCATAACCTCGCCCCTCAATACCAATTATTGGTATATATTGGTACTCATCATCCGCAATGTCAAAAACCGAAACGAAAAACCCCGGCTAAGCCAGGGTTTCAGTCTTTTATCTGAGCGTTTGCGAGGCAGGCTGCGCAAGGCAAAAGTTGGTTGAGGAAGCGGAGTTTAGTTCACCTAAATGAGCATTCCGAAACCAACTTTTAACACCGCGCAGGCAACGCAGCTAGTTCAGTCTGAGCGTTAGCGATAACGCCGCTAGCTCAGATCATCTGGCACAGCTGAGGCGATAAGCTGCAAGGCATCCTTGAGCGAGTACCCAAAAAGAAAAACCCCAGCAGAAGCCAGGGTTTTCATCACACATCTGAGCGTTAGCGACAAGGCGCTAACTCAGATCATCTGGCACAGCTGAGGCGATGAGCTGCAAGGCATTTTTGAGCGAGTACCCAAGACATACCAGATTGGTAGGCGCAGGGACGAGCGAAAAAATAACACCGCAGATCGCGTCTCAGCGAGGCCAGAATTAGATCTTACCAACCAGATCCAGTGAAGGAGCCAGAGTCTCGTCGCCTTCTTTCCACTTAGCAGGGCAAACCTGACCTGGGTTGTTGCGAACGTACTGAGCAGCTTTCACTTTACGCATCAGGTCGTCAGCGTCACGGCCGATACCTTCAGCAGTGATTTCCATTGCCTGGATAACACCGTCTGGATCGATCAGGAAAGTAGCACGGTCTGCCAGACCCTGGCCTGGACGCATTACACCGAAGTTGTTGGTGATAGTGCCGTTCTGGTCGCCCAGCATGTAGTACTTGATCTTACCGATGGTTTCAGAAGCATCGTGCCATGCTTTGTGTACGAAGTGAGTATCGGTAGAAACAGAGAACACCTCTACGCCCAGCTTCTGCAATTCTTCGTATTTGTCAGCCACATCACCCAGTTCAGTTGGGCAAACGAAAGTGAAGTCAGCTGGGTAGAAGAAGAAGATAGCCCACTTACCTTTTACGTCAGCGTCAGTTACGTCAACGAATTCGCCATCTTTGAATGCCGTTGCGCTAAATGGCTTAATTTCTGTATCGATCATGGTGTTTCTCCATTAGGTTTATGTTTGAACGAGTTCCATACTAGAAGCATGGAGCTTATACGTTAAATTGATCTTTTCAAACCATCTGATAGCAATAGCCTATCAAGCTACCAACACAGGATTACCCTTGTGTGACACCCTGTGCGGCAGTCTCTCTGCGTGAGAGTTCCGCAGGCATGCTTTCGAGGTGCAATGTCCTTGTCGGAAAGGCACAGTCAGCACCACTCTCATGGATGATATCCATTATTTTGAGCAGTACGTCTTGCTTCACCTCATGGTAATGCACCCAGTCAGTAGTCTTAGTGAAGGTGTAAATAAAGAAATCAAGGCTCGACGCACCAAACGCATTAAAATTTACAATCATGGTCTGATCCTGATCGATCTCACCATGCTGGCGCAGCATGTCGCGTACTTTTTCCATGATGCCCCGTACGACTTGCGCATCCTGATAGCGCACACCAATGGTTTCATAGATGCGACGATTCAGCATCCGTGACGGGTTCTCTACTGAGATACTGGTGAACACAGAGTTAGGGACATACAGCGGACGCTTATCGAATGTACGTATGCGGGTCACGCGAAAGCCGATGCTTTCGACCGTACCTTCAATTGAACGATCCGGTGAACGTATCCAGTCACCTACCTTGAATGGCTTATCGAGATAGATAATCAGCGAACCGAAGAAGTTCGCCAGCAGATCTTTCGCCGCCAGACCAACAATCAGGCCGCCCATACCACCGAAGGCAAGAATCCCCGAGATTGAAATCCCCAACAACTGAAAAACCGGCAGTATGATGAGTATGGTCACGGCGAGCTTAGCCAGTTTGCCGACCAGCTGAACCGTCGTCGGGTCCATGCCACCTTCGAGTTGTTTTTCTTCGACGCGGTTAATTAAGCGCCACATGGCCCAGGCGGCAAGAATAATCAGCGATAACTGGCGCACCACCGAGATGCTGCCCTGCACTTCTTTATCGTAATACGCGGCGGTGATGTCTCCGGCCCAGGTCAGGCCAACCGCGACAATCATCCAGTTAACTGGCACTGCAATCGCATTGATGACCACGTCGTCCCAGTGGTTCTCCGTGCTTGCGACAAGCTGTACCAGACGTTTGCGCAACATGCGCCAGAAAAGGCCTGCTATCAGTGTCAGAGTCAGAGCGATACCGACATTCCAGAACCATTCGTAGTCCTGACCCACCAGTTCGTTCCACCAGCTCATGTATATTTCCATTACTTTGTATTCCTGACTTATCCGGACGTTTTACCCGAGGCACCACCACGCTGGCGCACCGCTTCGAACAGACAGACACCGGTTGCTACTGACACATTCAGTGAGCTGACCTCACCGGCCATGGGGATCTTCACAAGGTGGTCGCAATGCTCTCGCGTCAGGCGACGCATGCCCGGGCCTTCAGCGCCCATGACCAACGCCAGAGGGCCTTTGCAGTCCTGCTGGTAAATCGTGGTGGTTGCTTCGCCCGCCGTACCAATAATCCAGATGCCACGCTCCTGCAGGTCTTTCATGGTCCGCGCCAGGTTCGTTACCTGAATATACGGCACTGCTTCTGCAGCGCCACAAGCGACTTTAGCAGCCACTGCCGTCAACGGTGCCGACTTGTCTTTCGGAGCGATGACCAGATGAATACCTGCCGCATCGGCGGTACGTAATACGGCCCCCAGGTTATGAGGGTCAGTCACGCCATCGAGAATCAATACAAACGGGTCGCCAGTGATGTTATCGAGGATATCCGGCAGGTGTTTTTCTGACTTCCCCTGCACGGGTTTTCTCAGTGCCACAATACCCTGATGGTTGCCTTCCGCCTTCTGGTTAAGCAACCCCTTATCGGCTTCCATGACGGACAAGCCTTCGGCCTCTGCCAGATCGAGGATTTTCTGCATTTTTGCATCAACCCGACCTTTCTGAACCCAGATTTCCACCACTTGACCAGGGGATCGTTGCAGCAGTGTTGTAACGGCGTGGATGCCGTAAACCGATTCAAGCTTCATTTATTTTTTCTTACGTGGATTCTTCTTAGCGGTCGATTTAGAAGCAGCTTTGCCCGATGCTCCTGCACTTTTCTTAGCGTTCAGCTTCTGGCGTTTACTGGGCTTTTTCTTCGATGTTTTTTTGCTGTCGGCCCTGGTCGAGCCCGGTCCGCCTGATTTACCTGAACCGGCTTTCTTTTTACCCGGATTCATCAGCTCTTCTTTGGTCATGCCCTTTTTCTCGCCCGCCTTGCCACCAGCAGGGCGCTTGCGCGGTAAGCGAGCGGGTTTCGGCATATCCAGGCTATCAGCACTCCGTCCGGCATTAACAGGCGCGGTAGTTAATTCGAAGTCGACCTTGCGATCATCCAGATCAACGCCAACCACTTTCACCCAGATGTTGTCACCGAGACGGAAGCTGCGACGCGTGCGCTCGCCGATAAGACGATGCTTAACCGCATCGAACTGATAGAAATCATTCTGCAGTGTGCTGACATGCACGAGGCCTTCGACGTAAACATTTTTAAGTTCAACGAATAAACCGAACCCTGTTACGGCAGAAATAACACCTTCAAAATCTTCACCCACTTTGTCGCGGATATATTCACACTTCAGGAAGTCGGTGACATCACGGGTAGCATCGTCTGCGCGGCGCTCGGCCATAGAGCAGTGCTCGCCCATATTGACCATGGCCTGCAGGTCGTATGGATAAATCGTACGTTTGGCCATGTTCTTCGTGCCTTCTGCGCGAAGTACGTGCTTACACTCCTGCTCACTGCGGATAACGCTGCGGATACCGCGATGAACCAGAAGGTCCGGGTAGCGACGGATCGGTGACGTAAAGTGCGTGTACGCTTTGTACGCCAGACCAAAGTGACCTTCGTTCTCAGGCTCGTACTTCGCCTGACTGAGTGAGCGCAGTAGCACCGTCTGTATTAAGTGCGAATCCGGGCGCTTTTCAATCTGGCTGAGCAGCGTCTGGTAATCCTTAGGCGCAGGATCTTTACCGTTTGGCATCGTCAGCCCCATTTCACCGAGGAAAGCGCCGAGGTTTTCGAGCTTCTCTGAACTTGGGCCTTTGTGAACGCGGTACAGTGCCGGAATCTCATAACGAGTGAAGAAATCAGCCGCACAGACGTTCGCCGCCAACATGCACTCTTCAATCAGCATGTGTGCGTGATGGCGCTCGGTCGGTACAATTTCCTGAATCTTGCGTTCTGCATCGAACACGATACGGGTTTCGACCGAATCAAAATCCATCGCACCACGGACTTCACGCTGCTCGCGGAGAATATGAAATAAGCGATACAACTCATCGACGTGAGGCACGACATCGGCGTAATGTTCACGCCATTGGGCCTGAGTCTCTTTGTCGGCATCCGGATTAATCATGTCCCAGACTTTGTTGTACGTCAGGCGGGCATGGGAGTGAATAATCCCTTCCATAAACTTGTAGCCTGAAATACGCCCGGCTTTGGAGATGGTCATTTCACAGACCATGGTCAGGCGGTCGACGTGCGGGTTCAGAGAACACAAACCATTGGACAGTTTCTCTGGCAGCATCGGTACAACGAAGCCCGGAAAATACACCGACGTCGCGCGCTGATACGCCTCATTATCGAGGGGAGATTTCACCTTCACATAATGCGAGACATCGGCAATGGCCACCCATAAGCGCCAGCCACCAGTGTTCTTGTTGCGCTCGCAGTACACAGCATCGTCGAAGTCGCGGGCGTCTTCACCGTCAATAGTGACGAATGGCAGATGACGTAGATCGATGCGGTTTTTCTTGTCTGCTGCTTTTACCTGATCCGGAATTTTCTTAGTTTCAGCCTCGACTTCCTCTGGCCATTCGTGAGGAATATTGTGGCTTCGGATCGCCACGTCGATTTCCATACCCGGCGCAAGATGTTCGCCCAGTACCTCAATGACTTCCCCCACCGGCAGACCTTTCGGTGACGGCTGACGGGTAATATTCGCCACAACGAACTGACCGTGCTCCGCACCGTTACGGCCATCCGCCGGAATCAGAACTTCCATCGAAATGCGTTTGTTGTCGGGTTGTAGAATGCCCACGCCCGACTCTTCGAAGTAACGCCCAACGATCTGCTGCGTGTTGCGCTGTAAAACCTCAACGATCTTACCTTCCGGGCGACCACGACGATCCAGCCCCAGAATCTGCACAGCGACCTTGTCCCCATGGAAAACCTTCCGCATCTGTCGATTCGACAGATAGACGTCATCACCTTCGTCACGCAGCACAAAACCGAAACCATCACGATGCCCCATGACGGTGCCCTGTACCAGGTCGACCTTTTTCATCGGCATAAACTGATTACGACGGTTGCTGATCAGCTGGCCATCCCGGCACATGGCAATCAGACGACGACGCACTGCTTCAACGCGATCTTCGTCGGTCTCCCCAAGTACTTCACAGACTTCAGGGTGCGTCAGGGGGCTGGGCGCTTCTTCAAGCACCATCAAGAGTGCGTCGCGGCTCGCCACCGGGTTGTCGTATTTTTCAGCCTCAGCGGCAGCATTCGGGTCTTTGAAGGTTTTTGTCTTCTTGGTATCGCTCAAGCGATCACTCCTGGAAGGAAAAGTTTGGGTCAGTATACAGCACGGGCGCAGTGTTCAAAGGCCCCATGCAGGCACAGAAGGCTCAACGAGCTACGTCCGGGTTCATAACGCCTTGAAATTGATCTGTGAGGATTCACGACTCTTACCCGCAGCTTCCAGCCGGTCAAGGTAGTCCTGCCAGAGCGTATCCTGGTTGAGACACAGATGGTGCAGATACTTCCAGTCGTAAAGCCCGGAGTCATGTCCATCGTCGAAAGTCAGCTTGAGTGCATAGTTACCGGCTGGCTCCATGCTCAGCAAACCGACGTCTTTCTTGCCAAACTGCAGCACTTCATTGCCGACACCATGCCCACGCACTTCGGCTGACGGTGACAGCACACGCAGCATTTCAAAGCTGAGCTCGTACTCAACACCGGCGTAAGTCAATGCAACGCAGCGACTGGATTTCTTTACTTTGATGGCTTCAGGGACCACATAGACTCCAAATTACAATTTAACCAGCAGACCTGGTTTCAACTTCTATACTCATTTCAATTCCTAAGTTTACTATCCCGGAGATGCTACGCCATGACATTTCTGCGAAACCTGTCCATTCGCGCCCGCTTATGGCTGATAATGGCCGCTGCACGGATCTGTATCCTACTCCTCGAAGCAAAAGCACTGAGAAGTCAGTACGATGTTATGTTCGCTGCCGAATACACCGCCAAAGAAAACACCGCTAAGTCACTCGTGAACAGTGCCCATAGCCTGCTGGAACGCTATCAACGCATGGTTCGGGAAGGCGTATTAAGTGAAGAAGGTGCCAAAGAGGCTGCACTGGATGCTCTGCGTTCACTTCGCGATGGTAATATCTATTTCTGGGTGCACGACCGCTCCCCGGTTGCGTCACACCATGAGTAGTATTGCCAAAGGAGACGGTGATCTTACCCAACGGATTCCAATCACTGGCGAGGAAGAAATCACACGACTTAGTCAATCCTTCAATCAGTTTATCAGTCAGATTCACGACATTATCCGTGAAAGTGTGAATGCCACCAACGAAGTCGCATCACTGGGACGTGAGATCGCGGCAATGGGCTCAGAGACACGAAAACTGAATGCCGAACAGATGCAGGAAAGCGACCACGTCGCCACAGGCGCAACCGAGATGAGTCAGACCATTCAGGAAATTGCTGATAACGCCGACAAGGCCGCTGATGCCGTGAAAAATGCAGCAACAGACTGTCTGAGCAGATTGCTCGTTTCAGAATATAGATAACGAAAAAGCCCCCGTTTAAACGGGGGCTTTTTTTATAAGTGCTGCATTATCAGAGAATAAACTTACTCAAATCCTGATCCTGTGCCAGAGCACCCAGCTTCTGATCGACGTAAGCTCCGTCAATGGTCACTTGTTCGGTCAGGTCCGTTGCGTCAAACGACACACTCTCGAGCAGGCGTTCCATCAGTGTATGCAGGCGGCGGGCGCCGATGTTCTCGGTGCTCTCGTTGACCTGATAAGCGATCTCCGCCAGGCGTTTAATACCATCCGCAGTGAAGTCGATGTCCAACCCTTCGGTCTTCATCAGCGCTTTGTACTGCACTGTTAAAGACGCGTTAGGCTCGGTCAGAATGCGTTCAAAATCGTGCGGAGTGAGCGCCTCAAGCTCAACACGGATAGGCAGACGGCCCTGAAGCTCGGGAATCAGATCCGAAGGCCGTGCAAGATGGAACGCGCCCGAGGCAACAAACAGAATATGGTCTGTTTTCACCATACCGTGCTTGGTGCTGACAGTGCAGCCTTCGATCAACGGTAGGAGGTCGCGCTGCACCCCTTCGCGGGATACATCGCCACCAGAACCGCTGTCCTGACGCTTAGCGACTTTATCGATTTCATCAATAAAGACGATACCGTTCTGTTCGACCAACTCCAGCGCACGGACTTTCAGCTCTTCCATGTTCAGTAGGTTGCCGGCTTCCTCATCGCAGATCTGCTTAAAGGCATCCGCAATTTTCATCTTACGCTTGGACTTTTTATCACCGCCCAGGTTGGCAAACATGTTCTGCAACTGGCTGGTCATCTCTTCCATACCTGGAGGTGTCATGATTTCTACACCGGCAGTATTCACCTGAGCGACATCGATCTCGATTTCTTTATCATCAAGGTCACCGTTGCGCAGTTTACGACGGAAAACCTGGCGCGCGGAGCTGTCTTCCTGCTTAGGTTCTTCGGTCGTGTCCCAGCTGGTAGAGGATCGGGCCGGTGGCAGCAACACATCGAGAATGCGCTCTTCAGCGAGTTCTTCGGCGCGGGTGCGTACCTTTTTCATTTCCTGCTCACGCAGAAGCTTGATCCCAGTTTCGACTAAATCACGGATAATGGATTCTACGTCCTTACCCACGTAACCCACTTCAGTAAACTTGGTGGCTTCCACTTTGATAAAAGGCGCATTCGCAAGCTTAGCCAGACGGCGGGCAATCTCAGTTTTACCCACACCGGTCGGGCCAATCATCAGAATATTCTTTGGCGTGACTTCATCACGCAGCTCTGGCTCAAGCTGCATACGGCGCCAACGATTACGCAGGGCAATAGCCACAGAGCGTTTGGCATCATTCTGACCGATGATGTGTTGATCCAGTGCGTGGACGATTTCGCGAGGTGTCATCTGGCTCATGCATTTGCTCCTGAAGTGTCGCCGGTTACATCGCTCTCTTTCAGCGACTCAATGGTCAGGTTGGTATTGGTGAACACGCAGATTTCGCCAGCAATATTAAGGCTCTTCTCGACGATATCACGAGCGCCAAGCTCGGTGTTTTCCAACAAGGCACGAGCCGAAGCCAATGCATAATTACCACCTGATCCAACACCGATCAGGTCATCCTCGGGCTGCAGTACGTCGCCATTGCCGGTAATAATCAGAGAGGCGGTGTGGTCTGCCACGGCCAGAATAGCTTCGAGCTTGCGCAGAGCACGGTCTGAGCGCCACTCTTTTGCCAGCTCAACGGCTGCACGGGTCAACTGACCACCATGCTGCTGCAGCTGGGCTTCAAACTTTTCAAACAGGGTAAAAGCGTCAGCAGTGCCACCAGCGAAACCTGCGAGGACTTTACCGTCGTATAAGCGGCGGACTTTGCGGGCATTGCCTTTCATTACGGTATTGCCCAGTGAAACCTGACCGTCGCCTCCAATGACGACTTCGTCGCCACGGCGCACGGATACAATCGTTGTCATGACTCTGTACCTTGTGTCTCAGATGTAAATGATGTGTCGCTTTCGGTACAGATGGGGGCAGAAACCGGCATTTCAAGCAGAAGATCTGCCGGTAACCGTTAGACAGGTCACCGTGCCTGGTTGATCGCGTTGCAGAGTAGCGCCAGGCCTTCCGTCGCCCGCGGGCCAGAACGCAGCAGCGCTGAGCTGTTTACCGGAATAAGGTGCCCCTCCCTGACAGCAGCGACGGATGGCCATTCGCTCCACAAAGCCTCTTTCGAGTTCACCACGTTCGTGTGGCTCGACATAATGATGACCTCAGGGTCGCGGGCAATCACACTCTCAAAAGCCACAACGGGGTAGTGTGACGGTGCTTTGCCAAACACATTGTCACCGCCGCAATCTTTGATCAGAGCATCGACCCAGCTGCCTTGCCCGACCGTGCGCAATGGCTCGTAAGATAACTGGTAAAAAACCCGGACAGGATCGGCATTGGCGAACTGATGCTTTAGTGCGCTGTAGCGGTCACGAAAACGACCTGCCGCTTCTTTCCCAGCCTGAGGTTCTCCAACGGCGCTACCCAAACGCTCCATATCATCAGCTACGGCATCCATCGTTTTGGGGTCGATGTAAAGAACATTCACCCCAAGCGCTTCAAGCTTCTGAAGATCAGATTCTTTATTGCCACTCTTCCATGCCACGACAATATCGGGCTGTAACGCGATAAGCGCCTCGATATTAATACCGGCGTAACTACCAATACGCGGAATAGCTTTTGCCGCTTCAGGGAAGTCTGCCCACTCGACGGTACCCACAACCCTTTTACCAAGACCCATTTCAAACAGCATCTCGGTCGAAGACGGGGACAGGGCAACGATTCGCTCTATCGGTTTCGATGCTACTGCGAAACACGCACACAGCATCAATGCGAAAGCAAAGAAGCAGCGGATCACCAATCCACACCTTTACGGGCTTTTATTCCCGCGCGATATGCGTGCTTCTCATCTTTTACTTCGCTGACGGTATCTGCCAGGTCTCGTAGTTCTTTGATTGCGCCACGCCCGGTAACAACAACACTTTGATTTTCAGGACGATTACGGATGGCGTTCAACACCTCTTCTTTATTGAGGTAATCGTAACCGAGCATGTAAGTCAGCTCATCGAGCAGAACAACGTGGTACTGAGGGTCAGCAAGGTATTCCTTAGCGTGCGCCCAGACCTCTTCTGCTGCGGCAATATCAGACGTTCGGTCCTGTGTTTCCCAGGTAAAGCCTGTGCCCATGACGGCGAAAGGTACGCCATTATTCTCAAGCAGGTTTCTTTCACCACAGTCCCACTGCCCCTTAATAAACTGAACAACCGCCGCTTTGTATCCGTGGCCTACAGCGCGTGCAACCGTACCGAAGCCAGAGGTTGATTTACCTTTGCCATTGCCTGTTACCACGATCACGATACCGCGCTCTTCTGTCGCTTTCGCAATACTGGCATCAACCTTTTCTTTTTGTTTCTGCGCTTTCTTTTTATGGCGTTCCTGCTTCAACTCTTCTTCTGACTTCGACATTACCTGACCTCGTATATTTGATAATTTCTATTTTTAAAAAATGATCTGTGACAGCTGCCCTACTGAATGATATCCAACAGGGCGTCCATATCGATATGCTCTTCATAAATATCAGCGATACGTTCAATTTCACGTTCACGCAGTGCTTGCCAATCTTCTGCCGTTCCCGGTGAACCAGATACCCACTCAAGAATAAACTCACAGGTTTCCGGGTGGTCAAATAGGCCATGAACATAAGTCCCCATCACCTGGCCATCGCCAGATATGGCACCGTCAGTGTATGAATTTCCCTGCTGATCGGTCAGACAGCAAAAGGGAGTCTGCAGGCCTGCCCCTTCACTGATACCACAGTGAATTTCATACCCTTTGATCTTATTCCCGGAGTTACTCAGCACACCGTCTACGTTCTTAAGCTGCTTTTCTGCGGTGAGTCGAGTACTGACATCAAGTAAACCAAGACCTTCGGACTCTGTGATCGTGCCCTCGACCTGCTCCGGGTCAGAAATTTTCTGACCCAACATCTGAAAACCACCGCAGACACCGAGCACTTTGCCACCGTAGCGCAGGTGCTTAAGAATCTGTCGATCGAACCCCTGCTCCCTCAGGTAAGCCAGATCAGCCTGAACACTCTTACTGCCCGGAAGGATAATGAGGTCAGCGCCCGACAGGTCACCACCAGCAGTGACATACTCAAGCACAACGCCAGAATGCTGAAGTAGCGGTTCGAAGTCGGTGTGATTGCTGATACGTGGCAGCACCGGCACCTTAATAACAATGCGCTGTTGGTCTGACTGATTAAGATTTTCTTCATGCAGAGCCCGGTTTATTCCGTCTTCAGCATCAAGACGCAGATCCATAATGTACGGCAGTACTCCCAGTACAGGTTTCTCACTGTAGTCTTCCAGCCAGTCGAGGCCGTCCTGGAGTAACTCGATCCGGCCGCGGAATTTATTGATCAGAAAGCCCTTAATTCTTGCCTGTTCACTGGCCGCAAGAATATTTACCGTACCTGTAAGATGCGCAAACACACCGCCGCGATCGATATCCGATATCAGAACGACAGGACAATCTACCGCCTCGGCAAAGCCCATGTTGGCAATATCATTTTTGCGAAGATTCACTTCTGCCGGACTGCCTGCGCCCTCAACAATCACCACATCGTACTGTTCTTTGAGGCGCTGAAATGCCGCTAAGACATGGTCAAATGCGAGCTCTTTAATGTTGCCAAAACGTCGTGCGTCGAGCTCGCTGACGGCCTTACCATTAATAATGACCTGAGAGCGCATATCCGAATTCGGCTTCAACAATACCGGGTTGAAGTCCGTCGACAGAGGCAAACCACAGGCTTCGGCCTGAAGCGCCTGAGCCCGCCCGATTTCTCCGCCATCGTTCGTTACCGCACTGTTCAATGCCATGTTCTGAGGCTTAAATGGCGCCACCGAAATACCCCAGCGCTTAAGTATCCGACATAGCGCGGTCACACACAGGCTCTTGCCAGCATCAGACGTTGTGCCCTGAACCATCAGGCAGCCTTTTACCGGCAACGAAGTATGAGCATCAGCCATGAAGCAGTACTCCATTACGTTTTAATGCCAGTGGGCACCCGGAAACGACCAGAGTAACGTCATCGGCGATGGCGGCTACGGCCTGATTCAGCCACCCTGCCTCATCAGCGAACCGGCGGCTTAATTCACCAAGGGGAACAATGCCGCTCCCCACCTCATTGGTGACAATAAAAATATCCTGCCCTGGTACTTCCGAGGCTTTTTTCAGTGCGCTCAGCAATTCGGATTTTTCCTGCTCAAAGTCGGGCCAACGCTGTTCATTGCAGAGCCAGTTAGTGAGGTATAACGTCAGGCAGTCAATCAGGAGCGTTGACGACGACACACTCACGACCGAGGACAGCTCAAAAGGCTCCTCAACCAGCGCCCAGTGCGCCGGTCGATCTTTCTTGTGACGCTGAATGCGCGCCGCCATTTCGTCGTCTCCCGGTGTCGCTGTCGCCACATAGGTAATCTCAGCCCGCTCATTAGCAAGCTGTTCGGCATAACGACTTTTTCCGGATCGGGCTCCGCCCGTCACTAAGTGAATCAAGAGAAGCTCCCGCTCAGAGCCAGTAACGAGAGATAAATAGCCAGTTCACTGACCTGCTGAACTGCTCCTAAGGCATCGCCGGTAAACCCGCCAATCTGACGCTTAAGAAATACGTACGCAACGCCTGCCAACACGAGTAAGACGAACAGAATAATGAACGGGTTGTTGATAAACATAAGCGCGATTAAACCTGTGATTATCGCAATAGCCGTATCCGCACCCGAGCCTGACTCAGCCAAAGGCTTGGCTTTTGAGGTATCAACGTCAGAGACATAAGACATAGCAGCGATAAATACTGTCGGAATAATTCGACTCAAAGGATGCGCGACCAGAAGTGCCAGAACCGGGTTGATCAACTGGGATAAAACAACGAATTTCAGCGTAAGTGACACCCATAGAGCCGCAGCGCCGTACGTGCCGATGCGGGAGTCTTTCATAATGCTTAGCTTCTGCTCGCGGGTCCATCCGCCGCCCAGCCCATCACAGGTGTCTGCCAGACCATCTTCATGAAAGCAACCGGTAAGCAGCAGGCTGATTGCAATGGAAATCAAGACAGCAACATTCTGAGGAAAGACCAACATCAACAACCACAGAGCCGTCGCACACAGAGCGCCGATCAGCCATCCAACTGCCGGAAAATAACGGCTGGCGCGGTTAAGGCTCGCCTGACTGAACTCGACCGAGGCCGGTACCGGTATTCGCGTAAAAAAGGCCACGGCAATCCACCACAGGTTCAGCTGTTCACTCAACCTGTTCATACCGCAGTGACACCTGCATCATCAAAGCTCGCCATGTAATTGTAAAAAGACTGCGCCGACTGCAATAGCGGGTACGCCAGCGCTGCGCCGGTTCCTTCTCCCAGTCGCAATCCAAGATCCAGTAACGGCTTAGCATCGAGAGCCTCCAGGATCAGAGTGTGAGCCTGCTCTTCTGAGTGGTGACAGAAGACCATATAATCCCGTACCTGCGGGGCTATTCTGACCGCCGCCAGCGCCGCTACTGACGCGATAAATCCATCAACCATAATGACACATTGCTTCTCAGCCGCGGCCAACATAGCACCGGTGATCTGGACAATTTCGAAGCCACCGAGAGAAGCCAGAATATTCATCGTATCGTCAGGTTCAGGCGTCGACTGATGACGCTCGAGTGCCTCAGCGATGAGCGATTTTTTGCGTTCAAAGGCATCATCATCAATGCCTGTACCACGACCACAAGTCTCTTCTACTGAACGCCCAAGAATAGCAGCGAGCACCGCCGATGCCGCCGACGTATTACCAATTCCCATCTCACCAAACGCAAAAACATTACTGCTTTCTGCGATTCGCTGACGCACTATTTCAGCCCCCAGTACTAGTCCTGATTCTGCGGTTTCGCGTGCCATTGCCGGCGCTTTAGCAATATTCTTAGTGCCCGCTCCCAGGCGCTGATTTATAACGCGGCTACTCTCAACGGCATTAAGGATGCCTGCATCAATAACGTACAAAGCCATGCTGGCAACCTGACAGAAACAGTTCACTGCCGCACCGCCATTAATAAAATTCTTAACCATCTGCTGCGTCACCGCAGGAGGCGCAATACTCACCCCCTCTTCTGCAATGCCATGATCTGCTGCAAATACCAACATGGCAGGCTTATGCAGTCGGATCTTTTCGACACCGGTGATCGCTGCCAGCTGAGCCGCTAATGATTCAAGCTGCCCCAGACTGCCGGGCGGCTTGGTTTTCATATCAATACGCTGCTGAATGGCAGCATCCCTTGAGCGGGACACCGGAGAAACGGAAAACATAACACCTGCCATCAACGACTCTGTCGTTGCTTAAGAATAATAAAAAAGAAAAGACTGCCGAGCGCGGATGTCACAATACCAACGGGCAGAACCTGATCCTGAAGTAAAGAGTGAGCCAGGACATCCACGCAGATCATAAAGGTCGCACCAACCAACAGAGACATCAGCAGTACCCGGTGTAACTGTCCGCCGACGAGCAGCCTCACAATATGTGGAATCATCAACCCAACAAATCCGATGCCGCCGACCTCTGCAACCAGAATCGCCGTTACTGCCGAGCACACCAGCAACATCCCCAACCGCAACTTATGTACAGGCACACCTAGCGTAGCGGCACTTTCTTCGCCCAGCTGCATCACGACGAGCCAGCGCGAAAATATGAAAAACAGACCACTGCCAAGCACCACAGCCAAAAGAGGCAAAATAAGATCAGCCCAGTTGCTGCCCGAAAAACTGCCCATCAGCCAGAACAATAATGTGGCTGCAGTTTCTGGCGTTGAGTAATAAATCACAAGGCTGGTAAATGCACTGAGCATAAAAGAAACTGCCACCCCGGAAAGCAGCAGCTTTTCGACCTGAACCGCTGATTTCCCAGCAAGCGTCAACATCAGAAAAACAGACAGCGCTCCGCCCGCAAGCGCCCCGGTGGCCACGTTAAATACGACACTCAGGCCCGTCGCCGCCAGAAACCCAGAAAAGGCCCCAGTGAAAGCAGACATGGCCAGCACCGCACCTAGAGCGGCCCCGGATGAAATACCAAATAAATAAGGATCAGCCAGCGGATTACGGGTTACTGATTGCAGAATAGCGCCAGTAATCGACAGACCAGCGCCCGTTAGTAAAGCCATAAAAATCCGCGGCAGGCGAATATCCGTAAGAATCTGCTGTTCGATCGGCGACAACGCACAATCATTCGTCCATGGACAGATAATGACGCCCTGAAAGACATTCAGAAGCGACAGATCAAAGGCGCCTTGTGCCGCCGCACCAATCACCGAAAGGCAAAGCACAGAAAAAGTTATTGCAACAGTTAACCCGTACGGCATTTTCATCCCCTGCGCTCTCCAGCTGATCCGGGAGCAATAGTCCGACTCGGAGGCATATCGTAGGCAATACGAATACGGCGTTCATGGGTATAAGTGTTACGGATCACAGCAACATCTGCGGCAACCTGAAATACATCCTGAATTAATTCGCTGGTAAGCACCTGGAAGGGTTCACCGTTGGCCACCAGCTGACCTTTATTCAATACCAGCAATTGATCGCAGTAAGCCGCGGCCATGTTCAGATCATGAATAGTTAAAAGCACCGTAACACCCAATGACCGGACCAGACTGAGCGTCTCTATTTGGTGCTGAATATCGAGGTGGTTGGTGGGTTCGTCTAAAAGAAGAATCTGAGGTTGTTGTACCAGCGCCCGGGCGATCAACACCCGTTGCTTCTCACCACCGGAAAGAGAACCGAAATCACGATCAATAAAACGCGTCAGATCGAGGTCGGCTGCTATACCTTCTATTAACCGGGTGTCATCTTTGCTGGTAAACGACAGCAGTGGCTTACGAGGCGTCAGGCCGGTTGCAAGAACTTCGCGCACGGTCACCTCGAAAGGCAGTGCCGATTCCTGCAGCACAACCGCGATTTTACAGGCTCGCTCGCGTCTGCTCATCAGGTGTACCGGGTGCCCGGCAATCATCACCTGCCCCGCCAGCGAGGCCGGTTGATCGTAGCGATGGCAATAGATTGCTCTGAGTAACGACGATTTACCTGCACCATTCGGCCCGACAATACCAACCAGGCTACCGCATTCCACAGCGAACGAAATATCCCGCAGAATAGCGTTCGTAGCTTTCGCACCGATAGTCAGCGATAAGTGCTCAACAGCGATATGCGCGAGTTCAGCATCGCCAGAGGTGTAGCTGTTGTGTGAGGACTGATTCACCATCGGTATCCGCGCATCGGTACAAATATTGTCACGCTAATCGTCACATTATGGGCGGAATACGGATGATGGACGCACTTCGGGAACGCAGCCTAAGCCGCCCGAACAGAGAGCTCATCATCGAGTAACCCGCTCGATCATAGAAATTGGTTTGCACGTCCGGGAGGCAATCTGGCTGACAGTCGACCGGATAAAAGCCACTGTTTACAGTTGCGGGCACAGCCCCGGATTTTCACCGGGTTCCCCTCCTGAGACTGGCAAGACAAATTTGCCAGTCCGGACAGGGGTGGATTATCGCACAGAGGCGCCAGCGTTGCAGTAAACACGCGGATACCGGATACTTCGCGCCTTAATGATCACAGTTAACCACACCATACACAGACTACGGAAACGCTCATGATTGTCGCCAAAGATACGGTTGTTCAGCTGCATTACACCCTTAAAGATGCCGATGGCAAACAGATTGAGTCCACTGCGGGCCATGATCCGATTGCCTACCTGCAGGGCCACAACAACATGATCCCGGGCTTTGAAGAAGCTGTCGAAGGCAAGCAGGCCGGTGACAAGCTCGAAATCACTGTAACACCAGAAAATGGCTACGGTCACCGCGTTGAAGGTTCAGTGCAGCGCGTACCAGTCAAGCACCTTCAGGGCTCAAAGAAATGGAGCAAAGGCATGGTCGCTTCTGTACACACAGATCAGGGCGAGCGTCAGGTGACCATCGTAAAGGTCGGTCGTTTCATGGCAGACGTTGACACTAATCACCCATTTGCCGGAAAAACCTTACATTTTGACGTCGAGATTCTGGACGTTCGTGCAGCGACTGCAGAAGAGCTTGATCACGGCCACGCCCACGGCATTGGCGGGCATCAGCACTGATTCTGACTCAGATCACAAGTGGTGAGAGTAGCCGTCTGAGTGCGGTAGTATTTTAATATTGCTTCGGCTATTCTCGAACGAGTCTTTTGAAAATACCTGTAGGAGATTAAGGATGAATATCCGTCACCTGTTTACTGCCGCTGCCGCCACTCTGCTGGTTGCGTGTTCTTCTAACGAACCGGCACCTCAAGTTGCTGAGTGTGTCTTCGCCGATGGCAGCATGCAGCCTGCTCCTGCGTGGGTCTGTGGTGCCCCTGTTGATGGCGTCGACCTGACCGCCGTCGGTTACGCCGATAAATCTGCCGCTGGCGCAAACTTCATGAAGCAAATGGCAGCGACTGCCGCGCGCGTTGAACTTGCTCAGACCATGCAGGTAGAAGTTCAGAACATGATCAAACAGTACGCCGAAACCACGGGTACAGCGGACGACGAAACAGTTGATCAGGTAAACTCTGTGACAACCAAACAGATCACCAAGCAGACACTGACTGGCAGCAAGATCTTCCGTCAGATGCCTACGCCTAGCGGCGGCATGGTGGTTCTCGTTGGTCTCGACGCCGACACCGTTAACCAGTTGGCAGAAGAGGCCCTGAAAACCTCAATGAACAACGAGAAAGCTCTGTGGCAGAAGTTTCAGGCTCAGAAGTCTTTCGACGAAATGCGCGAAGAAATGCTGAACATGAACTGAGTCAGCTCAGCGTATGATATCCAGACCGGTACCGGGGTAACTCTGTACCGGTTTTTTGTTTTGGGGGAGATCCAATGAAACATCTTATCCGTTGCACCCTGATAGCCAGCGGTGTCGTCGCCAGCGCAGCTACTCTTTCTGTCGTCGCGAACCCAGGTATGAGCGATTACGAACGCTGGCGCGCCACGACTCAGCAAGAATTTCAGAGCTATCTCGACGAAAACGACAAAGCCTTTATCGGATTTCTGAAGCAGCGCTGGGAGCCGGTCGATACCGAGTCAGGCGAGGAAGAAGATCAGGCCCCAAAACCCACAAACATCCCCAAAGCACCGCCTGTTAATACACCTGTTAATACTCCTGAAGAAAAACCAAAAGACATAACAACCGAACCTACGCCAGTCGTAAGTGTGCCTGTTCCGACACCGACTCGCGAACCCGACAACACAACGCCAGAGCAAACGCCGGTCAAAGTGGCACCCCAGCCGCAAATTAAAGGCCCTGCCGCCAGTATTAACTTTTATGGTCACGCTTTACGCCTGCCCTACAACAAAGCCATGCCACGTGCATTTTCATCCAGGCCCTCCTCCGACGCTATTGCCTCAGCGTGGGAAGCGTTAGCACGGAGTGATTTCAAACCCGCCTTAGAGCAGCTCAATGCCACTAAGACGTCTTTGTCGCTGAGCGACTGGGCAACGGCACGGCTTGTCTCCGACTACTCTGAGGCCGTAGCGAGAAATGCCGACAGCCGCATTATGTTGAGCTGGTTTATGCTCGTAAAACTCGGCTATGACGCCCGCCTTGCCTACAACGACCGCCTTTACCTGCTAATGCCTGCTGACGACGATGTGTATGGCGTTACGTATTTTACTCTCAGTGGTGAACGCTACTACGCCTTGCCACTCAATGGTGATGTACGAATTGCAGGAAAGGTCTACACCTACGGCAAGCAACACGAGACAGCGTCACGTGCGGTGGCCTTCAAAGTGCCTGAACGCTTCAACGGGGCGGGAGATATCCGCAAGCGGACGCTCAGTTATCAGGAGGGCGAAGAAACAGTGAATGTTGTCGTTAGTTACCCAGCGGAGCAGATCCGTTATCTGGATTCCATGCCCCAGCTGAACCTGCCACGCTATCCGATTCTCAATTTGCCCGCAGCGACACGGGCCGAGCTCACTAAACAGCTGAAGCCATTGTTACAGGGGCACTCTGAAGAAGTCGCGGTTAACCGCCTGCTCAACTTTGTCCAGAACGCTTTTGAATATCAGACCGACGAGCAGCAGTTTAATACTGAGAACTACCTGTTCCCACTTGAAACCCTGCACTATGCTGCCTCAGACTGCGAAGACAGAGCCGCACTGTTCTCGCTGCTGGTGCATGACCTGTTGGGCCTGCCCGTCGTCCTGTTGGATTACCCAGGGCATGTGGCCGCAGCCGTTGAATTTACAGGTCAGGTGAAAGGCGACGCAGTCGTTTATAATGGCCGCCAGTACACAGTCACTGACCCGACCTATATTAATGCGCGTGCAGGAATGACCATGCCGCAGTTCGCCGGTCAGTCACCTGACGTAGTAGAAGTATTTTAAGGAGGCCTTCATGGCTTTGCAGATCGCCATTGTTCCTGTCACTGCTTTTGAGCAGAACTGCACTGTTCTGATGTGTGACAACACCAAAGAAGCCGCCATCGTAGACCCCGGCGGTGAAATTAATAAAATCAAAGCGCAGATTGAAAAAATGGGTGCGAACCCGACCAAAATTCTGCTGACGCATGCGCACATTGATCATGCTGGAGGCACTGCAGCTCTGGCACGCGACCTCGGCCTTCCCATTATTGGTCCTCATAAGGAAGATGACTTCTGGATCCAGTCGTTGCCGCAGCAATCTATGATGTTCGGATTTCCCAACGTTGAGTCATTCACTCCGGATCAATGGCTGAACGATGGCGATACGGTTACAGTGGGTGACGTGACACTTGAGGTTATCCATGCGCCAGGACACACACCTGGGCATGTTGTCTTCTTCAATAAAGACAGCAAAAAAGCCTTAGTTGGCGACGTTATTTTTAACGGGTCGATTGGTCGTACTGACTTTCCTAAAGGAAATTTCGACGAGCTGGTCTCGTCCATCCGCGAGAAGCTGTTTCCGCTGGGCGACGATATTGAATTTATTTGTGGGCACGGCCCGAATTCAACCTTCGGCCACGAGCGTCAGCACAATCCTTTTGTTTCTGACCACCGCGGCTAAGTACTTATCTTGATTCAGGGCGTCGTTGCTGCTGGTTTCTTCCTGAGCTCAGATGTCTGAATGGCCGCCAGTTCCTGAACTCGCTGGCGGCTTTCTTCCAATGCGATGTCCATTTGTTCGTCATACATCTCCAACCAGGTACGCGAACCCGGCATCATTTTCGCGAGATCACGCATCCCCTGTTTTAACGCACTGAGATGCGTCTGGTAGCTCTGCTCCTGATCGAGAAGAATTTCTTTAAAGCCAGACGCCTGACTGGTGTCCATAATCTTACGGTATTGCACCAGTGATTTTTCAAACGCCGCCATCTGAATGCGCAAAGCTTCGTTTTCCTTTTTCACCAGTTCAAGCTCTGTTGCTTTGGCGTAGGCGATATCCTCTTTCAGTAGCGAAACAATGCCCAGAGTCGATAGCGCCGATAGCCCGATAACCGAGAGCACCACAAGTACAATCACCACTTTGCGGTTTAAAGACACCGTTCGCTCAAGCAGAGAAATACGCTGACCTTCACTAAGATCAAACTCTTTTTCGTCTTCCATTGGAGGCTCCAGAACCCAACTGATTTACCTGACGTTTAAGCATAGCAGGCACTGGAAGAATTGCCCGGCATGGGCTAATTAGAGCACTCACACAACCCGCCGGAGGTAACGGCCAAGCGTTGATTGAAATTGTTTAAACCAACGCTCTGCATTCTCAGGCTGCGAAGTACCGGGGGCGAAGTGAAAGTCACCAACAAGAGTATCAATACGAAACGACCAGGACTTCTGACCAGCCACCAGCCGTATCTGTTCGGGCTGACTTGTATTGTGGAAAAACTCTCCGTCGTCAGCCTCGAACAGAGCGCTGAACATAGCCTTCCCTGTTCTTTGAATATCGCGGGAGTGGCGGATGATGATCTCATCACCCTCGAGCTCGCCGATATCCGTGATAAACTCTTCCGCCGGTCTGTTTATAACAGCGCCCATGCAGTCACCAGCAAGGATAAGCGCTCCCTGTAATTCGCGGCTGGCACCGGTCGTCAGGTCTTCTTCACCGATCAACTCCAGACCGACGAATAACCCCGGTACACTGTTTAACAGGCGCCAGTCTTCAACATAGGCGCCGCTTGGCGCGAACTCCATCATGCAATTGCCCACACGCCTTAGCTCTGCGGGCTCGGGCCAACGGTTTTCACTCAGCGAAGACACGCCTCCCTGCCAGTCGAGCAAGTTATGTTGCCAGACACTGTGCGCGTACCAGCCTTCGTAATCCGCCTTATTATCAGGCTCCGCCTGCTGTTCGTATTCGAGCGGCAAACGCAGATCTATCGTCAGCGCTCCAGACTGAAGCCAGAACACCCGTGTGTCTGTATCAGTTAACCCATTAGCAAAACTGATGCATCGCCGCCGGAAAGCACCGCACATCCACTCAGGAACCGAGTTCCTTGGCCAGACGGCGCCCTGCGTACAAGCGATATCCAACAGGCTTTCTATCCATCGTTTCCGTGTCATAGAGCCCGCTCCTCCCGGCCAAAGCCAACGCCCGGCTGAGTCTCCGGGCGTTCAATGTCCCCCGAACGCAGTCGCTTCTGAAGGTAGTCAAATGTATCTATGGTCTGAGCGTACAAGTGATCACCGCACCTGACCGGCTGATACTTTTTCTCAACCCCTTCACAAGGGGCCATCACAGGCTCAATGACCGTATCGTAATCACAGGTACAGAAGAGCGGGAATGCGTAACGTTCCTCTTTCACTTTACGCACCCTATGGGTAGTTGCTCTGAAATGACCGTTACTCAGTATTTCCATCATGTCGCCAATATTAACCACAAAACATCCGGGTATGACCGGAGCATCAATCCAGCGCCCTTCCTCATTCAACACTTCAAGGCCATCGGCGGTGGGTAGCAGTAAGGTGAAGCATTCGTAATCCGTATGCGCACCAATGCCCTGGGTGTCTTGCACGCCCGGGTCGTAAGGGTAATGAATCAAGCGCAATTGATTCGGTGGACGAATCAGCTTGCCATCGAAGAAGGTCTCCTCCTGCCCTAGTGCAAGAGCAAAGCCCCTGAACAGAACCTTTGCGAGCTCGGTTCCGTGGCCGTAGTAACAACTCACTTTCGCTTTGAAATCGGCATCGTCTGGCCAGAGCGTTGGGCCAAGCATCGGCCTCCGATACCTGAGATCACTCAGGTCGTAGTTAACATCATACGCCTCTTTATGATCCCGGGGTTTATTCACGTCTGAACTTGAGCCCGGGCTATAGAAGACTTCTTCGCCCTCTGGAACGTAACCACTGTGGTTCTGCGACAAACCGATGTAATTCTGCATCTTCTGTTCGTATGGCTGAGCAAAATACTGCTTTGCAGACGCGACCAGATCGTCGGTCGCTGCCTCGGGAACGCGATGTCCGCAGACATAGAAAAAACCAACGTCTCTTGCGGCATCGCGGATATTGTCTGCAACCGCCTGACGCTCAGCAGGCACAGCGGAATACAAACCTGAAATATCAATCACAGGAATGGATGAGAATCGACGGAGGGGTGTTTGCTTGTGAAGGTTGGTGCGGCTTTGCATATCAGTCTCCCATAGGTTTCAGGGTGACTGGCCGTCCAGTGGTGTTCAGCGGGATGCTGGCCGGGCCGTCCCGACTGCATTTCAGAATATCAAATCAGAAGACTCAGATACCAGAGCGCAAAGTGGTCAGTAAGCGCTTACAAAAGGTGGCTAAGAAAAGATGACTAACGAAAAGGTGGATATGGGAGAAATAGCAGGCACAAAAAAGCCCGCAGAAGCGGGCTTTTTCAGAACGCGTCGATTACTTCTTACCGCCGAAGCCACCGAAACGCTTCTGGAACTTGTCGATACGACCGCCAGTATCCAGAACTTTCTGCTTACCAGTGTAGAACGGGTGGCATGCAGAACATACGTCCAGGTACATAGTGCCTGGCTTGGTCGAGCGAGTCTTAACTACGTTACCGCAAGAGCAGGTTGCTTCCAGGGTAGCGTACTCAGGATGAATACCGTCTTTCATAAATCACCTCACAGTCTTCGCGCCGCCACATCCCGGGGACCACTTTCTTTGCCTGATCTCTCAAGCTGGGCCCAATATCGGTATGCACCGCGCTACTGGCTTGTTATAGATACAATATGCCCTTGCAAGGGCAATAAGGACGCGCATAATACCAGAGCATTCCGTATCAGCAAGCTTTTTCATGTCCTTTTATGTTGTCGACGTCGCTCTGCCCGTCCCCCTGTTACGCACCTTCGACTACCTGCCGGTAGAGGGTGACGCCCGAGAAAACTACCAACCCGGTCAGCGGGTTCGTGCAGACTTTGGCAGACAGCTGCTCACTGGCATTGTCTTGGGCACCCGTGACAGCAGTGAAGTTCCCACGAATAAGCTCAAACCCTTGTTAGCACGGCTGGATGACGCACCGTTACTGGCTCCGCGTGACCTCAGTCTTGCCCGCTGGATGTCAGACTACTATCACCACAGTCTGGGGGACGTGCTCGAACACTGGATACCGACCATGCTACGGCGCGGCGCCGGACTGAACGAGGCCGATGAGAGCGGTTGGCAACGTATCGCCTCACCCAATACAGAGCCAGCACTCAAAGGCAGCAAGCAGCTGGCATTGTGGCAGCAGTTTCAGCGACAGGAATACATTGCTCATCGATTTCTGACAGCTCAGGGATTTTCGCTGGCCCAGTGCCGTAAGCTGGCCGAGCTCGGATTAATCGAGGAACAGACACGACTGCCAGTCCCTGCACTACCTGAATCCGTCCGACCGGCATTGCAGCTAAATGACGAGCAAGCATCGGCGGTGAAAAAAGTCTCTGACGTACTGGGGAAATTTAAGGCCTGTCTGCTTGAAGGCGTGACGGGCTCAGGCAAAACTGAAGTCTATCTCCAGCTTATCGATAAGGTAATAAAACAGGGAAAACAGGCGCTGCTGCTGGTGCCTGAAATCGGCCTGACACCGCAGACCGTGCGCCGCTTTCAGGAACGTTTTAATGTGCCCGTCGCACTGCTTCACTCGGGTCTGAATGATCGTGAACGACTGCAAGGCTGGCGACAGGCGCGTGAAGGTCAGGCGCGGATTCTGATCGGTACCCGTTCAGCGGTGTTTACCCCCCTGCCGGACCTGGGCCTGATTATTCTCGACGAAGAGCACGACGGCTCCTTTAAACAGCAGGATGGCCTGCGCTACTCGGCGAGGGATTTTGCACTCGTGCGTGCCCATCAGGCTCAGGTACCTGTCTTGCTTGGCTCTGCAACGCCGTCGCTGGAGAGTCTGCATAACGCATTAACAGGCAAATACCTGCATTTAAAACTGACCCGTCGTGCCGGAAATGCCAGACCACCGGGCATGAAGCTCCACAGTATTCTGCATCAACCTCTGGTGCACGGCTTTGCCGAACCAGTACTCAGCGCCATGCAGCAACACCTGAATCGCGGCAAGCAGGTCTTGGTATTCTTAAACCGTCGTGGCTTTGCCCCCTTATTAGCGTGCAAACAATGCGGTTGGAATGCAGAGTGTCGACGCTGCGATGCGCGCATGACACTGCACCAATATCCTCCGCACCTGCATTGCCACCACTGCGACTATCAGCAACCCGTGCCGAAAGTGTGCCCGGAGTGTCACTCGCCGGATATTGAACCCATCGGTCAGGGCACTGAACGCATTGAAGACCATCTGTCCGTGTTATTTCCGCAAACACCCGTAAAGCGCGTTGACCGTGATACCGTGCGTACGAAGCAGGCGTTCGATGATTTATTTGAAGAAATTCATACTGGTGATCCATGCATTCTGGTCGGTACGCAAATGCTGGCCAAAGGCCATCACTTTCCCGACGTCACACTGGTGGTAATACTCGACAGCGATGCTGGATTATTCAGTGCAGATTTCCGGGGAATGGAACACTCGGCGCAGTTAATTAAGCAAGTCGCCGGGCGTGCTGGCCGGGCAGAGTCTCCCGGCGATGTCTGGATTCAGACCCTCTATGCCGACCACCCGCAACTCAACCTGTTAATCGATGACGGTTATCACGCGCTGGCACTCTCGATATTGCGCGAGCGCTTAGATCAGCAACTGCCGCCCTACTCCCACATGGCCATGCTACGCAGCGAATGTGAAGACAGAGCGACGGCTCAACGCTTTCTCGAACAGGCCCGGCACATACTGCAACACTGGTTAAAACAATACGGCCAGAAAGACGCCCCCGTCACACTGCTCGGCCCGGTGCCTGCAATCATGGAACGCAGGAACGGCCGTTACCGTTTTCAGCTACAGGTGTTCTGCAGCGAGCGTAAGGCCTTGCACCAGACGCTCGATGCGGCATTGAAACAACTTCAGGAATTAAAAGGCTTCAACAAAGTACGCTGGCACATCGATGTTGATCCGCTGGATACACTCTGATTAAAGCCCTTAGAAGCTACTGAATAACATAGAAGCCTGAGGAATAGAGTGTAATAGGTAATATCTCCAGCGGAAAGATCGCAACCCTAAGGTGCAACGGTGATACAAACGAATCAGTTGAGATCTTATTATTCAAGACACCACACACAATCACACTTGCCGATAAATTGCCGATCCTTGCCTATTACTACAATCAACAACAGAGAGCCTCAACCCTGCCCTCAAGCCAGTGCTAATATAAAGAGACCTAATCGAAAGCAGCCGACAGGGCGAGCGAATGTCCACAAACACCTCAATAAGTAGTTCAGATAGCGCCTTGGACAACAAGCTAAGCGGCCTCATTGCCAGCCTTATCGGACAGAAAGCCCGCATAGATACCGATGTACCAGGACTGAGTCTTCACCGCTGGACCGAACCCACCGACCCTACCAGTTATATGCTAGCTCCGAGCATTTGCCTGATCGGCCAGGGACGTAAACGCTTATTCCTTGGAGAAGAGACCTTCATCTACGACGCCGAGCACTTCCTGATAACCTCAGTTGAGCTTCCTGTCGTCACGCAAATTATTGAAGCCTCACCCGAGAAGCCCTATCTGGGCCTGACCATGGAACTCGACCTTCGCCTGATTTCACAACTAATGATAGATAATCAGATAACGCCGGATAAGAAACAGACAGACCGCTGCGGAATCGGAGTCAGCCGGGTGCCCGGAAATTTGAATGATGCCTTCTGCAGACTTCTTAGTCTTGCGAGTCAGCCAGAAGATATCGTGCCTCTCGCCCCCCTTATTCGGCAAGAAATTTTCTATAGATTACTGAAAAGCGACCAAGGCCCACGCTTACGCGCTATTACCTCGAACGCCAACCATGGCTACCAGATTGCCCGCACCATCGAATGGATGAAAGAAAACTTCAGTAAGCCAGTAAAAGTCGAAGACCTGGCGAATAACTCGGGAATGAGCGTCTCTGCATTTCATAACCACTTTCGCAGTATGACTGCGATGAGCCCACTGCAATTTCAGAAGAAAATGCGGCTCAATGAAGCGCGTCGACTAATGCTGGCAGAACACCTCGATGCATCAAAAGCGGCCTTTGAGGTCGGCTATGAAAGCCCCTCACAATTCAGCCGAGAATATAGCCGTCTGTTTGGGGCGCCGCCGATGAAAGATATTCGCCAGCTTTCACAGACGGTGTAGCAGTGTGCTAGTTAAAACCCTTCAATACCAGGGCGGAGCAACGTACTTACCGCGAGTGACGGCAGGCTGCGCCGGATTCTGCAAACCTTCGCCAAACGAAATAACTTCAATATTGTCCGCGTTGTCAGGGCCGAGTGATAAAACAACGTGGTTGGTATCCCCCGCCTATGCCTGTATTACTGCGATAGAACACCAGATCACCACGGCGAGGGCGCCAGTAGGTGCCTGAAAACGGGAAATCAGGCCAATCATTCCAGACCTTAGTCCAGGTGGCTTCAAAGCTCTCAGTGTTTCTGACAAGTGATTTCCTTTCCTTATTAAACTAACGCTCGGCCTTTGGGCGGGCGCTTTTTGCGCGTCCCGCCGCGCTTTTAAGGGTCCAGTTGAACACTTTGTCAGGCTAATTGTGAGCATACAAGCTAGAAGACCAAAATTATTTACCAGCTTCTGCAATAATCTCAAAATTATGAATGTTGTTTAGAACACCGTTATCCCAGCCGCCAACGACAAGATCATCCGCTTGGGCCTTGAGGGCAGCAGCAACTTTCCCGGCAAAGTGAGCTTCTCTTCCACCCTCATCGGTAAAGGTATCAAAAATACCAAAAGTGTTGCTATCTAATTTAAGTGATGTCCATAACAACGTTTTTGGTTCAGTTTGTGCGACAACAGATGCGGCTCCGATTAATAGCTGCTGTAATTCTTGCTCTTTTCCTGGTTGGGCTTTTAACACTATATAAGTTGCGCTTGTAGCATTTTCTAAGTCTGTGTCAGGTTCTTTATAGGATAAAATGCTAAAGTTAGAAATATTAGCAACAACCCCCTTATCCCAACCATGCGCTACGAGCGTATCTGCATTGGTATTTAATGCGGCTGCTACTTTCCCTGCAAAGTGCTCTGACCGGCCCGCTTCATTTGGAAAAAAATCAAAAATTCCGAAACTGCCATCGTTTTTTTTAAGCGCATACCAATACAAGGTATTGGGTTCAGTTTGCGCGACCAATGTTGCGCCTTCCTTTAGAAAAGCAGTTAGCTCTTTGTCTTGTCCAGACTTAGCCTCAAATGGAATATAGGTTGCTTCTTTCATGATAGTCTCCTGTTTTGGTACTTCTGAGCGTGATATAGACGCATTCATTAAAATGAATAGAAATACAGTTAGATAAATACTTGCTTTACGCATAGGATTGAAAATTTTCATAAATTCCCCTTACGTTGAAATCGAGGTGCCATTGTAGGGTTTGGCTCAGCTTGACCAGTAGTGACAAAAAAGACACCATACATGCAATATCTGCCATTGTTTTTTGGAGTGTATGAATGACGACAATTGTGATTCTTTCAGTGAATAACGCCTTACCATCAGGGCTTATGGGCATGGTTGATATCTTTGCATTAAGTGGTTTGCATTTTGTGCAGAAGTCTGGAGATGGAGCACTTTCGAAGGTGGACTGGCACCCAAACGTGATTTTGGCGAATCATGATGGGCAGCCGATAACTGACGGGCATGGGCGTAATTTTGAGGTCGACTCTGATTTTGCTTCAATTAAGCATTGCGATGCAGTGTTGGTACCTGGGTTTATTCCAAATGGTCAAGGACACCCACCGAAAACCACTACAGATATGCTTACCTGCTCATGGTTGGCTACACAATATAAAAAAGGAGCGCTCATGTGTGGCTCTTGTAGCGGTGTATTTGCACTTGGAGAGGCGGGCTTACTTAATAACCGAAAATGCACTACCACGTGGTGGTTACATGATGAATTAAAGCAACGATTCCCAAAGGCGAATGCGGTATGGGCAAGTGAATTAATTGATGATAACGGTATCATCACTGCTGGTGGCCCCCTTTCCTGGGTTACCATTGCATTGCATGTAGTGAAAAAGCTTGCTGGTATTGAAACGGCGAAGGTTGTGGCTGATTTTTCTGTCGTTGATGCGATACCAAAATCTCAAAACCTGTATGTGCCGGAGGGGTATCAGGCTTCAAACAATCCATTCCTTGCAAAAGCGGAATATACCATTCGTAAAGCACACTACCAAACCATGAGCGCTGGTGATTTGGCAAAAATAATGGCTGTATCTGAACGTACGCTAAATCGTAAGTTAAAAGAGTTAACCGGAGAAACCCCCAAAGCCTTTATTGACGGGGTTAGAATAAGCCATGCTTGCACATTGTTAGCAACCACCAATACGTCCGTAAAGGAAATCGCCCTTTCTCTGGGTTATACGGACGATAGCGTATTTCGTCGTCTCTTTAAGAAGAAAATGAAAATGACACCTTCCAACTATCAGCAACAAAGACGCAATAATGAAAGTTAAGCTTTTAGCCTAACGCTGAGCTTTGCGGCAATTTTGGAGCCGCGAAGCGGTGGAAAAATTGTCCGGCAACAGCGGCTGGTTATGCATTATTCGTAGTGGCTCCAGAGTCTGAGGACTTTCACCACTTGCTCGTCCTCCAGTACTTGGTAGACCAGGCGATGCTGAATATTAATGCGACGCGAATAGGCCCCCGCAAGATCACCAATTAGCTTCTCAAACGGAGGCGGCTTGCGATAAGGATCTTCCGCTATTAGCGCTAACAGTTCCTGGGCTTTTGGTTTGAGGCCGCTGGAGGCCAACTTTTTTGCATCTTTCTGGGCCTGCTTGGTGTAAACCAACTTCCATGTCACCAGTCCAGCTCCTCATCGCATGCATCCACGGGGGTATCCATCCCTTCCCGAATAGACCCCCGCATACCGGGTACGGAGAGCAGATAAAGTGTTTCTTGAATAGCAGACCAGTCTTCTTCGGATACCAGAACAGCTTTATTCCGCTTACCCATGATGACGATTGGTTGGTGGGACTCGGCGGTCTCGTCAATCAACCGATAAAGGTTGCTGCGCGCCTCAGTTGCAGTGATTCCGGTCATAACGCACCTCTTGCGTGTTTAACTTTTCACCAAGTGTACGCCTCTCGGTACGTACGTCAAGACGAACGCCCTGTATAACGACTAAGCTCACCGGCGGCAATGGAGCGCAGCGGAATTGCCGTCCGGTGCAGCGCCTTGTTATGCATCGAATTATGGGGCAACTAATAAATAGCGATTATCTCCGCCACCCTTCGGTGGCCATTATCTTTTGGGCTTCTTCGGTAACCAGAAAGTCTAGGAACATCTGCGCCTCACGGTCTGCGTCAGGTGAGATGACTACATTGACATCTCGCCAGATCGTTCGGTCTTCATCTAAGCGAACAAGCTCCAATACATCGGGGTGCGTGATCGGCCAGTTCGGCCAGGTAATCCAGGCATCAGCGTCCAGCTCCTTGAACGCATTGAAGCTGGCGCCAGAACCGAGCGAGTACGACACGATATTCTTACGAAACTGCGCGACGTCATTCAGCGAGCCCATGCGTCCGGCGACGTCTTCCCATGTTCCAGTTCCGGAGGTGTTGTAGATGCCCTTGCCCTCCGTAACGACGATTTTCATTCCTTCCACTAGAAGCGCGTCAAAGCCCTGAATATTCTTTGGGTTGCCGGCCTTAACGGCTATAACGGTGGGCCTGATATAGATCGGCTCGACCTTGCTGGGGTCGAAGGTCTTGTAGGTTAGCAGGAATGCCGTCATCGACTGCTCCGAAGTACCCCAAAGTATATCGGCATCTGCCTGGGCATCAGCAGACCATCTGCTTTCAGGCCCGGCGATAATTTCCACTTTGGTACCCGAACGGTTTTCCCAGACCTCAGCGACTTTTTTGAAGGCGGTATTCGGCCCCCCAGCACCATACAGTTTGACGACACCATCCTTCGGCTCGTGCTCGATTGATGGGTCATAAAGTGATGTCTGAGCGAATGACGGAACAACTGCTGCTGCACAAAAGAGTGCTATGACGATAACTATTTTCATTTTCTATCTCCTAATTTGAATGAGATTGTAAGTTGGCTGTGAGGCATAACGCCTTGCTCAACGGCGTAGTATATTTGGCGGTTTTTATGCGGCTCTTTGCATAAAAAGTGACAAATATACGGAGTCCGTTGCAGCTTTTTGTTAGGGGTTTAATTCACTTCGGACTTTGATACGTCTCTCCGGAGTTGCTCATTCCCCTAGTGCTTTTTTATTCATTTACTTCAGGGGGTGATGGCTGCTCCCGAAGTACCTTATTTGTAACGCGCTTAGAATTTTATTCAGTCCCTTCGCTTTTCATATAAGACGAAGCGAAGAATGCTAAATTAACAGTACAGTTTTTAATACCTGTTGCCCCACAACCTAAGCGATACATTTACCCTATATCACAGAGCTTAACTTTTGCTTTTATCATGGGATAATTCTAGCCGTTTTGCTTCACTGCGTCGCACTCTTTTTGACGCTTAGGCTGACGTAACTATATGCTTTTAAGACCCCTAACGCCGCCAGAACGCGGCAATTTTGGAGTGGATTTTTTGTGGCAGCGTAGCGCCCGCCACGAAAAAGCGACGGAAAAATTGCTCGCTGTTACTGGCCTTGTTATGCGCTACTTCCAATTGCCGTCTTCATCGAAACTGTCAGCGTCTACTGCTATCAAGATCTTTGAAGGCTTAGATATTAGGTATGAGATGTTACCCGTTCTCCTACCCGATTTCACAACAACAAGCACTTCAGAACCTTGCTGACTCTCATAAATCGGTGTTTCGATTATTGCACCACTTTCTAACTCAACAAATGTTGATTCGCCACGGTGTGAGCTTATTACTCCGCGCTCAACGCTCACTACTTTTGGAGCGTCGGTTATGTACAGATATATCCAGTAAGTCAACGCAATTAAGCACGCTGCTGAAATAATGTAAATCAAGATCTTACTCAACATGGATACAGCCTACGAGTACGCATAACGCCCGCATTTGCGGCTGGTTTGGAGCGTAGCGGAAAACCAGTGATCTTGCCCCGATAAAACGG
>NZ_DBNJ01000020.1:0-68506 GCF_002297765.1 Thalassolituus sp. UBA675
TTTGCTGCCGGCAGCGTTCAGCCTGGCGCTGTTTGCCTGGCTACTGTCTCTTCATCCAACCACCGCGGGCCGGGTTTATGCCGCCTATGGCGGCGTCTATGTTTCGACAGCCATGCTGTGGCTATGGGGTGTGGATGGGATTCGCCCGCACCTATGGGATTTTGTTGGCGTGGCCGTCACTCTGGTAGGGATGGGCATTATCATGTTCGCACCGAGATGATTTCGATCCTGTTTACTTTCCCTTTTTTGGAGATTCAGCGTTCAGCAGCAAACTCATTTTTTCCATCAGAATGACTGACGCGTTATTGTTGAACTGCTGTCCTTCCTCAATGTACTCCCAAACGGTAGCATCACTTTTCCAACCTCCTTGCTTTTTAATCAGTTCATAGTCCACGCGTTCCCGAGCCGCCGAGGTAGAGAGGCCGCGACGAAAACTGTGACTGCTCAGTTCGGGGACAAAATCGAACTGACAGGCTTTACCAAGGGTTTTGAGCACATCATTGATTGCCCCAGGATTCAATTGCCTGGCTTGAACCTGATCCCAGCGATTGACCGGCCGAAACAGCGGACCAATCGCTATATCAGCGGTATCCATCCATTGCTTTATTGCTCTGGCTGGACAACAGGTTGGATTCCCTGCAAAAGGCAGGGCTCGCACTAAGCCAGTAGCTTGCTGATCGGTCTTGGAACGGGGCAGCCGAATGATCAAGCCCTCAGGCTCCCACACCAGGTCCGTGACTTGTATTGCGAGCAACTCGCTGCGACGAAACGCCCCGAAGAAGCCCGTTAGCACCAGTGCGATATCCCGATACTTCTTCTTGCTATCTGGTAGTTGCTGGAGATGCTTTACCATCTGTGCGATGTGCTCCAGGCGCAGCGCCTTGGCTTTGCGTTTGGGTTGGCCGTGAGTGCGGCGGATGCCTTCCATCGTTTTGCGCACGAGAGGATCTTTTACTGGATCAGCGACTCCCTGGTAGTAGTGCCATTGGCCGATGGCCGTCAGGTGGAGATCCAGTGTCCGAGGGTTGAGAGATTCAGCTTTGATCAGTAGATAGCGCACGACAGTATCCCTGTCGGTAGGCAGTCGGCCACCCCATTTTTCGAATTGGCGAATGGCCGAGCGATACGCTTTGCGCGTGTTGTCAGAGGTGGCTGCCTGGAGATAGTGACGCAGCGCTTCGGATTCCCGATGGGCAATCTGATATGATCGCTCATTACGTAATGATAAGTCAGTGGTCAATTTGGGTGGTTTGCTGTGCATGAATCGAATTCCTATCGCGGTCGCTCAAAAGGCGGCTATGTACCGGCGTTACAAGTGAAAAAATTATGCCTGATTATCATAACCAACGATAATGGTCATTATCGTTGGTTAGAATTTGAAATTCAATCGTATTTGAAAAACATCAATATAATGTTATTTTACGTGTTACATAATACGTTATTAAATAATCTGAGAGGAATCCACATGGCCCGTGCCGGTGTCACTTACCACGACGTTGCCAAAGCCGCTGAAGCGATCAAAAGTCAGCGCCAAGAACCTACTGTAGACCGGGTGCGTGAACACCTCGGAACCGGCAGCAAAAGCACCATCGCACCACTGCTCAAACGTTGGCGATCAGATAACGGAGAGGCGGCCGATATCGGCGGGCTACCGAACGACTTAATCGAAGTGGTAAAGTCGCTGTATGAGCGGGTACAACAAATGGCCGACCATCGTATCGAGCAGGCCCGTCAGGAATTTGAAGGTTTCAATAACGAGCTTCGTAAAGAGTTGACCGATTCCAAAAACACAATCGCGCAGCTTACTGCTCGACAACAAGATCTTGAAAGCCAGATTGAGCGGCAAAACAAAGAAAAAGGTGAGGAAAAAAAGTTTCTGGAAGGTGCGCGTATCAGCCTGGTTAAAGCCGAGTCCCAACGAGACGAAGCGATTGCGAGGACTACTGAACTGAAGGGAAGCGTTGCTGAACTCAAGCAGGAAAACAAGGATATTCGAGAGCACTTTGAACACTATCAGCAGCGCACAGCGGAAGACCGTCAGCAGGAGCGCGAACAGTTTCGCACTGTTATTCAGGGATTAAAAGATCAGATTCGTGATCTGCAACACCGGCTCACCCAAGCCGAGTCCAAAGCGTCTGAGTTATTTGATGCTAATGCACAGTTACAAAGCAACGCCGGTAAACTTGAACAAGCCAATGCAACGCTAAACAGGGAGCTAAACGGAAAGATAGAAGATATCCAGGGTCTGAAGCGCGAGCTTGAAGACGCCGTGACGAAG
This sequence comes from Thalassolituus sp. UBA675, assembly GCF_002297765.1. Classification (NCBI taxonomy): domain Bacteria; kingdom Pseudomonadati; phylum Pseudomonadota; class Gammaproteobacteria; order Oceanospirillales; family Oceanospirillaceae; genus Thalassolituus; species Thalassolituus sp. UBA675. The sequence goes on from NZ_DBNJ01000020.1 coordinate 2,279, forward strand.
TATCGGGATTCCCAGCATAAAAATGAACAAATGGCGGAAAACATGGCAGTGATCACCACCCAAAAAGCAGATGTGAGCAAGGAATTGGCTGTGTCAGCTCAAGTATTGGAGACCACCAAAGCCGAACTAAAAGCCTGCCAGGACAAGATTGCATTTCTGACTGACGAGAACAAGGTAATACTTCAGGAAAAGGCGATGATCCAGGGGCAGTTTAAGCAACTCCAGGGCTCGCTATGATCGTGTTAGAGCCAAACTTGTCAAATTTGTCGGTTCTTCCACAGAACCCCTTGAAGGGTTGGGGGCTTCGTTGTAGCAGACGGGACTGGGATGTCCCGGCTTGAGATAACGCAAGCCCGGATACGATCAAAGCTCTCTAGTGACAGACCTCATCGTTACAAACTCTTCCGCTCCGGTTGGATGAATGCCCAGGGTGGCGTCAAACTGAGATTTAGTTGCGCCAGCCTGCATTGCAATCGCGATTCCCTGTATGATTTCACCTGCTTCATCGCCAACCATGTGGGCGCCGAGAATACGGTCTTCAGAACGTTTAACGACAAGCTTCATGAGTGTGCGCTCAGACGAGCCGCTCAGGGTATGCTTAAGTGCCCGGAACTCAGACGTGTAAACGTCGATATCACCAGGATAGCGCTCCCCTGCTTCCTCTTCAGAAACGCCGACAGTACCGATGTTGGGCTGGCAGAATACCGCCGTAGGAATCAGCTCGTAATTCAGAGTGCGTTTACCTTCTCCGAACTGCTGGTCAACAAAGATCATGCCCTGTTCAAGAGCAACCGGAGTGAGAGCGGGTGTGTCGATCACATCTCCTAAGGCGAAGATGCCGGGTACGCTGGTTTCAAATCGCTCATTGGCGACGATGCTGCCGTTCTTGCGAAGCTCAACACCGGCTTCCTCAAGGCCAAGATTTGACGTCTTTGCCTTGCGCCCAGTTGCCATCATCACCAGGTCGCAACGGAGTATTGAGCCATCAGAGAGGTGGCAGATTTTTTCATCACCATCTTCTTCGATTCTTTCTACATCCGTCTGGGTGCGGATTTTTACGCCAGCCTTGGCGACTTCCTGTGTGACAAAGCGCCTGACCTCATTGTCAAAACCCCGAAGTATCTGGTCACCACGATACAGCAGCTGAGTGTCACAGCCGAGGCCGTTAAAAATACCGGCGAACTCGACGGCGATATAGCCACCCCCAACAACGACAATGCGCTTTGGCAGCGTGTCCATGGCGAAGACGTCGTTTGAATCCATGGCCAGATCGCCGCCCGGAATCTCCGGTTTGAATGGCCAGCCGCCGGTAGCGATCAGAATTCTCTTTGTCTCGAGTATTTTGCCGTTAACTTCGACCTTTCCCGGACCGGCAACCCTACCCCTCCCGCGAATAATTTCAACGCCAGGGCCTTCAAGAATATTTTTATATATCCCGTTTAAGCGATTGATTTCATTATCTTTATTGGATTTTAGTGTCGACCAGTCAAAACCGTTGAAACTGGCATCGACACCGAAGCCGCTCGCGTGCTCAATATGCCCTTTGAATTGACTCGCATAGACAAACAGCTTCTTAGGCACACACCCGACATTGACGCAGGTGCCGCCAAGGAACATATCTTCAATGACCGCGACTTTTGCTCCTGTTGCAGCAGCCATCCGGCTTGCCCGAACGCCTCCAGAACCCGCCCCAATAACCACCAGGTCATATTGTTCAGACATGTTTTGTACCCTTGTTTAAATACCTTGGTTGCTCTTACTTCGAGCGGTTCATTCTGTGTGTTCCTCTCAGTAGTAACTACTGAGAGCGAGACGCCCGAACGGCAGCTGTGTTCTGAAGCATCTACTTAGAAAAGGTTGCACGAATATTTACGCGGCCAGCATCGCCTATCCGATCAATGTTGACCTGTGTCGCTCTGACGCCAAACTGACGTCCGAGTTCTTCCATCCAGGTTATCGCCTCATCAAAAGCTGCACCGTCGACCCAGACACGTAGAGAATCCCCGTCCTGCTCGTATCGGGTCAGTGTCACACCGCTTTTGCGAGCCTGCTGGCTTACGAGGGCAAGAAGTGGCGTGTTCGAAGCCGCTGCACTGGCACCTCGCCCCTGCGCAAACCGCCCCGCATTATCAGCCATGGTATTGTAAAAACTCATTTTGGCATTCAGTGTCGTCGAGAGCTGAGTATTCTGCTGTATGAGGGGCAGCACCAGAATCAGGAATACCAGGCTAAGAGCAAACAGGATCGCCACGCCTCGAACAATAAGCTGGTCGCGAGGTGTTTGGGTGTGATACCAGTCCTTTGCCTGCTGAATCCGCGGGTCGCTTTCGAATGATGAACGTAATTTGTCGAGTGCTTTCATGCGGCACCTCCCACCTTAACGCGTCCTTTGACAATGTCCTTGTCTGCCTTCGCTGACGAAATTTCAGCCGTTAGCCCGCGTGCCTCGATAGCCGCCTTAAATGCCTGTAGGTCAGACTGCTGCTGTGCATCTATATCGATTAAAAACTCTCCAATCCGCTCAGAGTAACGAATGCTCTGAATGGATATGCTGCCTTTGCTCTGATCCAGGCCTGCCCATGCGGCTGCAACATTACCCATCAAACTATCAAAGCCCGCACTGTCCGTTGCGTCACCATCACTGCGTAATTTTCGTCTGAAGCGCGATTCGTAATTGCTAGTGGACTCTCCCGGGAACCATTGCTTATAAAGTTTCTGACTGCTGTTTGAAACCATATCAATCTGTTCAGCGGTACGGTGGTTGTCGACAATAAGAAAACCACACGCGAATACAGCGAAGATCGCTGCGAAGCTGGCAATGCCTGTCCACCATGGCGCAGGCTTCTTCTCACGTCCGGCGCTGGCTGCCTTACCCTGAAGAAGAGATATCGCGTTCTCTTTGGTTTCTGGCTTGGATGTGCTGACAGAGATGCTGTCAAAGGAATCTGGGTAGCCGCTTGATATGGTGGTCTTGAGCAGATTGCCCTCATCCATAGAGGATGCGCTGATAGTGAGTTCTTCACCCTGGACTTTATCGCTGACGCCCTCAAGTACGGCTGGCAGAGCAGCATCTGGAACCCAGCCTTCGAACACACCCTCGAGACTGACAATCCATCCTGACTTTGAGCGTACGATCTGGCTTCCGGCATATCCTGCGGTTTCAGGATGCAGAGCACTTAAACGCAAATGGTGAATTGCCAGCAATTCGATCAATCGATCGACCAGATCAGATTCCACGACATAGGCTTTATGCTTACCACCCAGGCTACCACCAGGCACGACGGTGTAGTCGCTGACGTCTCTGATCAATACTTCCTCAAGAGCGAAAGGCAGTGCACGATTCAGGTGGCGCCCCTTGACTCCAGGTAATGACACCCAGTGCGTTGCATAGTTGGTCGCAGAAAGCACCAGCGAGACGCTGCTCATCTCCGCCTGCTCTTCCGCCCAGTCTTCAAGGTTACGTGGTGGGTTGCCTGCGGTTTCTGTGATTAGCCAGATACCTTGATCTGCAGCCCACTCAACCCGGTTATTTTTGCTATTCATCGGTCACTCTTACGCGTGCATATCACCAGGCTTCGCGTGCAGCCCGGCGTGAAAAATCTCTTCTGATGGTATCCATCTTACCATCGGCTATATTTCGCCGTATCAAGGCCTCTACAGTACCTATGCGACCGTTAAGATCAATACGTGCGAACATCTCAAAATACTCTGTAGTGACAGAGAAATCAGTTTCAACTAACGGAGTCACCGCATCCTGCCTGCCTGTTCCATCATCAGCTGGCGACTCTGTACGGAGGTTGCTGACCGGAGCGGACCCCAGAAAATCCTGAACACTCCGGTAACCTTCGCCGCCTCGCCCTGCAATGATCTGTTCCGCATCAGTTAACGTCAGGCGACTGTCCAGTGCAGCAAGAACAAAATCAGGCGCTGTATTTACGTTGAGCTGAACCGCTGCAGGCAAACACGTTATATAGGGCTCAAGCTTGGCGTAGACATCCAGATCAACGCCTTCAATAAGCATTAGCTCACTGCTATGGCTACAGGCCTGGTAAGCGGGCCTGTAGCCGGGGTCCATCGACAGGTACTTGCTGTCGACGTTGCTTTCCTGATTCAGCCACTTGGCCCAGTCGCTGGCGATGCTTACCTCGAGACCCAGCAAGCTAAGCAGGTTGCGGAAGCGCTGTTCGTAAACAGTGGCATTGCCCCCCGGCAGAAGACTGTTGAGGTTAAACCGCCCTTGCGCATCCTGTATTCGGATGGTGATCACGCCCGGATCAAGCGGAAACGTCCTTTCAATGTTCCACTCTTCGGCTGCGTGGTCAATTCCGCTATCGGCCTCCCAGTCCATAAACAGGCCAGTGCGCGTTGCCGATTCTGCACCCAGGGCGTACAGGCGCGCCTGTTGTTGGGTAAAAAGAGTCTGAGAGCGTTCAATATCAATCGCCTGCCGCTCTATCATCGAGGTCGCAAGGATGGCGACAACCGAGAATATAAGGAGCACCATCAGCAGTACCATACCGCCCTGACCGGATCGCAGAGTAGGATAACTATTCATGACTGACCGGCCACTGTCGCATTATTTCTCCATACCCGGGCGCCGTGTAGAATACCTTGATCGCAGCGATGCGAGCGTCTTCTACCTCTGTGACCGGGGGCCAGTAGTCGACGGAGTTGAGTTCTGGAATGTCGGTGGTGGACGGTGTCGCCACAACGGCTTCGAACCGAACGTCTTCGATCAGGTCGTAAACGACTTGAGACAGTGGATCTGACACATCGCCGCGGTCGAGGACTTTCCAGTAATAACGAACCAGACACTCGCCCTCAACGTCAGCATCATCCGGATCCAGGCCCTGCTCGTACGCAATTCTCTCCAGTGCGGGTTCGCAGGGCTCAGAAAAAATGTCTTCGCTCCGATAGGCTATGCGTTGCAGAGTGGCTCTCGGGTCTTCTGTCACCGGATTGTTTCTCCAGCCTGCAATCGTCAACTCTATTGGGTAATCACCCGAACCGACCATGAGTGCTGGGATAGTGTCTCCGTACTCGTCGCGTATTGAGCGATTGATGTATTGGCCCAGATCGCGACCCATTACCTGGTTCAGTCGCTGAAGAGCAGCCAGATCATCGGCCTTCTCAATAGATGCTTTATTTACACCTGATATGTTGCTGAGAAGCTGCACAGCTGCAATGCCGACGGTTGCAGATATGGCGACAGCAACCAATACCTCAAGGAGCGTAAAACCGCGGGAATTCATCAGTTCGGCCCCATGATCGTCGACAGAGTAATGACGGGGTTGTCCGGACTGATCTCTGGTGCGACCGCAACATCAATGCGCACCAGTCCGGGGAACTGAGTCTTAGTGACTTCAGTAAAAAGGTGCCATTCCTGGCCTGCCATCTCGACGATATCGTTGGTTTCCCCAGCTTGCGGTGGCACACCCGCAAGGCGTATATCGGTCAGGCGGTTTTCAGCAACGAAAGACGCCAGTGTCATGGTTCGCATGCTCAACAGGTTGTTTACGCGCATGCTTGCTGTATCGGAAATCGTAATCGCAATACCAGCGAAGATGGCGACCGCGACCATAACTTCGAGCAGCGTGAATCCGGATTGACGTGACCCTGAACGATGAAAATCAGACATCCAGACGCTCCATCCGGCGCCTGATGGGGCCGATCCCGTCTCCGATGAGCCGTATTACAAAACTTTCATCATCAGGGTGCGTGAGCTCAACAACGAAAGGAATGTATTCGTCTGAAGACAGAAAGATCAGAGCAGGAATTGCTCCGTTCTCATCGGGCTCTTCTGGCGGATCAAGTTCCTCATCGTTAACCAGAATGCGGATCTCTACTGTTTCAGGAATGCTCATGGATTGAGCCAGAGCGGCATCAATGGGAGCCCATGGATTTTCTGAGAGTCGTGATAGTTCTTCTTCGGTCAGGCCTTCGGCAACACTCTTCAGTCGGAGATCGTAAAACCCCACCAAATTGAACTCGCCAGGAACCCAGGCAACACCGAGATCCAGATTCTGAAAGACAGCTTCTTCTCTGTATCTGTTGAAAGCAACATCCAGCTTCTGGGCAAACTGTTCGGTTTCCTGCTGAGCAGCGCGGTCACTGAAATTAAGGTTCACCATGGAAAGGAGCAGGCCAACAATGACCAGCACCACCATAACCTCAACCAGTGTAAAACCGCGCTGCCTCATGCCAATCAGATATCCAGATTGCTGATGTCTGCAGCATCGCCTTCGCCGCCTTCAGCCTGATCCGAACCCAATGAAATGATTTCGTACTTGCCTTTGTCTTCGAAGTACAGGAATTCGTTATCCCACGCATCGACAGGCATTTTGCCACCTTTCAGGTAGCCGCCATTCTGGTAATTCTTTGGTTCTGGCGATGAGGACGGTTTCTGCACAAGTGCTTCAAGACCCTGCTCTGTGGTTGGGTAACGGAAGTTATGTAGCTTGTACATATCCAGCGCACCTTCAATGAGCTTAATCTGGTTCTTGGTGGTATCCACACGAGCCTGATCAGCCGAGCCGATAATGTTGGTGGCAACCATGGCGAGGATGCCGCCGATGATGGCGATTACGACCATCACCTCAATCAGGGTGAAGCCGCCTTGTTTTTGTTTCTTAGCTAGAGACTGACGCATGAATTAACTCCTATTGCACCATTTGTTGTAATTCGAGAATCGGTAACATGATCGCAGCAACAATGAGCGCCACGACACCACCCATAAATAAAAGCATGATAGGTTCAAAGATCGATACCAGTCCTGAGACTGTGCTCTCCAGGGCCTTTTCCTGCTGTTCTGCGGTACGGGCCAGCATGCTGTCCAGTTCACCACTGCTTTCGCCGCTGGCAATCATGTGCAGCATGATGGGTGAAAAGTATCGTGTTTCCTGAAGCGACTTATGCAAGCTCCCCCCTTCGCTAACGCGAACCGTCGCCTCACTCAGTGAGCGGTTAATAGGGAGATTCAGCACGACGTCACTGGCTATCCGCATGGCTTCAACAAGAGGCAAACCACTGCTGGTAAGAATGGCGAGAGTACTGCCGAAACGCGCGGTGTTTACATCACGCACAAATCGCCCGATGAGGGGGGGTTTCAGAATGAGGTGATGTACTTTGCTTCTGAAATTCTCTTGTCGCATCAGCTGTGCAAACGTAACTAATGCCAGCACCATAGCCGCAGCGAGATAGATGCCGTAGTTGCTGAGAAAATAACTGGCGTCCAGCATGGCTTGCGTCAGACCGGGTAGTTCCTGCCCGTTCTTCACAAAGACTTCGACAATATCGGGAACGACATAGGTAAGCAGGCCAATAACCAATGCGGTGGCTACGAACGTAAGCAGCACTGGATAGATCGCCGCATTGCGGATGTTCTGGGCAGACTCATGTGAGCGCTCGGAATAATCTGCAAGACGAATCAATACGGGCGCAAGATTGCCTGAATGCTCACCGGCACTGACCGTTGAACGGAACAGCAGAGGAAAAGCACGAGGATACTCCTCAAGTGCCTTCGCAAGTGTGTAGCCTTCCAGAACCTTTGCGCGAATGGCCAATACCATGGCTTTGGTTTTCTGGCGTTCGGTCTGATCGGCAAGCGCTTTCAGTGACTCATCAATCGGCAAGCCTGCGCCAATAAGGGTGGCCAACTGTCGGGTAAGCAACGCACGATCCGAAACGGATAACGAGGGCCCTCGATTAAACAGGCTGAAGCCCGTACTGGCCTGCTTCTCTGTTGTGGGTGACACCTCGAGCGGCATCCACCCCTTTTCGCGCAACTGCTGGCGAATCTGGCGCGCACTATCGCCCTCCAGAACGCCCTTCTTCTGGCGACCCTTAACGTCCAGAGCCTGATATTCAAACGCTGCCATGCATTAACCTTTTGCTACCCGCAGAAGTTCTTCAATTGTGGTGTGACCACCCAGAACTTTGCGTATGCCATCCTGGCGAATGCTTGGCCCAAGGCGTCGAGCATGGGCTTCGAGCTCCTGCTCGCCGACCTGGTCGTGAATTCGGGTCTTCATACCTTCATCCACTTCAATGATCTCGTAGATCCCCTGACGACCGCGATAACCGAGTTGATTGCACTTGTCGCAGCCCTTTGCGTGATAAATAACGGGGGCTTCGGATTCCGGTATACCGAGCAGTTCACACTCTGCACTATCCGCTACTGCAGGTACTTTGCAGTCGTCACACAGAACACGAACGAGGCGCTGAGCAATAACGCCGATTACAGAAGATGACAGCAGGAAAGGTTCCACGCCCATGTCCTGTAGTCGGGTGATGGCGCCTACAGCGGTGTTTGTGTGTAGCGTCGACAATACAAGGTGACCGGTAAGAGAAGCCTGAATGGCAATCTCAACGGTTTCCAGGTCACGTATTTCACCAATCATTACGACATCAGGGTCCTGGCGCAGTATCGCACGCAGCCCCTTCGCAAAGGTCATATCGGCCTTCAGGTTTACCTGAGTCTGTCCAATACCCGGAAGACTGTACTCTACCGGATCTTCTACAGTCAGGATGTTGCGACTGGTATCGTTAAGGTCGCTGAGTGCTCCGTACAGCGTCGTGGTCTTACCCGAGCCCGTGGGGCCAGTCACCAGAATAATGCCGTGAGGCTTGCTGATGATGTTACGCATCGTCTGAAGATCACGGGACGACATGCCAAGCTGACCAAGACTCAGTCGTCCTGCCTGCTTATCCAACAGACGCATAACTACACGTTCGCCATGACTTGAAGGCATGGTAGAAACACGAACATCGACTTCCCGTCCGCCAATGCGAAGCGCGATCCGACCGTCCTGAGGGACACGCTTCTCGGCAATATCGAGTTTTGCCATGACTTTGATCCGGGAGACGAGCAAGGCGGCCAGTGCTCTCTTCGGTTGAACCACCTCACGTAATACGCCATCCACACGGAAGCGCACAACAAGGCGTTTTTCGTAGGTTTCGACGTGAATATCTGAGGCGCTTTCTTTGACGGCTTCAGTAAGCAAAGCATTAATCAGGCGCTTGATCGGCGCGTCGCCTTCCTGCTCAAGCAGATCTTCCGTTTCAGGGACCGAGTCTGCAAGGCTGGCGAGGTCCATATCATCACCGAGGCCTTCAACCATCTCCATCGCTTCGGAGGAGTCGCTCTGATAAGCAAGCCCTAGTCTACGATCGAATTCGTCGTCTGGAATTGCTTCAAGGTTGTAAGGACGGCCCAGATGTCGCTGAACTTCCATTAACGCTTGGGGGTTCAACCCCTCCTTGTGAAGTACGTGCAATGTATCGCTGCTGGCGTCGACCAGAACGCCATAACGTTTTGCAAAACTGAAAGGCAGGCGCACTGCCAGGCTACCGCCTGATACAGCCTGACTCTGTTCCGGTTGTGTTTCTTCTGGTACTGCAGTCATGTCTCTAATTATTCTCTGTTACCACGGCCAACGCCGCGGTAAGTAAAGCCAGCTTGTTTCAGTGCGGCAGAATCATATTGATTGCGGCCATCAATAATAACCGGTTGTTTCAGAAGCTTTCCGATCGCATTGAAATCTGGTTGGCGGAACGGTTTCCACTCTGTCATCAGTACCAGCGCATCGGAATCCGTCAGCGCATCGTATTGGTGGCTGCAGAAGGTCACGCCAGCTTGCTCTCCGAGAACCTTATTCGCGGCCTCCATTGCCATGGGATCATACGCCGCGACAGTCGCGCCAGCATCAAGCAGTTGACGAATCAATACAATGGCAGCCGATCCGGACACATCTGCGGTTTCCGGACGGAATGCCAGCCCCCAGACAGCAATCTGTTTACCGCGCAGATTGCCGAGGCAGTCTCTCAGAGCAGATGCAGCCCATTCCTGCTGCATGCTGTTCCGCTGTAATACGGCATTAAGCAAAACGGGTTGTATGTCTTTGCTGGCCGCTTCATTGACGAGCTCGTTAATATCGCCAGGAAGGCAAACCCCGCCGTAGCCTACACCAGGATACAGGTAAGAATAGCCGATCCGTGAATCTGCTCCTATACCACTGCGAACAGCCTCAATATCAGCTCCAAATGACTCAGCGATCGCAGCAATTTCGTTCATCAATGAAATCCTGGTCGCCAGCATCGCACTGGCCGCAAGGCGGGTCAGTTCCGCATCACGGATACTCATGGGTGTAACCCGATCCTTTTGACGGCTGAACGGTCTCAGGAGCGACACCATGACAGATCGGGCTTCGTAGCTCTCTGTGCCAAGAATAATGCGGTCAGGTCTCATGAAATCTTCGACCCCTTCCCCTTCTTTCAGAAAGACGGGATAGCAGACGATGCTCACCGTGTTTCCTGAAGACTGAGCGGCTTCGAGCATTTTCTCTGTTACTCCCAGCGACGTCGGGCTTGAATTTACCAGAATCGTTTCGCTGTTAAGTGCAGCCCCAAACTCAGTAGCAAAGTCTAATGCCTGTTCGTCAACGGTGTCGGCGTGCCCCAAAGCAAGGATGCATAGGTCACAGTCACTTGCGAGGGAGATGTCATCTGAGAACGAAAGCCGTCGAGCAGAAACGTTACTTTCGAGCATGGCCGGCAAGCCTGGTTCATGGAAACTCAGGTCGTGAACGTTAGTCGGGGGAGTCTGAGAATAATGGGTGATGACATTGCCCATTTCAGCGAGACAGGCGCTGATGACAAATGACTCGTAACCCGAGCCAGCAACGGTGACTTTCAAAGGGACATCCTATGTAATTGTCAGTAAAACACGACCAACTCTCTCCGAGCGGTTGTGTAAAGTACCCTATTACAGATAAATGACAAGAGCATGACAAGACACTTGTTCAGCTGAATATGGCCAAAACGAAAAAGCCCGGCAATAGCCGGGCTTTTTTCTAAGGCTTAATAAACCTTAGAGAGCAGATTCCAGTTCAGGAATCGCGTCGAACAGGTCAGCAACCAGACCGTAGTCTGCAACCTGGAAGATAGGAGCCTCTTCGTCTTTGTTGATAGCAACAATGACTTTAGAGTCCTTCATACCTGCAAGGTGCTGAATAGCACCAGAGATGCCGACTGCAACGTACAGATCTGGAGCAACGATTTTACCCGTCTGACCAACCTGCATGTCGTTTGGAACGAAGCCAGCATCAACTGCAGCACGAGATGCACCAACAGCAGCGCCGATCTTGTCTGCAACTTTGTACAGCATTTCGAAGTTGTCGCCATTGCCCATGCCGCGACCACCAGAAATAACTACGCTTGCCGCAGTCAGTTCAGGACGGTCAGACTTGGCCAGTTCTTCGCTTGCGAAAGCAGAAACGCCAGCGTCTTTTGCAACATCAACAGACTCAGTCGCAGCTGAACCACCTTCTGCAGCGGCTGCATCAAATGCAGTGCCACGAACAGTCATCACTTTGATGCTGTCAGAAGACTTAACAGTAGCGATTGCGTTACCAGCGTAGATTGGGCGAACGAATGTATCTTCACCTTCAACACCAATAACTTCAGAGATCATGTTCACGTCCAGCAGCGCTGCTGCGCGTGGCAGGAAGTCTTTGCCTGTCGTGGTAGCAGCTGCCAGGATGTGGCTGTAGCCTTTGCCAAGCTCAGCAACCAGTTCGCCCATATTTTCAGCAAGCTGATATTCGTAAGCAGCGTTGTCCGCTACCAGTACTTTTGCAACACCAGCTACTTTTGCCGCAGCTTCTGCAGCAGCACCACAACCAGAGCCTGCAACCAGAACTTCAACATCGCCACCAATCTTGGTGGCAGCAGTGATAGTGTTCAGGGTAGCGCCTTTCAGAGTGGCGTTATCGTGTTCTGCGATTACTAAAATTGCCATTACACCAACCTCTCTCAGAGCACTTTCGCGTCGTTTTTCAGTTTATCAACCAGCGTAGCAACGCTGTCGACCTTGATACCAGCAGAGCGTTCGGCTGGTGGAGTCACTTTAACCAGAGACAGGGTTGATTTAACTTCAACACCGAGATCTGCAGGCGTAGTGGTATCCAGCGGCTTGCGCTTAGCTTTCATGATGTTAGGCAGTGACGCGTAACGTGGTTCGTTCAGACGCAGGTCAGTCGTAACGATTGCTGGCAGGTTCAGAGCTACAGTACGCAGACCGCCGTCAATTTCACGAGTAACGTTTACTTTATCGCCATCTACAGCAACTTCTGAAGCGAACGTGCCTTGCGGCATGCCAGTCAGAGCGCCCAGCATCTGGCCAGTCTGGTTGTTATCGCTGTCAATGGTCTGTTTACCCATCAAAACGATCTGTGGCTGTTCTTTCTCAATAACGCCTTTCAGCAGCTTAGCAACTGTCAGCGGCTCGAGCTTCTCTTCTGTTTCGATCAGAATGCCGCGGTCAGCACCCAGTGCCAGAGCAGTACGGATTTGCTCCTGAGCTACTTTAGGACCGATAGATACAACAACGATCTCAGAAGCAATGCCCTTTTCTTTCAGGCGAACCGCTTCTTCTACGGCAATTTCACAAAATGGATTCATAGCCATTTTGACGTTAGTCAGATCAACATCAGAGTTGTCTGCTTTTACGCGTACTTTGACGTTGTAGTCGATAACGCGTTTTACAGCGACAAGAACCTTCATAGATTCCTCGTATTCTCTAGTGGATGATTAAAGGGTGATTTGCAGCTAAAACATTGCCCGATACCCTTTCCAGCGGGCCACATTATTGGGATTGTGACACTTGAGGTCAAGTGTGAGCTATTCTCAATACTGATTCAGGCCAGTAATTACGGCACGTCTGCCTTTAAATAAGTTGCCTGACTGTCTTCTGGCCGTATAATGGCCACCATTTTTTCGAACCGGGCAATCCGGTGAAGCAACGACCGCGAATGCGGCACTCCCATCGTGATTTGAGGAGATCATCTATGCAACGTGACGTAATGGAATACGACGTAATCATCGTCGGCGGCGGCCCTTCCGGCCTGTCGGCAGCTTGTCGTATCAAACAACTGGCAGAAGAAGCAGGCCAGGAAATCTCAGTGTGCCTGGTTGAAAAGGGTTCTGAGATTGGTGCACACATTCTTTCTGGTGCGGTCATTGAAGATCGCGCACTGACTGAACTCTTTCCGAACTGGAAAGAGATGGGTGCTCCGCTGAATACGCCAGTCAAAGGTGATGAGGTTTACTTCCTTACTTCCGATGAAAAATCTGTCAAAACTCCACACTGGGCGATTCCTAAGCCGATGCACAACGATGGAAACTACATCGTATCTCTCGGTAATGTGTGCCGCTGGCTGGGCGAACAAGCCGAAGCTCTCGGTGTAGAAATCTATCCGGGCTTCCCAGCAGCTTCCCTGATCATTGAAAATGATGCCGTTAAAGGTGTTGTTACGGGCGATATGGGCGTTGCAGAAGATGGCTCACAAAAAGATAGCTACATGCCTGGTATGGAGCTGCGTGCGAAATACACCGTATTTGCAGAAGGTTGCCGCGGGCATCTTGGTAAGGAACTGATCGCTAAGTTCAACCTTGACGCTGGTAAAGACCCTCAGCATTACGGCATTGGTATCAAAGAGCTGTGGGATATTGATCCTGCCAAACATCAGGAAGGCCTCGTTCTTCACGGCGCAGGCTGGCCACTCAGTGAGTCCGGCTCAACCGGTGGTTTCTTCCTGTATCACACTGAAAACAACCAGGTTGTTGTCGGCCTGATTACGGATCTGTCGTACAGCAACCCACACGTCAGCCCGTTTGATGAATTCCAGCGCATGAAGCACCACCCAGTACTGAAGCAGTACCTTGAAGGTGGTAAGCGTGTTTCTTATGGCGCGCGCGCGATCGCCAAAGGCGGCCTGAATTGCCTGCCTAAGATGACCTTTCCGGGCGGTCTGGTGATTGGTTGTGACGCGGGCACGCTGAACTTCGCCAAAATCAAGGGTACTCACACCGCGATGAAGAGTGGCCTCGTGGCAGCAGAAGAAATGTTCAAGGCGCTTCAGGCTGATCGTGCCAATGACGAAATCAACGAATACACTGCAGCCTTTGAGGCATCATGGGCATGGGAAGAACTGCATCGCAGCCGTAACTTTGGCCCTGCAATGCACAAGTTCGGTACATTCGGTGGTGCAGCCTTCAACTTTATCGATCAGAACATTTTCCCGATTCCTGTCACGTTGCATGACAAGACGGCGGATCATGAAATGCTCAAGCCAGCAGCTGATTGCAAGAAGATCGACTACCCGAAACCAGACGGCAAGCTCAGTTTTGATAAGCTCGGCTCTGTCTTCGTGGGTAACGTAAACCACGCAGAAGACCAGCCTTGCCACCTGAAGTTGACGGATGCGTCGATTCCTTTATCTCAGAACCTGCCTAAGTACAATGAACCTGCGCAGCGCTACTGCCCTGCCGGTGTTTATGAAGTGGTGGAGGATGAGAATGGTCAGCGCTTCCAGATCAACTCTCAGAACTGCGTGCACTGCAAGACCTGTGATATTAAAGATCCTGCCCAGAACATCACCTGGGTTACGCCAGAAGGCGGCGGCGGTCCAAACTATCCAAATATGTAAGACAATAAAAAGGGCCGAAAGGCCCTTTTTTATTGTCTTGATAGTGACGTTTTAACCAAAAGGGCCCGATAGCCCTTTCTTGTTTAGGGGCGCCATATTGCGACTCAGCGGCCCGACACAACCATCGATACGCCACGGAACTGAAAGTCATCAATTACAATGCTGCCCAGTTGACTGCCTCCAACACTGACGCTAGGCATGCGAACGTCGATAACATTCTCATCATCAAACGGAGATGCAAAATCAAACCTTACACCATCTGCAACATCTGTACTCATGTTCACATACAGTTTGGCGACACGGTCGCTAGCATCAGGCGTGCGATTTGCAGCCAACTTTTCATTGTATGAATTACCTGCAACAACAGCATCTTCAATAACAATTCCGAAAGAAGACGACATGTCGATATCGAGATCCTCAATGCCAATTGCAGTGTAAAACTCGATGTCGTTAGTTGCACCATCGACGCGCATTTCAAGAGCAAGCGCGCCACCGTACATGCTAATACTATCAACGAGAACATGTCGGTTGATGCCGCCTGCACCTTCAACAGCTATCTCACCGGTGGTCAAGAGGATGTCAACAACCCCTACACCGCCAGAGGTGGGCTCACCAAGAACAAGTAAGGAGCCATCCTGGTCGATGTCAATCTTAAATCTGAGATTGTTCAGGTTGGCGGTGTTGCCAGGATTGCTGAAGCCAAAGAGAGTGTTACGATCCTCCCCGCCACCGATGTAAACGTCTGAAATAGTCAAGCTGCCTCCGTCGCCATCGCTGACGCCGCCAACGACCTCCTCCGTATCGGTGTAGCGAATCTCTCCAACTTGCACACCAACATCTAGCTCGATGTCTACACCGGCCTGGCCAGTAACGTTATGCAGCTCAAACTCAGACATAGGCGAGAGTTCAGCCTGAGTACCTGCGGTAGCGAGTGCTATGCAGCCCGCGAGTAGTGATTTCTTCATGATAGGCGATCCATCAAGTTTTTATTGTAGTTACATCAGTTTACGTCCGGCACCATACTTGTGCAACTGACACTCAGTAGCAAACTACCTTGTTACAGCCAATACACAAGGGTTTATGAGGCCCTCAATAGCAACGTGGCACAATATGACGTATCAGCCTTCGCTTACAAAGTGAAGGAAACCGAGCTCTGACCCGAGCGCATCGAAAAACCGCCCTCTGTAAGCTCGCCCATTTCTAAGAGCTGGTAATAGGCTGACCTCAAAAAGCGTGCAGTTAGTCCTTGCGCTGTCGTTATAACTGGAATGTCATTCTCATCCAGTTTGGTCAATGTAATCCCGCTATTGCTATCGAGAAGCTCCACCTGGCCATTCGATAAAACCGCACTAACCCCAGCATCAGGCTCCCCAACCAGTGAAATCACATGAAGGGGCGTGTCTTCTACTTTTATGCGCCACTTCTCAACCGGCGTAACGAGGAAAAATTCATTGCCTTCTTGTTTTACAAGAGATGCAAAGAGCCTCAGCAAAGGCTTGCGGCTGATTTCGCCACCTTCGTGAAACCACCTGCCATCTTTCGCTACCCGGATGTCTATATCCCCAGACAAATCGGGAGTCCATTTGTCTAATGGGTATGCCTGCACTTTGTCGAGATCGAAAGCCTTGCTTATATCATCTAAGTTCATCGGCCTGCCTTAAAGTCCTCTTTGCCACTCCTGTCGCAACCTGATGGAGTCTGGTTTATTGATCGCAGTATCAAGCTGGGCGAGTAATGCCTGCTTATCCGCCCCGAGATTCCCCTTGAGAGGGAGGTAGTTAGACGCGTGATCACTACGGAATACTGTATCTTTCAAATCCAGACTGTCGATAAAGGTACGGAGTTCAACAAAAAGTTCGTGCTGGTCCGGCAATTCGTAGTCGAAACCTGCTTCTTCGAAACCCTGTTCGACACGTTTCTGGCCAAGCGGGTAGCTCACTACCAGGGTTGAAAGAAACTCCGGCTGAGCCTCTGTCATCAGCTTTGCTGTGTTGACTGCATGCTGGTGACTCAGTGAGCGCCCTCCCATACCATTTAGTACCATGACTGATGAGCTGATGCCGGCTGCTTTCAGCTTAAGGAGCGCCTCCAGGGTGGACTGGTATGTCTCCCCCTTTGCGATGGCCTTAAGAACGTCGTCGTCTCCACTTTCAGCTCCAACGTAAGCGATGCCAAGCCCCAGCTCTCTCAGGTGCTGCAAATCCTCAACAGACTTCTTTCTGATGTTCCGCGGCAGGCAATAGGCACCTACACGCTTAACCCAGGGGAGACTCTCTCTGATCTGCTGAAGAATGTTTTCGAGGCGCCGAACAGGGAGGACAAGTGCATCGCCATCTGCCAGAAACACCTTTTCAAATCTCGGGCCGACCGCTGCCGCATTTTTAATTTCTGCGAGCACCTCATCCTCGTTGCGGGCCCTGAACTTCTTCTGAGGCTGAGTGTACATATCGCAGAAGGTGCAGTTGTTCCAGGAACACCCGTTGGTAACCTGAAAAATCATAGATCGCCCTTCTGAGGGCGGGCGAAAAACCGGCTCGATATAATCTGGGAACATAGTTATTGGATACGATTGCTTTACGTAGAGGGTGTGGGGCTATGATATGGTGCCCGGAGCCGGAATTGAACCGGCACGACCATAAGGTCGGGAGATTTTAAATCTCCTGTGTCTACCAATTCCACCACCCGGGCGAACGGGCTTCTGACAGAGGTGTCAGAAAGTAAGTGGAGGCGCGAGCCGGAGTCGAACCGGCCTACGTGGATTTGCAATCCAGTGCATAACCGCTTTGCTATCGCGCCGTATTCTGCCAAACAGGAGCTTGGCGGTTGCACTGGAGCCAGTGCACTTACATAAACAGCGCTCTAGTGACGCGCTTTGATATTCATTTCTTAGGGTAAGAAAGAATGGAGCGGGAAAGGAGGCTCGAACTCCCGACCCCAACCTTGGCAAGGTTGTGCTCTACCAACTGAGCTATTCCCGCTTAAGTGCTGCGCATTTTAAATAATACGTGTAACCAGTCAAGCCTTTTTTCTTACTTTTTAACAACTTAGAGAATTATTTTCCCGAAATTGTTAGCGTCTCAGCTCAGGCCACGCGGCCTTAAGATAGATCAGCATGGACCAGAGAGTCAGAATCGCCGCTCCGTAAAGTGCGTAAATCCCAAGAACCTCCAGCAGGCTTCCCTCTGATGCACCCAGCAGCACGGTTATAGAGACCATCTGGAGTGCAGTTTTTATCTTACCCAACTGACTGACAGCGACATTGGCCCGCTTTCCAAGCTCTGCCATCCACTCACGAAGTGCCGAAATTACGATTTCTCTGCCAACGATCACCATTGCCGGAATCGTTAACCAAGGGTGTGCAAAATGCTCCACGAGCAGTACCAGAGCAACCGAGACAATCAGCTTATCTGCGACCGGATCAAGAAACGCACCTAGCGCCGACGTCTGGTCAAGTTTTCGTGCGAGATAACCATCCAGCCAGTCAGTGACCGCAGCCGCCGCGAATAACAGGGATGCCCAGACGCGGCCACTCTCCCCTAACCAGTAAAAACATACCACCATCAGCGGAATCACCAATATCCGCCCCATAGTCAGTATATTAGGTATGTTCATTGCCGGTACTACTCCTGTTCTTCACCATGGAGCGCAGCGAAAATCTGCCCTGCCAATGCTTTACTGATACCCGGGACTTTTTCGAACTCAGCCCGCGGCGCACCGCGCATATTACGCAGACTGCCGAAGTGAAGCAAAAGCTCTCTTCGCCTTTTTGGTCCCACTCCGGGTAATTTCTCAAGATCCGACTGCCCGCGCTTCTTAGCCCGCTCTTTTCTATGGCCGGTTATAGCAAAGCGGTGCGCCTCGTCGCGAACGTACTGCAGAAGGCGAAAGCCTGCATCATGAGCATCGGGAAGAATAGGTTTCGCGGTCTGCGGTCGCCACAAGTATTCCCACCCTGACTTTCGGGTCGCCCCCTTTGATATGCCAAGTAAGTACACATCGGCAATCTGTAGCTCATCCAGGACCTGATCAATCCTTGAGACCTGACCTTTGCCGCCATCAATCAAAAGAATATCCGGGAGGTCATTCTGCTCAAGCATGCGCGTGAGATGCCTGCGGACAGAATCTTCAAGTGCTGCGTAGTCATCCCCTGCAGTGACGTTTTTCACCGAGAAACGCCGATAGCGTGACTTGTCCAACCCTTCTTTGCCATAGACAACGCAAGATGCGTACGCAGCCTCACCCTGAGCATGACTGATATCGAAACACTCTATCCGGGCCGGAACAAAATTCAGTTTCAGAAGATCAGCGACTGCATCGAGCTTGCTTTGCGCTGCCTGTCGGCCCGACATGACAGACTGTATACCCGCTCTGGCGTTCTCTTCAGCCATTGCCAGCCATTGTCGACCGTCGCCTCGCACACCTCTCTGGTGCTGCAACGAGAGGCCTTGCTCTTTAAGTGCTGACAGCATAGGTGCAAGCACATCGGATTCTATGTCAGCAATGAGAACTTCGGGCAAGGTATCACTCGCATGACCTCCCAGATAGAACTGCTCGATATAGGAAACAAACAACTCCTCAAGTGGCACCCCAATTTTATCTTCCGGAAAAAAACTCTGGGAGTTGGTGAGGCGCCCTTTACGAAAGGTGAGGCGTTGAACGCAGATCATTGCCTGCCACTCAATTGCGACCCAGACGTCCGCATTTTTCTCTCCAGACTCTGCCATCTGGCGTTCCTGGATACGCCTCAGTAGCTCTACTCTATCTCTGAACTCAGCTGCCTTCTCAAATTGAAGATCCTCCGCTGCCTGCTCCATTCCAGCCTGAAGGTCAGAGATAAGTTCGCGGGATTTACCCTCGAGAAACATTCTTGCGCGCTGAATGTCCCGCTCATACTCTTCTTTCGATATATGACCGACACAAGGAGCCGAGCAACGATGAATCTCATACTGCAAACAAGGGCGGCTACGGTGATTAAAGTAGCTATCTTCACAGTTGCGGAGAAGAAACAGTCGCTGCAGATAGTTCTGCGCCTCACGAGCAGCACCGGGGTTCGGATAAGGACCAAAATACAGGCCCTTTTTCCTGCGTCGCCCCCGGGCGTATGATAGAAGCGGATAAGGGTGATCTGAGATGTGCAGGTAAGGATATGACTTATCATCCTTGAGCAGGATATTGTACGGCGGGCGATGCTTCTTGATCAGAGTCTGCTCAAGAATGAGCGCTTCGACTTCACTGCCCGTGACTGTGACATCGATATGATCAATCCGACTGACCAAAGCGACGGTCTTTGCGTTAAGACCTCGGGCGCGGAAGTAACTCGAAACCCGGTTCTTCAGGTTTTTTGCCTTTCCTACGTAGAGTAACGACTTGTCTTTGTCGTACATCCTGTAGACACCAGCCCTCTGGGTAAGCGACTTCAGGAATGCCTTAATATCGAAGTCAGGCATTAATTCACTTCGTTGGCGTCAATCAGTCCGTGCCGTAAGGCTAAATGGGTTAACTGCACGTCACTCTTTTCTATACCGAGCTTTTCAAAGATGCGATAGCGATAACTATTGACCGTTTTAGGGCTCAGAAACAGTGCTTCACCAATTAATGGGACACGTTGGCCTTTCGCAATCATGATGGAGATCTGGAGCTCTCTTTCAGACAAGGTCTCGAAGGGTGATCCAGCATCATCCTGAAATGGGCGTAATGCCAACTTCTGAGCAATTTCAGGACTGATATATTTCTGGCCGGAATTCACTTTAACGATCGCTCTCAGCATTTCATCAAAATGTGCACCTTTGGTCAGGTAACCAGAGGCACCAATTTTCAGGAGTCGCGATGTGTAGGGGTCGCCGTCGTAAACAGTCAGCGCAATAATCTGAATCTCGGGCTGACGCTGAAGAATCTTCTGGGTAGCCTCAAGGCCACCGATGCCCGGCATGTTAATATCCATAAGGACAACATCAGGCTCCAGGTCGCGCGCTTTCTGCACGGCCTCTTCGCCACTGGCAGCATCGCCGACAACCTCAACCTGCTCAGCATCGGCAAGCAAGCGACAAATACCTGATCGAACCAGATCCTGATCATCAACTACTAGGACTCGAATCAAAAAAACATCTCCAGAATTGGCTGGCTGCGATAAGGTGTGAAATATACCAAAGCAACTACACCGGGTACATGCGCTTCGATTGCCACGCGTACTTTTCACTGTTCAACATCATTGCCACCTCAACAACACCGTCAGCAGTATTCAACCGGTTCGAGAAGCCGAGACGCTGAGCCAGTTTCAGCATTGGCCCGTTCTCGGGCAGAACTGATCCGTAGATCTGCAGAACGCCGCGATCTTTCAGGTACTCGATAATACGGCTCATCAGGTGGAATCCAAGACGCTCGCCCCTGGAATTATCATCAACGATTACAGAGAACTCAGCGGTTACGTCGTCAGGATCGATCCAGACTCTCACGACGCCGAATATTTTACCGTCACACCAGGCTACGAAAGCCATTTCCCGGTCGTAATCTATCTGTGTAAGGCGAGCCAACTCGGTATGATCAAAGCGCCGGCGAGCAGAGAAAAAACGCAACCTGAGACTTTCTGCGCTCAGTCGATGATAAAAGGCATCAAGCTGCGGCTCATCCTCTCCGCGGATAGGCCGAACAAGATATTCAATGTTATTTGGCGAGGTGTAGCTGCCTGACAATTCTGTCGGGTAAGGAAGGATTGCACATTTAACTGGCTCTCCGACTTCAGCAGCCACACCAATCACGCGGTACCGACCAATCTGCTGGCGGATTGCATTCACTTCAAGCCCCGAGAGCCATGGGTGATTCAGAGCGAGATGAGACAATGCGACCAGCCAACGTTCGAGTGTCAGTAAGTCTTTTTCAGGGTATTCCGAGCGTTCCTGAAGAACCTCATAAAAATGGGATTTGCGGATCAACTTTTCGGCAAGGTTTGCATTCAGAGGCGGGAGCGCCACCTGGCGATCGACGAGAATATCGGCGGTACTGCCCCCGCCGCCAAAGAAGATGAACGGGCCAACCTCGTTGTCACGACCAATGCCGAACGAAAACTGAAGATTATCCAGTGCCCGGTGCATGGTCTGTACCGTGTATCCCAATATCGGACTCTCCGGGAATCGCTCAGTAATAACCTGAGAAAGCGAGTCGATCGCTGGCAATAGCTCCTTCTCGTTGTGCAGATCGCGAACCACGCTGCGAATACGCTCACGAGGGTTCGTGCCGTAGGCAAAAGGATACAAATAATCCTTGTGATGGACTCGCAGAACCCAGGGCTTGGGAATTGCTTGAGCGTCCTTAATCAGCTTATTTGGGGTGGTCCTGAAAATGCTATCAGCGCAGGAGTAGCCGTACGCTTTGAGTAATTTGTAGGCATCCGGTGGCGATAGATAGTCCCCTGCCTTGTAAGAGCTACGAATCTCTTCATCCAGTCCGGCGTGCTGCGCAGAGACAGGGATCTCGATACTTTCCGGGGTTTCGCGTAACAGGTCCTGTGTCCTCTGGTGCTGAACCATGTACATGTAGGACTTGATAGCATTGTCCGGCGTATCAAATGTCGGGATTTTTGCGCGATCAAAACTGGCCCTCGCGCCTTCTACCGAATATTCACCGACCCAGCTCGTGAGCACCATTTTCTGGGTATGAGCAGCGACCTCTATCAGGGCCTCTGCGTTTGCTTGTGCGTCTGTTCCCAATCCTGGTGTGAATATAACCAGCAGTGCGTCGACATTACGATCCGTGAGAACTGTTTTAGCAACAGCGCTCAACTGCTCGGGCTTCAGCTCAGGATTAAGAAGCAACGGATTTTCGGCTTTGACATAGTCTGGAAGCTGGCTCTTCAGTACCTGCGATCCATCCTTCGTAAAGGTCGCAAGCTCACCACCGTCGTGTAGTAGTCGATCCATCGCGATAATCGCAGGGCCTCGACCGTTCGCAATAACGGCAAGCCGGGGTCCGAAGCGTTCGCGGCGATTACTCAGGGCGTCCACGCAATCAAACAGTTCATCCGTTGCATTTACCCTGAGAACCCCTGCTCTGGCTAAAACCTCATCAATCAGGTCGTCGCGGCGAGACAATCCTTTAGGAGAAGACACAGGATTGAGAGGGCTGTCAGAAAAACGGTTATTCTTTACTGCCAATACAAGCCTGTGCCTGGAAGCTGCGCGCAGAGACCGAACCAGCGCCCGGCCTGAGCGAATTTCATCAAGCTGGATGAGCAATGTCCGGGCCTTAGGTTCCTGAGATATGTAATCGATCAGATCCGGAAGTGTCACGTCCTCGCTGCGACCCAGCGTTGCGACATGAGAGAACCCAATTCCCCTGCTGTAAGCCCAGTCCATTACGCCAGAGGCGAGCGTTCCCGACTGCCCTATGTAGGCAATACTACCCTGCCTGACAGGGACATGAAGGAAGCTTGCATTGAGCTTCCTGTGTGGGATAACGATACCAAGACAGTCAGGGCCCAGAATCCGCATCCGGGTCTGTTTAACGATGCGGTCGATTTTTTCCGAGTTAGGCCGGAACTGCCGCGAACGTGTGCGCGCCATCCCGCCCGTGAGCACCATGGCGGCCTCGACACCAATAGCGTGCAGCTGCTTTATTACACGCGCAACGGAGTCCGCAGGGGTACAGATAATAGCCAGGTCGGGAGGGTTCTTCAGCTGACTTATTTTTGCCACCGCCGGCAAGCCATAAATCTCTTTATAGCCCTTGCTGTTAACAGGCTGGATTTTGCCTTCGTACCCTGCCTCCAGGAGGTTTCTGACAATTGCACCGCCAAGACTGCCCTGCCTGTCAGATGCACCAATCACAGCGATCGACTCGGGCTGCACAAAGCGTTCAAGAGATCGGGTACCCATCAAACCTCCATTGGTTTTTTGTGTTTGTGCCAGTCGAGAGTACACTGAGCAAAAACAAGACGGTCAGGAACAGATGCCATTAGCGTATTACACGTCGGAAGAGCACTTCTCGCACTTTACGGATGAAGACCATCCCGAACACGCCATGCGAATCATGGCCATAGAGCAGGAGCTTAAATCTCAGGGCATCTGGGAGCAACTGATTCATGTCAATGGTCGGTCGGCTGATATGCCAGACATCCTTCGGGCGCACAGCAAAGGCTATGTTGAACAGCTCCACCTGATACAACCTAAGCATGGCCATATCTACGTTGACGAAGATACCGCCATGTCACCCGGCTCACTCAATGCCGCCTTGTGGTCGGCAGGGTCCTGTACAGCAGCATTGGATGACCTTGCAAAAGGCGAACAGTCGCGTGCCTTCGTTGCAACGCGCCCGCCGGGTCATCATGCAGAACACCGCAAGGCCATGGGGTTCTGCTTTTTCAATAACGTTGCCATATCAGCGCTCAGGGCTGCTGACGTCCACCACTTTCAGCGGATAGCCCTTCTCGACTTCGATGCCCATCAGGGCAATGGCACTATAGATATTCTTGGGAATGATCAGCGTTTTCTCATCTGCTCCAGTTTTCAGCACCCTTTTTACCCATACACTCACTACGAGCAGTCAAAGTTCAATAACCTGATCAATGTTCCGCTTGAGTCTGGCACCGGCAGTGCAACCTTCAGGGCTATGATCGAAGAGCACTGGCTGCCAGCGCTGAAGTCGTATGCGCCTGAGCTTATTATCGTTTCCGCGGGTTTTGATGGCCACAAAGATGACCCAATGGCGGAATTGAATTTACTGGATTCAGACTATAACTGGCTTGGCTGTTTGATTGATAACATTGCAGCAACAAGAAACACTCCCGTACTGAGTATTCTGGAAGGTGGATACGACCTCAACGCCCTGGGTCGTTCCGTCGCTGCATACCTGACAGGCCTGCAGTCAAACTAGCGCGCTTTATTTTCACAATCCCTGTCACACTCTGGAGTGCAAAACTTACCGTCTGTCACAGAAAGCCACAGAGGTACGCACGATTTTCCCGATTGCAGATGGCATGATTTCAGCAGTTCCAACAAACAGGATACTGCTATGAGACCAAAGCAAGAAACTGGAGTTATTTACGCAATTGTTGCTACACCAGAATCGCTGTCACGCGTAACAAAGGCAGAGATGGCGCTGATTGCATTGACGGCATGTGTGAGCACATCCGTCCTGATCGCTGCAGCCCGATCTTTGTTTTAGAACGGTATCTGTACAGATCAATACGAAAACATGAATTCAAAAACAAAAAAGCCCAGCAATATGCTGGGCTTTTTTATGAAATAAGTGGCGGAGGGATAGGGATTCGAACCCTAGATAGGCTATTAACCTATGCCGGTTTTCAAGACCGGTGCTTTCAACCGCTCAGCCATCCCTCCGAACGGCGCTTATATTACCTCTCTCATTTTCCACGTCAACTTCTTTTTTAAAATCAATTCGTTACCGCCTTACCTTTAGAGCTGACAGTACTCAACCACAGGGCTATCATGGGTGGTAAATCTTGGGGGCTTCAGTGAACTACACCATACTCATATCCAGCTCACCTTTTCAGGGAAGCCAGCATCAATTGGCCATGCGGTTTATACGTGCGACTCTGGAAAGTGATCATTCGATAAAGAGGATATTTTTCTACGGCGATGCTGTACTCGCTGCAAATCGCCTTCAGACCCCACCGCAGGGGCAGAAATCGATTGCGCAAAGCTGGGCGGAGCTTGCAGAAGAAATCTCTATCCCTTTACACGCCTGCATTGCTAACAGCGTACGCAGAGGGATTGTTGATGAGCGGGAAGCTGAGCGCTATAACCTTGGCGTATCATCGATACACCCCTCATTCACGCTCACCGGGCTTGGGGAAATGGCCGAGGTTGTTCATGACAGTGAGAAAATGGTGCAATTCTGATGAGCTCTTCCATTCTGATTAACATCACTCGTCCACCGACGCCTGACTGCGAGGCGCTGGAGTATGCACTGGCTATGGCGGCTTTTGATATCGAAGTGAAAATTCTTTTCTCAGGTCGCGGCATTGATTGGCTTAACGCGGGCCAGGCTTCGCGCAAACCCGGAGGAAAGTCCCCGGCTAAGCTACTTGCGGCACTCCCGATGTACGGTATTGATGACATTGCTGTAGCTGGCGGACCGGCAACCTCAGACGAAAGCCCGAAAACTTTCGATACCTGCCAGACTATTTCGCAGCAGGAAGCGGCAAACTGGGCCAGAGATGCCCATCATGTGGTATCTTTCTGATCATGATTGTTCACACCCTATTTTCAGATTCGCCTGACACACTGAGCCAGGTCAAAGCCGCACTATTGCCGGGGGATGCAGTCCTGCTCGCAGGAGACGGCTGCTACCAGATCGAGAGAGCAAAGCAGATCAGCTCAGACGCTGATCTTTTTATGCTGACAGAGGACGCTCAGGTCCGCGGAATCAATGAGACTAATGCTCGTCTGATCAGCGATCCCGAGTGGGTAACCCTGACGGCAGATAGCCAGCAAGTAATAAGTTGGTTCTGAGATGGCGTCCCTCAATGACCTGACACTGGATAAAGACGGCTTTCTGGTTGAACTTAACGACTGGAATGCGGATGTTGCTGCAGTGCTTGCGCAAGATGAAGGTATCATCCTTACAGACGCTCATTGGGAAATCATCAATGCCATTCGCGCCTTCTACGCCGAGTTTGACCTCGCGCCAGCGATGAGACCCCTCTCCCGCTATATTAAGCAGACACTCGGTGCTGACAAAGCAGGGAGTATTTACCTGATGACATTATTTCCTGAAAGTCCGGCGAAAAAAGCCGCAAGAATAGCTGGCCTTCCAAGACCGGAGAATTGCCTGTGACACAACACGCCCTGGCTGATTACGTGCGCATCCTTGCCAGAGGAAAGAACGCCAGCCGAAATATGACGTTCGAAGAAGCGCGATTTACGATGGGCGAGATGCTCGCAGGTCGTTATGAAGATGTTCAACTCGGTGCAATATTTATGCTGCTGCGGGTACTTGAAGAAACCCCTGATGAAATAGCCGGGTTTGCGTCTGCAGTTAATGAGTACTGGCCCGAGCCAGCTGGACATTTTGACCTGGTCTGGTCGAGTTATGCAGGCAAACGGCGCCAGCCGATGTGGTGGGTGCTAGCTGCGCTACTGCTTGGTCAGATGGGGCATCGTATCCTTGTACACGGCACTTTGGCTCACACTCTGGGTCGGGTTTATGCCCATGAAGTTTTTCAGGAGCTTGGCTTACCTGCCGCAACCAGAGATTCCCTGGGTACGATTACCGCTCCATTAGTCTACCTGCCCTGCTCTGAGGTGCACCCAACGCTACAACAGTGGCTTAGTCTTAAGTCAGTCCTGGGGGTGCGTTCACCGATCAATACGGTGCTTAAAACAATCGCTCCGGCAGGCGTGCCTTCTGTGCAGGGCATATTCCACCCGGATTACCGGACGACTCACTCTATGGCGGCAAGTATTAATCAGGATACGGCTGCCATCATCAAGGGTGAAGGTGGCGAATTTGAGGTAAATCCTGAGCGTCCCTGTCAGGTGACAGTGGTTGTTGAGGGTGAAGAAGCCCAGTTTCGGATTGCCAATGATTCATCCCACTATGATGATAAAGCCGCAAGCCCGAACACCGAACATCTCATCAAACTCTGGCAAGGCCAGGACCACTCGCAATATGGTCACGATGCCGTGCTACGTACAGCCGCCCTGGCCCTGTGTGCCATGCTCAAGTCAACAGACTACGTATCCGCTTTATCGCAATGCAGCAAAGCCTGGGCAGAGCGGGATAAAAGCTTACTGGCCTGAGCGCCAGTTAAGCGTAGAGTGAAGGCTGACAACGCTCCCCACAATCGTGAGCGTAGGGGCTTGAATCTTCCGGCCAGCGACGTATTCAGGCATGGAAGCGAGCGTACCCGTGTGCACTTGCTGGTCCGGTAAGGTGCCCTTCTCGATCAACGCAATCGGTGTTTCTGCAGGCATGCCGTGCGCGATCAGCTGATTGCAGATCTCCGGCAAACCAACCAATCCCATATAGATTACAAGTGTCTGCTGTGGATGAATCAGTTCATCCCATGGCAGATTACAGGTGCCGTCCTTCAAATGCCCTGTTACGAAACGTACGCTTTGTGCATGATCTCGATGAGTAAGCGGGATGCCAGCATACGATGAGCAGCCGCTTGCAGCGGTAATTCCGGGCACAACCTGAAATGGAATACCTGCCTCTGCTAACTGTTGAATTTCCTCACCGCCACGACCAAAAATAAAGGGATCTCCACCCTTGAGCCGCAGCACTCTTCGACCTTTCAGAGCTTCATCAACCAATCGCTGATTGATTTGATCCTGAGGGACAGCATGGTCGCTCCTCGCCTTGCCAACGTAATGCCGCTCGCAATCATCGGGTAATAGGCTGAGTATGGCTGGACTGACCAAACGATCGTAGAAGACAACGTCTGACATCTGAATCAAACGCAGAGCCCGAAAGGTCAACAAGTCAGGATCACCGGGGCCCGCGCCTACAAGAAATGCCTCTCCGGCAGAGATATTCTCACCAGAGAGCAATCCCTCGACTATCTTATCGGCTGATGCTTCTTGTCTTGCCAACACCTGATCGGGGGCCTGAGATTGCATCAGTCTTCGCCAGAACACCCCCCGTTCCTTAGGTGTGCCCTCGCTGCGCAACCTTAGCCTCAGCGACTCCAGCCACTGGCCAAGCCGCGAGTAATCTGTGGGGATAAATGCTTCGATGCGGTCTCTGACGAGCCGCGTCAGTGCAGGGGTTGCCCCACCGGTGGAGATCGCAACCTTCAGCGGTGAACGATCGACAACCGCGGGAAAGGAAAAATCGTTGTCTTCAGGCTCATCAGTACGACAAACCCACGCGCCAGAGCTTCTGGCGAGACGAGCCTGATGTTCGTTTGTCGCCTTGTCATCCGTCGCCAGAACAACATAGTCGCCCGCTCGGTAATCTTCTTCTCCGGCGACACGCTCGTGGCAAGTCAGTCTGTCACCAGCCAGATCAAGGATCGCATTATCGATATTGGGCGCAATAACGTAAATCATCGCACCGGTATCGATCAGAGTTTTCACTTTTCTCGCAGCAACCGCTCCCCCGCCGATGATATAAAAGCGAGCTCGCGATGCATTAATTACGAGGGGTAGATGACTGTTGCTCACGCACCTTTCCGCTCAGAGGCAACCTTCTCAGTACTGATCCGCTCAGTACCACCCATGTATGGACGAAGCGCCTCTGGTACAGAAACCGAACCATCTTCTTCCTGATAGTTTTCAAGAATAGCGACCAGTGTCCGGCCGACGGCCAAACCTGAGCCGTTCAGTGTGTGGAGCAGTTCGGGTTTGCCTGTCTGAGGATTACGCCAGCGCGCCTGCATCCGACGAGCCTGATAATCGCCAAAAGTACTGCAGCTGGAGATTTCACGGTACTTCTGCTGACCGGGGAGCCAGACTTCAAGATCGTAGGTTTTGGCTGCGGAAAAGCCCAGGTCACCACCACACAGAATCACCTTGCGGTATGGGAGATTCAGTTTCTGAAGGATAGCTTCAGCATGACCGGTCAATTCTTCAAGAGTCTTCTCTGAATCTTCCGCCTTAACAAACTGAACCAGCTCGACTTTGTCGAACTGATGTTGGCGAATCATGCCTCGGGTGTCACGACCATAACTACCCGCTTCACTACGGAAGCATGGGGTATGGGCAACTTTTTTCACCGGCAGCTCGACATCATTGACTGTGTCAC
The DNA here is from genome assembly GCF_002297765.1 of Thalassolituus sp. UBA675. Classification (NCBI taxonomy): domain Bacteria; kingdom Pseudomonadati; phylum Pseudomonadota; class Gammaproteobacteria; order Oceanospirillales; family Oceanospirillaceae; genus Thalassolituus; species Thalassolituus sp. UBA675. The sequence goes on from NZ_DBNJ01000020.1 coordinate 31,468, forward strand.
GCAGCAGGTTGGTTACAGGAACCTCAGCGGTAGGAATCATATACAGATCTTTATCACCCTGAGCCTGCGGAATTTTAAAGAGATCTTCTTCAAACTTAGGCAGCTGGCCTGTGCCCTCGAGCGCCTGACGGTTAACCAGGTACGGCACGTAAGTTTCTTCGTAACCATGCTCGAGTGTGTGCGTATCAAGCATGAACTGGGTCAGTGCCCTGTGCATTCTGGCGATAGGACCGCTCATGACGGCAAAACGAGAGCCTGCAACCACAGCACCGGCATCGAAATTAAGGCCGTGCGGCTCGCCTACATCTACGTGATCTTTCGGCACGAATGAAAACTCGCGCGGCTCACCCCATTTCAGGACTTCAACATTGTCGTCCTCATCGCTGCCCGCAGGCACTTCCGCCAGGGGCACATTCGGAATCGCCATCAGCATTTCGCGAAGATCAGACTCAACCTGCTTAGCAGCTTGCTCTGCGCGCGTAATATCGGCATCCAGACCACTCATTACCTGAGCCTTCGCCTCTTCTGGCGACATGCCCTGTCCGATCAGCTGGCCAATCTGTTTGGATGCTTTCTTCTTTTCTGCCTGCAGCGACTGAGCTTCAGTCAGTGCTTTTTTACGTGCATCGTCAAGTCGACCGAATTCCACATCATCAAATGAAAAGCCCTTCTTGGCGAGGGCATCTTTAACATCATCTATGTTGTCGCGAATGTACTTAATATCGAGCATTGTTCTTCTTAAACCAGAGATTTTGAGAGCCACATTCCTGCGGCCGTAGCAGCAAGACACCCCAGCAGACTGACACCTATGTAGGCCAGAAACGCTTCATATCGCGCCTGCTGAAGTAGAGAAATACTTTCTAATGAGAAGGTAGAAAAGGTAGTAAATGCACCTAAAAAACCCACCATCGCCAATTGACGGTGGTGATCGCCACCAAACCCATTTTCGACGAGCCAGATATAGGCGACGCCAATGGCGAAGGAGCCTAACAGGTTCACTGAAAGCGTGCCATAGGGGAAAGGCCGGTCAAACCACTTAAATACCGCCGTTGCCATGCTGAATCTCGCGACCGCGCCCAGCGCTCCTCCCAGAGCGATCCATAAATACGCCAAAGTTAACTACCGCCGTCTGTATATCGTTTCTTATCGCTCAGGCGATTGAGTTCACGAAGGTGATCCAGTTTGGCACCAATCTTCTGCTCAAGGCCGCGAGCTACCGGTGAGTAAAAACGCTCATCCGCCAGGGCTTCAGGGAAATAGTTTTCACCCGCGGCAAATGCTTCAGGCTCGTCATGAGCATAGCGGTACTCGGCACCGTAACTCATGTCAGACATCATCTGAGTGGGAGCGTTTCTGAGGTGTAATGGTACCTCATAGCCCGGTGTTGACTGCACCAGTTTCCTCGCCGCTTTGTACGCTGTGTAAACTGCGTTGCTCTTTGGGGCGCATGCTAAGTAAACAACGGCTTGGGCCAGATTGAGCTCTCCCTCAGGGCTGCCCAGGCGCTCCTGAGCCTCCCATGCGGCAGTACAGACAGAGAGTGCGCGAGGATCGGCATTGCCAATATCCTCGCTCGCCATACGGACAAGTCGCCTTGCTATATAGAGCGGATCGCAACCTCCGTCGAGCATACGACTGAACCAGTAGAGGGAGGCATCCGGATCAGAACCCCGGACCGATTTGTGCAAAGCTGATATCTGCTCATAAAAGGCATCGCCGCCTTTATCGAACCTGCGCAGACTACTAACTAATACCGCCCTAACATCGTCGTCACTGAGAGAAGACCCGCCATTCAGCTGCAGCGCTTGCTCTAACAGATTCAGGGCGCGGCGAGCATCGCCATCCGCGGCAGCGGCAAGAACAGAAAGCGGAGATTGATCTTTCTGCTCAACTCCTTCCGATTCAAGTCCACGCCGAATGACCTTAACAAGGTCATCGTCCGTAAGAGACTTAAGAATGTAGACCTGCGCTCGCGAGAGAAGTGCATTATTCAGCTCAAACGACGGGTTTTCTGTCGTTGCCCCAACAAAGATAAAGGTTCCGTCCTCAACGTATGGCAGGAAGGCGTCCTGTTGTGACTTATTGAAGCGATGAACTTCGTCGATAAAAAGCAGTGATTTGCGGCCACTCCCCGCTGCCTGACGCGCCTGTTCAACAGCCGCCCGGATCTCTTTGACCCCAGCCATGACCGCACTCAGTGACAGAAACTGAGCATCGACGTAGCTGGCGATAAGGCGGGCTAGCGTGGTTTTACCGACACCCGGAGGCCCCCACAGAATAAGAGAGTGAATCTGCCCTGCATTCAACGCATTCCGAAGAGGTGCCCCTTCTCCGACCACATGCTCCTGTCCGATGTAATCGTCGAGCGAGCCTGGCCTGAGCCGCGAAGCCAACGGCTCGTATGGTTTATCCTGCGAAAATAAATCAGCTGCCATGGCGCCCGTCGATTACGTCAACATCATCAGGCGCAACAAAGGTGAAAGCAGCTGGATCAAGCTCAGGGTTTACTTGCTGACCAGTAAAGCGAATTTCGGTGATTTGTCCGGCAGCGTCGAATATACGCATAAACTCAACTTCATCATTGACGTAGTCAAACTCAAGCGCTTCAAACAACTGACTGGCATCCTGAGGCCTTAACCTGTAACGCACGGCTTTACCAGCCTGCTCTCTTGTTGCTGTGTAGCTGTCAGAAATATTGCTGACATCACCACTCAGAAGCAGTGCTGGGGTTTCCTGAAGCTTCGACTCAAGATTACGAATAGTGACCTGCTCCAGATCCATATCGTAAACCCATACAGATTCGCCATCGGAGACGACCAGTTGCTCGTAAGGTGGGTTTGTTTGCCAACGCATTTTTCCTGGTCGCTGAACCGAGAGTGTCCCTGATAAACTCTGCAATACTTCCCCATTCTGATCCATGGTCACCTGCGAGAACTCGGTTTCCATCGAGTTGAGGGATGTCAGCATTGAGGTAAATTCCTCCAGCGCCTCACCTGCCTGGATACCCAATGACACTACAGAAAAAATAATCCCGCCTGCGAATGCGGTCAGCTTTGAAATCATAAAAAACTCTACTTTTATTTGAGTTAAGCAGGAGGCGGCGCAATAACTTCACGGCTACCGTTATGAGCTGGTGGTGAAACGACACCCGCTGCCTCCATTGTCTCGACGAGCCTTGCGGCCCGGTTGTAGCCAATACGTAATTTACGCTGCACTGATGAGATCGAGCATTTACCGGATTCGGTCACAAAGGCAACCGCCTGATCGTACAGGTCGTCTTTTTCACCGTCGGCGTCATCGCCGCCCATCCCGGGCACCGAACCATCCTCACCCACTTGTGTGATTTCTTCGATGTAGTCAGGTTCCCCGCGTTGCTTCCATTCTGCAACGACGCGATGCACTTCGTCATCGTCAACGAAAGCCCCATGAACCCTTTCTGGCAGGGCGTTCCCTGGAGGCATAAACAGCATATCGCCATGCCCCAACAGTTGCTCAGCCCCACCCTGATCAAGAATGGTCCGCGAGTCGATTTTTGATGACACCTGGAATGCGATCCGGGTCGGCACGTTTGCTTTGATCAAGCCGGTAATAACATCCACAGAGGGGCGCTGGGTCGCCAGAATCATATGAATGCCTGCCGCACGTGCTTTTTGAGCGATTCGAGCGATGAGTTCTTCTACTTTCTTGCCAACCATCATCATCATGTCGGCGAACTCGTCCACGACAATCACAATGTATGGCAAGGGTTCAAGCGTCGGCGGAGTCGTATCGAATGATTGATCAATCTGCCAAAGCGGATCAGCCAGTGGCGTACCCGCCTCAATGGCGTCCTTAACCTTCTTGTTATAACCGGCAATATTACGAACACCCATCGCCGCCATTAACTGATAGCGGCGTTCCATTTCAGCGACCGACCAACGAAGGCCACTGGCGGCCTCTTTCATATCAGTGATAACAGGTGTCAGCAGATGAGGAATCCCTTCATAGACGGATAATTCCAGCATCTTCGGATCGACCAGAATCAACCTTAGCTCTTCGGGCGTAGACTTGAATAGCAGTGAAAGCAGCATTGCATTCACACCCACCGATTTACCCGAGCCTGTCGTACCTGCAACGAGTAGATGCGGCATCTTGGCAAGGTCAGTAATCACGGGATTGCCCGCAATATCATGACCCAGCGCGAGCGTAAGCGGTGATTTCGACTTGTCGTAATCTTCGGACGACAAGACCTCACCCAGCGTAACCATGGCGCGATTTTCGTTAGGGACTTCAATCCCCATGACCGACTTGCCCGGTATGACCTCTACAACACGTACCGCAACCATGGCCATCGAGCGTGCGAGATCCTTCGCCAGGTTCGATATCTTACTGGCCTTCACGCCCGGTGCCGGCTGGATCTCAAATCGCGTAATAACCGGGCCCGGTGCCACAGCAGTCACTTCAATCTTTACACCGAAGTCGGCAAGTTTCTGCACCAGCAGCTCGGATAAGTCGTGCAGACGTTCCTCCGAGAAGCCGGCCTTGCCATCGCTTTTGGGAGGGTCCAGCAAAGCAATTGAAGGTAACGGGTCGTTACCTTTGAATAACTTGCCTTGCAGGTCTCGTTTGGCCCGGTCGCTTGGGCGCGACTCGCGCTTTTCGAGCGGCTCAATTTTAAAAGACTTAACATCGGCAACAGCGTTTTCGATGATGTCAGTATTGGGTGCCGTCTTGGGCACTTCGCGAGCGGCCACAGCCTTTACCGGGATGGCATCTTCGTTTCTTGCCTCTTCGTTTCTTGCCTGGGCGGCAGGTGCGGGTTTGGGCTCGGCTTCAGGGCCAGGTTCAGACTTAGAGACATCCCAGGGCAGATCACTTACGAGCGAATCGTCACCTTGGTCATCCAATGCACTAAAACCTGCGAAGCTGTCGAGCGGGTCCTTGTCTGCATCGGATGCCGCACCGACTGATGGCGGATCGAACCGGCTATTCTTAGGTGAACCTGAGTTCGAGGCGGTGATTTCAGGCTTATTGGCAGAGTCAGGCTCTTGGGTGCCAGTCGCACGTTTCCTGGCGATAAAGGCTAATGCCTTGTGAAGGATGCTGTCACCGGTCGTTTCTTGGTCGTGGGCAGTAGTACCGGCTTTCTCCACGTTTTGAGAGTCAGCTTTCTTGTTTCCGGAAATGCGCCCAACAAAAGAAAGAGCAGCACCACCGACCCGCTCGAAAAACATCAGCCAGGAGAACTCAAGAAACAACACAAGGCCGAGTGCCAGTGCGACAATCAGAATTGAGACGGACCCGATAAAGCCGAACAGCGGCACCATCAGCGCTATAGCGCCCTCGCCTATGATGCCGCCGGCACCAGCTGGCAGGAGCTCACCGCGCCAGATACTGACATCTGCCAGAGCGGCAAGTGAGATAAGAATGAGTAACAGGCCGCTGGCCCTGAGCACCCAGACCCGCCCTTCTACGGCTGGCGCCTTGCGGAACAACAACCAGGTCTTAGCCATGATCAGAGCAGGAAAAGCGAATGCGAGATATCCCAGGCCGTGGAGCAGAAAGTCGGCCAGGTAGGCTCCGACGCGCCCGATGGAGTTATCTGCCGTGCCGCTGCCGACGACTGACCATGCGACATCTTCCGGATCATAGGAAAAGAGAGCCAGAAACAGCAATACACAGCCAAGCGTAAGCAGAAGAAACCCTATGTCGTGGCGCTTACGCCAGCCGTCGTCCGACATATTTTTCTGTTTATTGTCGATTTCAGAGTGCTGCGATGACAAAATATCGTCCTGCTAATGGTCAAACGTCCACAGTCTAACACGGCTAAACGAGCCTGTTCATAACTATGATTGATTGGTTAGATGAGTTCCGCCCGCCGGAATTCCCAGATACAAGTAGAGCACTCGAAGAGCCCGAAGGACTTCTTGCCGCTGGCGGCCATCTGAGCCCCGCCTGGCTGGATTGCGCCTACCGGAAAGGAATCTTTCCATGGAATGACCCTGAGGAGGCACGACTCTGGTGGACTCCTATGCCTCGGGCAGTCATTCTTCCGGAAACCTTCAGAATTCCTAAAAGGATTGCCCGCGAGGTTCGTAATACCGATCTTCGCGTCACAGCGAGCCTTGATTTCAAAGGAGTAATAAAGGGCTGTATGGCTCCCCGGGCCGACAGCGAAGGTACCTGGATAGACGATGAGATTATTGATAACTACCCCAGACTCCATAACGCAGGTCGGGCGATATCAATAGAGTGCTGGGATAAGTCCGGGGCCTTGTGTGGTGGTTTCTATGGGCTATCCATAGGACGTATTCTCTTTGGAGAAAGTATGTTTACCCAACACAGCGGAGCATCAAAGGTGGCCTTTGCTACCGCCGCCCCACTCCTGTTTGAACTTGGTTTTGAGATGATTGATTGCCAGATGCGAACCTCACATCTGGAGCGATTCGGTATTATTGAGCTGGATCGCCCTGAATTTGAGAGCCGACTTCTCGCGGGAGTAAACAAGCCTGCGCCTTCACCACTTCCCGGCGTTCTGAAATGAGATCAATCCCCTTATTTACACCTGCCGAGACACACGACTGTCCATACCTTGAAGACAGACAAGCGCAGAGTCAGTACGTCGACCCCAGGATAGTACCGGACTTGGATACCATGAGCGCACTGAGTCGACTGGGCTTCCGGCGCAGCGGAAAGCTCATTTACCGGCCCTCCTGCCCGTCGTGCCGCGAATGCCAGTCCATCAGAATCCCAACTGCACAGTTTGCCCCGAGCAGAAACATGAAGCGCGTACTTAATCGCACTCGCCACTGGCGGGTGTCGGTGCGCCCTCTGTCGGATAGTCCTGAGTTCTTCGATCTCTACTGCAGATATATCAATGCGAGGCATCAGGATGGCGACATGTATCCCCCCTCCCGACAGACCTACGATGAGTTTATTGGCGAAAGCCTCGGCAACACACAGTTTCTCGTGGCCGAGGATGGCGAGGGGGTAATTGGTGTTCTGGTTTTCGACAGATTCAATGATGGGCTCTCGGCTGTGTATTGCTTCTACGAGCCGGACCGCGAAAGCGAATCAGTGGGCACATCTATGATTATTCGTCTGACGCTGTTAGCCCGAAGCGTCGGACTTCCCTACAACTACCTCGGCTATTACGTCGAGAACTGTCGGAAAATGAGCTACAAAGCCCGCTTCACTCCTCTTGAAGTTCTGAGTGATAACGACTGGATACGCCTAAATCCCGCCTAAGCTTTGCCATAGCGAGTGTTTTAGGGCAGAATGCGCGCGCATTGAACAAGTTTCAGACAGGTGACGAATGGCAAAAGACGATCACATTGAAATGGAAGGCGAAGTCATCGACACGCTTCCTAATACAATGTTCCGGGTTAAACTGGAAAACGGTCACGTAGTGACCGCTCATATTTCCGGCAAAATGCGTAAGAATTACATCCGTATTCTTACTGGCGACAAAGTTAAAGTGGAACTGACACCTTACGATCTTAGTAAGGGACGCATCACTTACCGCGCTCGCTGATCCTCGCCTTCGGCAATCTGCCGGCCATCAGGCCGGCATTGCCTCAGGTAATTCCAACGAAAGCTCGCCGTCGACGACGGTAATCTCAATCTCGCCACCCTTAGAAAGATCACCAAACAGGATCTTCTCTGCCAGCGGTTTCTTGATCTTATCCTGAACCAAACGAGCCATTGGGCGAGCACCCATTTTCTCGTCATAGCCGTGCTCAGCAAGCCAGTTGCGGGCTTCATCATCGACATTTAACAGTACGCCTTTGTCGTCCAACTGCCCCTGAAGCTCAGCCAGGAACTTATCGACAACATGTAGCGTGGTATCCGGCGTAAGAGGCGCGAACTGAATGACACTGTCGAGACGGTTGCGGAACTCAGGTGTGAACAGCTTCTTAAGCTCCTCGGCACCATCCGTTGTATGATCCTGCTGGGTGAAACCAATACTCGCACGACTCATCTGAGCAGCACCGGCATTGGTCGTCATAACCAGAATCACGTTACGGAAATCCGTCTTGCGACCGTTGTTATCCGTCAGCGTACCGTGGTCCATAACCTGAAGCAGAATATTGAACACCTCAGGGTGAGCCTTCTCTATTTCATCCAGAAGCAGAACGCAATGAGGCGTCTTATTTACCGCTTCTGTCAGTAAGCCGCCCTGGTCGTAACCCACATAACCCGGAGGCGCACCAATCAGGCGGGATACCGTGTGGCGCTCCATGTACTCAGACATATCGAAGCGGACAAGCTCCATGCCCATGACAGACGCCAGCTGCTTCGTAACCTCAGTTTTACCAACACCGGTTGGGCCAGCAAAGAGGAAAGAGCCAATCGGCTTCTGCGGGCTGTTCAACCCGGCACGAGACATCTTAATGGCAGTTGAGAGTGTCTGAATAGCTTCATTCTGACCAAACACTACCATCTCAAGCTTATCTTCGAGACCAAAGAGCAGTTCTTTGTCAGACGCAGAAACAGACTTCGGTGGGATTCGTGCTATCGCTGCGACCACCTCTTCTACTTCTCCGACATTGATGGTCTTTTTACGTTTGCTTGGTGGAACCATCTGCTGCAAAGCACCTACCTCATCAATCACATCAATGGCCTTGTCGGGCATATTGCGGTCATTGATATAGCGATCAGCCAGCTCTGCAGCGGCTTTAAGGGCTTTGTCCGTGTACTTAACTTTGTGGTGCTCTTCAAAGCGGGACTTGAGGCCTTTGAGGATTTTGTAAGTATCCTCAACAGACGGCTCTGCAACATCGATCTTCTGGAAGCGACGAGTCAGAGCACTGTCTTTCTCGAAAATGCCACGGAACTCTGTGAACGTGGTAGAGCCAATGCAGCGCACCTCACCTGAGCTCAGTAGCGGCTTCAGCAGGTTGCTCGCATCCATAACGCCACCAGAGGCGGCACCCGCACCGATAATGGTGTGAATTTCATCGATAAACAGTATGCCGTGAGGCTGACGCTTCAACTCTGCCAGCAATGCTTTAAAACGTTTTTCGAAGTCACCCCGGTATTTGGTACCAGCCAGAAGTGCGCCCATGTCGAGACTGTAGACAACAGCATCGCTGATCACATCTGGCACTTCTTCATCGACAATGCGCTTAGCCAGACCTTCAATAATGGCGGTTTTACCGACACCAGAGTCACCCACCAGAAGCGGATTATTCTTACGTCGACGCGCCAGAATCTGCACAAGACGATTAACTTCAAACTCGCGTCCGATCAATGGGTCGATTTTACCCTCGCGCGCCAGGCGATTGAGGTTAGTCGCATACCCTTCAAGAGCGGACTTCGAACCCGTCTCCGCTTCTTCATCGAGATTGTCTGCCGCCTGATCAGCGCCCTCTTCAGGGCCGCTGACTTTCGAAATGCCGTGAGAGATGTAATTAACCACATCAATACGAGCAATATTCTGCTGCTTCAGGAAATAAACAGCCTGGCTTTCCTGCTCACTGAATATGGCGACAAGGACATTCGCACCGGAGACTTCAGTTTTGCCCGATGACTGAACGTGGAATACGGCCCGCTGCAGGACGCGCTGAAAACCCAACGTTGGTTGAGTTTCCTGCTCGCCATTAGATTCCGGGATAAGGGGAGTTGTGGAATCGACGAAGTCATCCAGATCTTTGCGGAGTTTGACAATATCGGCTCCGCAAGCCTGAAGTACGGTCGAAGCCGCATCATTGTCTAGCAGCGCCAACAGCAGATGTTCGACTGTCATAAATTCGTGACGCTTAGAACGAGCCTCCTTGAATGCTTCATTCAGGGTTTGCTCGAGTTCTCTATTCAGCATAAAGCCTCCTGGTTTCAGTCGTCTGCCGGGGCTATCTCACACATCAACGGATGTTGGCAGTCCTTGGAGTATTGATTCACAATTTCTGCTTTAGTTTCAGCAATGTCTTTAGTATAGACGCCACACACGGCACTGCCTTTCATGTGGACCGCGAGCATAATCTCTGTTGCCTGCTCCGGTGTTTTGCTGAAAAACTGTTGTAAAACCTCTACAACAAATTCCATTGGCGTGTAGTCATCATTCATCATCACCACGCTGTACATCGACGGGCGCTTCAGCTCCGGCAGGGACTCCTGAACCGCAATATTTCCGTCTTCCTCGTGATGAGGATCCTGACCACTTAAGCTTAGTTGATATTTATACATGACGCGTCGATGGGATTCTGTGTTTGCCAAATTAGTCACATGATAACGCTGTCAGGCCAACCCGACCACTCAGGCATACCACCTTAGTCGAATATGTGATTAATTAGGTCAATTAGTGTCTTGACGGGCCACAATGGGCGGCGTAGGTTTTACACGACTAGGGTATACAAGCCCTATCCACGAAAAACGCACCTATATCTGTAGTTATAAGGAGATTTGCGATGAAAACAGGGACTGTAAAGTGGTTCAATAACGCCAAAGGTTACGGTTTTATCCTAAGTGACGAAACCAATGAAGATCTGTTTGCCCATTACTCAGTCATTGATATGGACGGATACCGCACACTGAAAGCAGGCCAATCTGTCCAATTCGACATCAAACCCAGCGATAAAGGACTGCACGCGATCAACATCCGTGCCCTTGCTGGTGCAGAGGCTTCGGCACCAGCAGCAAAGGCTGAACAAGCAGAGCCTGCCTGAGGCACAATCTTTTTCAGACGCGCATAAAAAAACCGCCGAAAGGCGGTTTTTTCTTTTAACCCAGTATTACTGCTGATCAATCAGAGTATTAAGGGTCTTGCTCGGACGCATGACTTCAGTCGCCTTCTCTGGGTTTGGCCAGTAGTACCCACCGATATCTACCGATGAGCCCTGAACAGATTTCAATTCTTCCAGGATCTGGGATTCATTGTCATTGAGAGCGTTTGCCAGCGGCTTAAAGTGCTCAGACAGCTCGGCGTCATCAGCCTGAGCAACCAGAGCCTCCGCCCAGAACTTCGCGAGGTAGAAATGACTGCCACGGTTGTCCAGATTACCCAGCTCGCGCCCTGGAGATTTCTGTTCCTGCAGAATTCGCCCTGTCGCGATATCCAATGTTTTGCCAAGCACTGCTGCTTTAGCATTGCCGGTTTTCTCTGCGAGGTGCTCCAGCGACGCTGAAAGCGCCATAAACTCGCCCAGAGAGTCCCAGCGCAGGAAGTTTTCTTCAAGTAGCTGCTGAACATGCTTTGGTGCAGAGCCGCCAGCGCCTGTTTCAAACAGACCACCGCCGTTCATCAGGGGGACAATTGAGAGCATCTTAGCGCTGGTGCCCAATTCAAGAATTGGAAACAGATCAGTCAGGTAGTCACGAAGCACATTACCAGTGACTGATATCGTGTCTTTGCCGTCTTTCATGCGAGCAAGCGTGAATCGAGTAGCTGCTTCCGGCGCCATGATGCTGATTTCCAGACCGTCAGTATCTGCTTCCGAAAGATACGCCTCGACCTTTTTAATCAGCTCAGCGTCATGGGAGCGATTTTCGTCAAGCCAGAATACGGCTGGAGTGGAAGTCGCACGAGCGCGGTTAACAGCAAGGTTTACCCAGTCACGAATAGGAGCATCCTTAGCCTGGCACATGCGCCAGATGTCGCCCTTGGCAACCTCGTGCTCAATTAACTGCTCGCCGGATTCGGTAATAACGCGCACTTTGCCGTCAGCTGGAATCTCAAAAGTTTTGTTATGCGAGCCGTACTCTTCTGCTTTCTGCGCCATCAGACCAACGTTAGGTACTGTGCCCATGGTGCGCGGGTCGAAAGCACCGTGCTCTTTACAGAAGTCGATGGTTTCCTGATAAACACCGGCGTAACAACGATCCGGAATGACTGCAATTGTGTCATGCAGATCACCATCCGAACCCCACATCTTGCCAGATGAGCGGATCATCGCAGGCATAGACGCATCTACGATTACGTCATTTGGTACATGAAGGTTGGTGATGCCCTTGTCCGAGTTGACCATCGCCAGATGCGGGCGCTTCTCATAACAGGCTGCGATATCAGCTTCGATAGCTTCACGCTCATCATCGGGCAGCTTCGCTATCTTCGCATAGACGTCGCCGAGACCGTTATTAACATCAACGCCCAGACGCTCGAAGGTTTCTGAATACTTTTCAAAGACTGGTGCAAAGAAAACAGACACCACGTGACCAAAGATAATCGGGTCAGAAACCTTCATCATGGTTGCTTTCAGGTGAACTGAGAACAATACGCCCTTCTCTTTTGCTTCCTGGATTGTCTTGTCGAGGAAAGCCCGAAGAGAGGCAGCACGCATGACAGATGCATCAATAACTTCACCATCAAGCAGCTTCAGACCTTCTTTGAGTGGCGTTACGTTGCCTTCAGCATCAACGAACTCAATATCAACAACGTCAGCATTCGACAGTGTGAGCGATTTTTCGCTACCGTAGAAGTCACCTTCTTCCATATGCGCTACAGAGCTCAGGGAATCAGACGACCACTCCCCCATTGAATGAGGATAGCTGCGTGCATACTCTTTTACTGACGCAGGTGCGCGACGGTCAGAGTTACCCTCACGCAGAACCGGGTTTACGGCACTGCCTTTAATACGGTCGTAACGAGCTTGTACGTCACGGTCTTCGTCCGTTGCCGGATTGGACGGATAAAGCGGAACATCAAAGCCCATACTGCGCAGCTCTTTAATTGCTTCGCGTAGCTGTGGCAGAGATGCACTGATATTCGGCAGCTTGATAATATTGGCTTCTGGCTGCCCTGCAAGGGTGCCCAGCTCTGCAAGCGCATCAGGAATACGTTGTTCTTTTTGGAGGAATTCCGGGAAGTTGGCCAGAATACGGCCCGCCAGAGAAATATCACGTGTCTCAACATCGACGCCGGCAGAGCGGGAAAACGCCTGAATAATCGGCAGAAGTGAGTGAGTTGCCAATGCTGGCGCCTCATCGGTTTCAGTATAAATAATCCTGGATTCGTTCGCGGACATTGTGTCTCCTGTTGCGTTACGCTATTGCTGTGTCGCATGAACCGGCTTCACTAACTTGTGGTAAGTGAAGGACTCCGATCCGGTATGGCTGCAAGCTGGTGATGCCAGATTGCATCTAAACCGATGCTGAGTAGCTTCTTAAGTGCCGCTAATTTGTAGTTTTTCTACAAAAAATGCAAGCTAGACAAAAGAATAAGTAATTTTCTTACAAAACCATGGCTCGCCTGATACTTCTTAACAAACCATTCAACGTTCTTTGCCAGTTCACTGACAAAGAAGGACGACCCACTCTGGCCGACTTCGTAACCACACCCGGGGTATATCCAGCCGGGCGGCTCGACTATGACTCCGAAGGCCTGGTTCTGCTTACCGACTCCGGACCTCTACAGGCAAGGATAGCTGACCCTCAGCATAAGATGACAAAAACCTATTGGGTGCAGGTTGAAGGACGTCCTGATGATAGCGAAATTGATGCGCTTCGGAGTGGGGTCACCCTCAAGGACGGCCCAACCCGCCCTGCCAAAGTTGCCATTATTGAGCCACCCAACGTTTGGGAGCGAAACCCTCCGATTCGCTACAGGGAAAACGACGTCACCACCTGGCTACAAATCGAAATTTCAGAGGGGCGTAACCGGCAGGTCAGACGCATGACAGCCCATATTGGCCACCCCACTCTTCGTTTGATCCGGGCATCTGTCGGCCCCTGGTCACTCAGTGACATAGGCAAGCCCGGAGAGTTCACGTCCGTCGAGGTTCACATGCCAAAGAACTCCGGATCTCGCCGGAAGCCAACGAAACATAGCAGCAAGCCGACTCGACGCAACAGCACTCAACGCAAACGCTGAACCTCCAGCGCGGTAGCCATTCGAGCAGCCGCCAAAGATGCCTCATGCGAGCATTTCAGGTAAACTTCGCAGCTTGATTTTACCGGAGGCCTCATGACTGCCGAACGCTGGACACCGCACGCTACCGTAGCCACTATCGTCACCCGCGGGGACGACTTTCTCATGGTGGAGGAAATGAGCAATGGAGCGCGCGTCATCAATCAGCCAGCCGGACACATCGAGAAAGATGAAGCTGTTATTGATGCAGCCGTGCGTGAGACCCTTGAAGAAACCGGGTGGGAAGTGAAACCTACAGCCCTGCTCGGGTTTTACACCTACACAGCGCCCGCTAACGGTGTTACTTACCATCGGTATTGTCTTATTGCTGAAGCTATCCGGGAAGTACCAGGCGCAGAGCTGGATGAAGGAATTATCGGCCCATCATGGATGTCTATTGAAGAACTGAGGGGCGCCACCAATCTGCGTAGCCCCATGGTACTGACCTGCGCTGAAGACTACCTCTCGCGTAAACATTATCCGTTAGACCTGATTGTTGAGCATCCCTGAATGACAGACATCTCCAATACCAAAGTCATCGTCGGCATGTCTGGCGGTGTTGATTCTTCCGTATCTGCCTACCTGCTGATTGAACAAGGCTACCAGGTGGAAGGCCTGTTCATGAAGAACTGGGACGAAGATGATGGGACGGAATACTGCACGGCAAAAGAAGATCTTGCAGACGCCCAACAGGTCTGCGACACGCTTGGTATAAAGCTTCATCAAGCTAACTTTGCTGCAGAGTACTGGGATAACGTATTCGAACACTTCCTCCATGAATACAAGGCAGGCCGCACGCCGAATCCGGATATCCTGTGCAATCGCGAGATCAAATTCAAAGCCTTTCTTGAGTACGCAAAAGTACTGGGCGCTGACCTTATTGCGACCGGACATTATGTGCGTCGGGGGCAGCGTGGCGACGATACGGTCTTATTGAAGGGGCTCGATGGCAACAAGGACCAGAGCTACTTCCTGCATGCCGTCGGCGGAAAAGAGATCGCTATGACACTCTTCCCTGTTGGTGAGCTGGAAAAGCCTGAAGTTCGCAGAATAGCCGAAGAGAACAACCTGGTAACGGCCACCAAGAAAGACTCGACTGGCATTTGCTTCATTGGCGAACGTCGTTTTAAAGACTTCCTGAAGCAATACCTTCCTGCGCAGCCTGGTCGCATAGAGACACCTGAAGGTGAAGACATTGGCCAGCACAGCGGCTTGATGTATCACACTCTTGGCCAGCGTCAGGGGCTTGGTATTGGTGGCCTGAAGAATCACCCGGACGCTCCCTGGTTTGTTGCTGGCAAGGACCTTGAGCGGAACGTACTGATTGCCGTGCAAGGAAAAAACCACCCTTTGCTGTTTACCGACTGGCTTACTACTACTGAGGTGTTCTGGGTGAATGCCGCTCCGGATACGCCTTTGCGCTGCAAGGCAAAAGTAAGATATCGCCAGGACGATCAGGACTGTGTCATTGAAGCAAGTGGCACAGGATTTCGGGTAACGTTCGATAAACCACAGCGTGCAGTCACTCCCGGTCAGTCGGTCGTGTTTTATCTTGAGGATCTGTGTCTGGGCGGAGGCATAATTGAGGCAACGGGAAACAACTGATGACGACACAACAAAAACAACAAGCAATCGCCCTTGCTGCCGTATTTCAGGCTGCGTCACTCGTAGAGGAACTCGCCCGCACCGGCGACGTCCCCAGCGAAGCCACGCAGCCTATGATCGATAGTCTTTTTGTTCAGAATCCCGACAACTTCGATAGCATTTATGGCGACCCTGCCGAAAGCCTTGGGCGGGGGTTGGAGACATTACTGACGGTCAGCGACCGCGATGCTGGCCAGGTCAGCCCTGATGTCACCCGCTATGCATTGAGCCTGCTCCACCTTGAGAGAAAACTAAGCAAGGCTCCTGGGATGCTGGACGCCCTCGGGCAAGGCATTCAGCAGGCGTCCCGTCAGGCTGAGCATTTTTCGAATGCGCATCCTAATACTATTGCGGCACTCGCTGATCTGTACAAACAGACACTCAGTCAGCTGAGTTTCCGGATTCGAGTAACAGGCAACCCAACGTACCTGCAGAATGCGGGTACAGCCGACAAGGTTCGAGCCATTCTCTTATCTGGTATTCGTGCTGCAATTCTGTGGCGCCAAGTCGGAGGGCGCCGTTGGCAGCTGCTTTTCAGCCGTCGTCGTTACTCAGAAATATGTCGCGACCTCCTGACTGAATCGGACCATTCCTGATGAGCATTAATCGCCGTTTCAGTACAGCTCCGATGATGGACTGGTCTGATAAACATTGCCGTTACTTCTGGCGGCAGCTGACCAAAGACACACTGCTCTACACAGAGATGGTGACGACTGGCGCGCTGATCCATGGCAATCGTGACCGTTTTCTCGAATACAACGATATTGAACACCCGATCGCGCTCCAGCTAGGCGGCAGCAATCCTTCAGAGCTCGCCACCTGTTCCAGGTACGCTGAGGAATGGGGCTACGATGAGGTCAACCTTAACGTGGGTTGCCCGAGCGATCGCGTTCAGAACAACATGATAGGCGCATGTCTGATGGCTCATCCGCAGCTGGTCGCTGACTGTATTAAGGCTATGCAGGACAGTACCAGTATTGATGTGACCATTAAGCACCGGATCGGTATTGATGATCAGGATAGCTACGAGCACATGCGTGATTTTGTCGCCACCGTTGCTGAAACCGGATGCAAAACTTTTATCGTGCATGCACGAAAAGCCATCCTTCAGGGGCTTTCTCCAAAAGAAAACCGGGAAGTACCTCCTCTGCGCTACGATGATGTATACCGGCTGAAGCAGGAATTTCCAGATCTTGAGATCATCATCAACGGTGGGATTAAGACTCACAAGCAGATCGCCGAAATCATGCCGCACGTCGATGGTGTTATGGTGGGGCGTGAGGCCTACCAGAATCCGTCAGTGCTGATTGATGCAGACGAGCTTTACTTTGGCAAGCCCGCCAACACAGAGTCAGCAAAGGATGCTGTGCGAGCACTCTACCCCTATATAGAGTCTCTTTTAGCTAAAGGAGCCCCGCTTCATTATGTCAGCCGACACATTCTGGGCCTCTTTAATGGTCAACGGGGCGCGAGATTATTTCGTCGCTACCTGAGCGAACGGGCTCACCTTCGGGAGTCCGGCACTCAAGTTTTAGAGGAAGCGCTGCAGCTGATTGACTGAATTACTCAGCCATCGCTGCATATTTCTCCCTGGCATCACTCAGGCCGCCAACATTCGTGATGTTGGTGTACCCTTCAGCCTCTAACGCTTTCTGAGCAATACCAGCGCGATTACCCGACCGACAGTAAAGATAGATAGGTGTATCCTTATCTTCAACAAGGGCAGAAATCTTAGCGGTAATCTCACCATGAGGAACATTGGTCGCAGCATCCAGGTGCCCTGAATTGAACTCCCCTTCACTTCTGACATCCAACCATACCGGTTCGGAAGCGAAAACAAGCGCCGAAGTAAACAACATCACGAGCGCAGTAATTACTTTCATAACTAACTCCAATTACCTGTTTTGTATCGTCTTTTACCTTTCTCAACGTTGTTGTCAATTGACCTTAACCTTGAGTTCCTACACTCTAAGATAAGTCAGACACATTCACATTACCAGCCTGGAATATAGAAATGAGCAAACTGGAAGCACTACGCGGAATGACGGTAGTGGTCGCCGATACAGGTGACATCGAGGCAATAAAAACTCACAAGCCGGAAGACGCCACCACAAATCCGTCGCTCATTCTGAAAGCTGCAGCGATACCTGCGTACCGCCCACTCCTCGAAAAAGCAGCGCAATGGGCGTCATCTGCAAACAACAATGATTCCATGATTGCCAACGCCTGCGACTATCTGGCCGTTGCGATCGGCAAAGAAATTCTCGGTATTATACCGGGGCTGATCTCGACCGAGGTCGACGCTCGCCTCTCTTTCGATACAGAAGCAACCATTGCCAAGGCAAAGAAGCTTATTTCTATGTACGAGGCAGAGGGCGTTCCGCGCGAGCGCGTTCTGATCAAAATAGCCTCTACCTGGGAGGGTATTCAGGCAGCGCGCAAACTTGAAGCGGAAGGCATTACCTGCAACCTCACCCTGCTGTTTAATTTTCACCAGGCAATTGCTTGTGCTGAAGCGGGCGCAACGCTGATTTCACCCTTTGTTGGCCGCATCCTCGACTGGCACAAATCTAAGCTCCCCGATGCTGATTTTTCCGGTGACAACGATCCTGGTGTTCAGTCGGTCGCCAGAATCTACCGCTATTACAAAACCTACGGGCATAAGACCGTCGTTATGGGGGCCAGCTTCCGTAATACCGGCGAAATTGAAGCCCTGGCAGGCTGTGACAAGCTAACAATCAGTCCTGACCTGTTAGCAGAGCTGGCATCTGACGCGACGCCCTTGGTTCGCCGTCTTGAGCCACAGCTGAGCAGTGCAGACGAGGAAATCAAGGTCGACGAGGCAACATTCCGTTGGGCCATGAATGAAGACGCCATGGCTACTGAAAAATTAGCTGACGGTATTCGTCGCTTTGCTGCAGACCAGCAATTACTTGAGCAACAACTGACAGAACTTCTATGATTCGCAAGTTTTTCGAAAAACTCACCGGTGAGCAGTATGTGCCCGAGCCTCAGGACTCGGCTATCGCTGCCGCGGTTCTTATGACAGAAATCATTCGTGCTGATCATGATGTGGACGACACAGAAAAAGACGCGATGCGAGCCGCCCTTAAGAGCCTGATTCCCGAACGGGACGTCGAAGCGTTACTTACAGAGGCTTTTGATACGGTCGACGTTTCAAATGATTTACAGCGTTTCACATCTGCGATTCACGATCAGTGGGAAGTCGAGCAAAAGATGGAGCTTCTGGTCTCGCTATGGAGAATCGCCTACGCCGACAACGATCTGGATAAATACGAGGAGCACATGATTCGCAGGATTGCCGATCTTTTGTATATTTCTCATTCCGATTTTATCAAGGCAAAGATAACTGCACGTGATCACTGAACTGAAGTCGTGCTTTGACGACCTCAAAGCGCGCCTCTCTGATTTAACCGGGCACCTCAATACAGAACGTCCACACCACTTCTACCCTCTGAGTGATACCGAGCAGGCGATAAATCCAGACCCAATCCATTGGGCAAACGACCATCTCGCCGATCTCTGGTATATGTCTCATGAGCAGGACGGAAGAACAACGCGCAGCCGTCACGGGCTTATTCTCGCAAGCCCGGAAACCCAGTTACTGATCAAAGAGGTAAATGACTGCAAAGAGGCTTTTGCACGGGTATCGAGAACACTCCGGGGCACCTCTGAAACGAGCCTGAAGAGTGCCCTCAGTGCGCTTGATGCGCGCGGCTCGTCGTTTCGGAATCTCATTGGCAACGCAAGCGGACTTCGCCGCATTCACCTGAAACAATGCACAAGAACCCTTCCTCTCCTTGATGAGTATCCGGTGAGCTGCCGTTTTACCTGGTATGCCCATGGCCGGAGTATCAAGCGCATTTCAGTCAAAGAAGCCGAGCAGGCTTTGCTGGATATAGGTGAAGAGAAAGCACATGTACAAGCTCAGCTAAAAATACTTGGCAATCTCCCCCCAAGCTCAAAACTTGCCCAGGTCCAGACACTTGCACCGACAGTCAGAGCCAACGTTGTATTTCAGAGCGGGCGAAAATCACTTAACTGTCCCGTGCCGATCTTTGTTGCTACCGATAATCCGCATAGTGAGCTACCGAAGATAAAGGACGTTCCTCTAACGCCGCCCGAGGGGCGTAGTAGGAAAAGTAGAGAAGATAATCTGATTAGCGAGGCTCCGATTCTGCCCAGCTTGAGAGTTCACACTTACGAATAAGTACCACAAGGAACAAACAGCACAAGGAATAAGTACCGGTACGAAAGAGTAAGCTGACTCTGCTACAGCAGAGCCAGCCTTGTCGCATCAGAGCCTGTTCAGGCCATTGAGCGCTGCAACCCGGTAAGCTTCTGCCATTGTCGGGTAGTTGAATGTCGTATTGACGAAGTAACGAAGAGTATTCCCCTCACCCTTCTGATTCATAATGGCCTGGCCGATGTGCACAATCTCAGCTGCCTGGTCACCAAAGCAATGAATACCTAAGAGCTCCAGCGTCTGACGATGAAACAGTATCTTGAGCATACCCACGCCTTCGCCAGTAATCTGTGCACGTGCGATGTTCTTGAAAAAAGCCTGCCCGACCTCGTACGGAATCTTCTCTTCCGTCAGCTGTCGCTCGTTCTTACCGACCGACGAAATCTCGGGAATCGTATAAATGCCCGTAGGTACTTCATCGACAAAACGGAACTCCTCTGGCGACGAAATAATTGCCGCCGCTGCCCGGCCCTGATCATAGGCTGCAGATGCAAGTGCCGGCCAGCCAATCACATCGCCAATGGCGTACACATGAGGCACCGCGGTACGGTATTCGCCATCCACATCGACCTGACCACGACTGTTTGTTTCAAGCCCTACGTTCTCCAGTCCAAGGCCGTCGGTGTTACCCGAGCGTCCTGCGGCCCAAAGGAAAGCATCCGCCTTCACTTTTTTACCCGAAACCATGGTCATAGTTACGTGACGCTCATTAGCTTCAACGGAAGAGAACTGTTCGCTGTGACGAATCAGAGCGCCCTTGTCACGCAAGTGATAGCTAAGCGCATCAGAAATTTCATCATCAAGGAAGTTGAGCAGGCGATCACCCGGGTGGATCAGGTCAACTTTAACCCCAAGGCCCGAGAATATTGACGCGTACTCACAACCAATCACACCTGCACCGTAAATAATAATGGTACGTGGCGTGTGCTCAAGGCTGAGAATGGTGTCTGAGTCATAAATACGTGGATGATCGAAATCGATCCCCTTCGGACGCCAGGGGCTTGAACCTGTCGCGATGACAAATTCATCGGCAGTCAGACGGGTATTGGCCTGAGCACCGGCCATAACGTCCAGCGTGTGCTCATCAACGAACTGAGCCTTGCCTGTATAAACGCTGACGCGATTGCGGCCATAAAACTCAGTCCGCAATTTCACCTGCTTGGCAATGACCTTCTCAGCGCTTTTCAGGACCTGAGGGAAAGAGAACCAGCGCGGCTCCCCGATTTCCCGGAACATTGGGTTGGTATTGAACTGAATGATCTGCTTAACCGCATGACGGAGGGCTTTGGATGGAATCGTCCCCCAGTGGGTACAGTTACCACCAACCATTTTCTTGTCTTCTACGACAGCGACTTTCTTGCCCTTTTTGGCTGCATTCATCGCAGCCCCTTCACCCGCAGGGCCTGCACCTATAATGACGACGTCGTAATGGTATTCCGCCATGAATCTGAAACTCCGTTATAGCAATCAGTTATGTCTATTGTAGGCAATAATCAATGAACTGCTGGATTAGCGCTTAGTTGCATCATAAAAATCGGCACCATCGGATGCCTTGGCTGCCTCTTTGCTCTCTTTTTCGCAACGCGACTTATCGCCACCACAGACATCACAGGCCTGTTCCATGCCGATAGCGCTCATGCCGCCGCACGAACCTGATATAGGTTTACGCCCCATAATCACACCAATAGCCATAGCAGCAACAATGGTGAGCATAACACCGAAGGCAACAAGAATTGTCGACATAATCAAACTCCAGAATGATATGGCTGATCAGTGGCCCGCAGAGCCAAACATCCGCTCAAATGCTGATGAAGAGGCTTCTTTGAAACCATCGCCATCACGAATAATAAAATAAGCCGGCAGGTCATTCGCTTCCGCCAGCGCCATGGCAGCCTCAGGCCCGGCCACGTTGAGTGCTGTAGCCCAGGCGTCTGCCAGAGAACAGGTTGGAAGAATCACACTGACCGACGCCAAAGCGTGACGAATCGGATAACCCGTCAGTGGATCAATTGTGTGTGAATACCGTTGACCATTTTCTTCAAAATAGTTCCGGTAATCACCCGATGTAGCGACCGCGTGATTTCCGGGTGCGATGATTTTCTGGGCTGAATGACCGACTTCCATTACGGGCCGCTCAATTGCGATACGCCAGTCACCCGAGGGTTTGGCACCTCGGATACGGACCTCTCCACCGATTTCAACAAGATAGTCGCTTATCTCCATGGCTTCCAGGAGTAGACCTATGTCATCAACAGCCCAACCTTTAGCAACCGCAGACAGATCGATGTACAGCGGCACGTCCATCAGAATCTCGTTTTTCTCCTTATCGAGAGCAAGCTTATTCATACCTGTCATCTCAAGAAGCTGATCTACCTCTGCCTGGCTTGGTACGCCCTCTCGCTCTTCTGGCCCGAACCCCCACAGATTCACCAAAGGCCCTACGGTTACATCAAGACGCCCCATACTGTATCGGTTGATGTAGCTGGCGTCCTGAAGCACCGACATTAATTCCGGGCTTACTTGCACGGGCTTTCCCGCCAGCGTCTCAGAATTGGAATTCAGGCGCGACAGTTCAGAGTTCTTTTCATACGTAGAGAAGACTGAAATCAAGTGGGCGAGCCTGTCCTCAACCTGCTCGTGTACCTCTGTCGGTGTCGCCTCGCCACCAAACCAACTGATGTGATACTGCGAACCCATAGTAAACCCAGAAATACGGCGTAGCTCTGGCTGAGGTTCAGAGCAGGAAGCCATGAAGACAACACTCAACAGGATTACTAAGACAGTCTGGAGGTTCTTATTCATTGAAACAAAAGCCTTTTTCATAATTGCACGAAGTATACAGAGTGACTGTAACTTCCACCACGATGGAGAGTTGCTTTTCCGTCTTATACCCAAAAGCATGGGAAGAATTACGAAATAGAATGACAAAATAACTTAACGGTTATATTTCAGATGCAAACCATACGATATAATGAGACTGAGAATTGCTTTTGAAACGATACATCGAGTACCGGACACCATGTCGAACAATGCAGAATCTATGTCAGACGAAATGCTTGAGCTGATTGCACAGAGATTCAGACTCCTGTCTGACCCAATGCGGCTGAAAATACTTCACCAACTACAGAGCGGCGAAAAGTCTGTCACTGAGCTGGTAGAGAACACCGGCGCATCCCAGCCTAATGTCTCCAAACACCTGTCGACTCTGCGCACTCACGGCCTCGTGAAACGTCGCCAGGAAGGCAATATGGCATTTTTCAGTATTGCTGCGCCTTTCATTTTCGATGTATGCAACACAGTATGCGACAGCATGAAGAGCGAGTGGGAACAGCGGTCGAGTCTGCTAGGTAGCTGAATCGCTCATTATGACGGGAGCGACCAGATCGTGCGCGCTCCCTGCCTCACATGCTCGACATACCCTTCTGATGACCAACCATCCAAAACTCTTCTGAATTGATTCCGCTCGATACGAACACCATCCACTGCATGACTTCCGGGGTTATCCGACAGCAATCTCGCCTTAACCTCAGCAGTCAAAACCTGTTCCATATGCGTTCTGAGACGATCTTCACTGGCACCGAGACGCAACAGCGGCAGAACGCTTCTCCAGATTCTGTCTGTCTTCATAGGTAGCTTAACCAGCTGGTGAGCAAGATTCCCTCCGCGATACACGTTAGCCTGAGCAATCAACTCAATGTCTTTCCGTGGTGGCGTGCCGAGTGGCGCAACTTTCGTTGGAAACGAGCGTTCTGCCATCCTGATACGATCACTGTCGTCGGCGATGCGCGCGAGCGCTTTGACATCGCGCTCCCAGTTCTTCAGGAGGGTTTTCACATGGACGCTTAACTCATCCAGCAAATGCCAGATTTTACCTGACACCTGGCTCCGCACTTGCTGACGTAATTCTTGCAACCTCACGTCACTGGTGCCACTGCCATCCATACCCGTCTGCATAAGGTAGTAAACAGGCTTGTGCAACGACTGCGCATAAACCAGCTCACGATGCTGAAAACTAATGCCGGTGGGCGTCGTTGGGCCGTAGTTTTCGCCCAACAGCAAAAGAAAAGCATCCGCCTGCGCAATCTGCTTTTTTACCAATTCCCAGTCATACTGAGCGTAACGTGCATCCCAGACAAGTCCTGCGCCCACAGCGCCAGCCAGGGCGACTTGTCGATCGACCTCGAATCGCGCTGCAACATCATCTGGCAGACTGGAGACGTAGACTAGGAGATATTCTTTGCTCGGCATTTCCGTACGCAAGATAGGGTTCTGTTAAGCTGACAACTATAACAGCCCAGACAGATTCAGAACATAGATAATCGTCGTCACCGTCACGCCTGACCCTAGCGTAGACAAAGCGATCACATCCGCCGTTAGACGGCTATCAGCATTCATACTCTTAGCCATAACAAACGCGGCAGCTGCGGTAGGAGAGGCAAACATAAGAGCAATCACTCCCAGCGCCGCCCCGGTTATCCCGATATAAACTGCGGAAATAATAATCAACGCGGGCAATGCAACCAGTTTAAGGGCAACGGCAGACCAGACCACCGAGTCCGCTACCAGCGCCCGACTCATTGTCAGTGACGCACCAATTCCTATAAGAGCCAGAGGGAGTGTTAATCCGGCAAGAATATCGCCGGTCTGAAGAAGCACCTGAGGCAGTTCCAGACCCAGACTGCGGACGACACCGGCAAGTGCAATGGCGATAATCAAGGGGTTACGGGCAGTCGTCATCAGCTGCTGCCCCCAGGAAATATCCCTGTCCCCGGACGCAAGTACCCAGACAGAAAGAAGATTATAAACCGGCGTAACCACAGCCAATACGAGCGCTCCCAGTATCGCGCCCTCTTCCGGGTATGCATTGAGGCACAGCGCAAGCCCGACAATCCCCAGGTTAGACCGGAAAGCCCCCTGAACAAAGGCCCCATGACGATACGGTGCGACCCCCATAATCTTCGATACGACAAAGACAAGCACGAAGGCACCCAGTGAAGCTGCCAGAGAAAACCACACCAGAGGCAGGTGCTGAGAAACCGCCATGTCAGCGGTAACAATCGCCAGAAACATGAGCACTGGCAACGACACATTGAACACAAGTCGCGATGAGGTCGCTACGAAAGCATCATCGATATGCTGTTTATGCCGGAGGTAAACACCCAACACGACAAGCAGCACGACGGGCACAGTAATGGATAGAGTCTGGATAAGCAGTGAGATATACATGGTGCGGAGTATACACCCGATGAAAACAGCATGTGAGTCAGGTAAAATGCGGTTTCACTTTTCCTGAAGCAGCCACCATGACCCGTAAAAAGAAAACCCGCTCGCTATCGCGCATCCATCAGGTGAAAACCGGAAGCATCAAAAAGCTAAAGCGAGAGGCTGGCACCGATCGTCAAAGCGGCAAGCGTACCAGCAAAAAAAATAAGTCTGTCTTCGAGAAGTTCCTTGAGTCGAATCCAGAAGCCAAAAAGCAACTGAAAGTCGACCAGGAAGCAGCAGCACGCAAGAAAGAAGCTACGCAGCGTGTGGATTCGCAAAAAGACCGTGAACACAAGCGCGAAGAAGAAACCAAAGAAAGAGATCCAGATCTGCTTAGCCTGCTGGACAACAATAAGCGCGACGAAGACCTGTACTGATGCCCCACTGGCCTAAAGCCGATCTGAACCTTCGGTGCTATCCCGATGTGCCTGCTAACGTCAGCATGCCTTGGGATGCTGCTGATGAATTCCTGATTAATGAGGCGGCCCAGCCGGTCAGCCTCATATTGAATGATCGCTACGGCGCCCTGTCCTGCGCGTTTCCAGAGGCTCAGATATGGCATGACAGTTTCTGCGCCCAAGTAGCGACACAACAGAACCGGAGCGAAAACGGACTGTCGGAAGCAGAGTTTCTAAGCCACCCTGACCTGTCTGATGCCTTCGCTCATGTCAAATCTGACGGTGAAAACTCAACGGTCCTGATCCGTATTCCTAAGCAGAAAGAGCAGCTGGCAGAACAACTGCACTACCTGTCGAGGGTGTCTCCTGATGCCACGGTTCTTCTTGCCGGAATGGCGAAGCACATCCCAATACCACTATTAAACTGGCTTGAGGAGCATGCTGGCTACTACGAACAGCTGCCAGTAGTGCGCAAGGCCAGACTGATAAAAATACGAGGGTTAGCCGGATTCAGAGACCTGCTACCATCCACCCGCAGCTATGAAATCAACGGCTTTTCCCTGTCAGCACCGGCCGGGGTCTTCTGCGGTGATCGCCCAGACCCTGGGGCACGTGCAATGCTGAAGCACTTACCTTCCAACCAGACCGGAATTATCTGTGATCTTGGGTGTGGTAACGGCATTCTCTCAGTACATCTTGCCAGCAACAATCCGGAAGCAACCATCATAGGTACCGACGACTCTCAGCTGGCAACCCTCGCAGCCAGAGAAAACCTCAGGGCCAACTCTCTGAAGGGTGATATACGTCAGGGCAACATTTTGTCGTCGGTTGAGGAAACCCTCGATACGGTTATCTGCAACCCGCCATTTCACGATGGCCACAAGCAGCTGACCTCCATCGCCGAGAGCATGTTTCACGAAAGCTTTCATCAACTACGTAGTGGCGGCGAACTCCTCGTCGTCGCCAATCGCCACCTGCCCTACACCAAAGTGCTGAAGCGGCTGTTCAGAAATGTAGAACTGATTTCCGATGATAAACGCTTCAATATTTACCGCTGCGTTCGTTGATGCTCGTCTTTCCACTCATCAGTTTTGCTTACGAAACAGACGTTAAAAACAGTCGTTTTATCGCTGAAGTAATGCCAGTAACCGAGACTGAGGCGATCAGAGCACGCCAGCAGGAACTGAAAGACGCGCACCCGAAAGCCAACCATGTGTGCTATGGCTTTCGCGTGATGAATGCCGAAGGCCAGGTTTCTGAAGGATTCAGTGACGATGGTGAGCCCGGAGGAACCAGCGGTCCGCCAATACTGAGAGTGATGCAGCATCACGACCTGATCAACTGCGCGATTCTGATTACTCGATACTTTGGCGGTATAAAGCTGGGAATGGGCGGTCTTCAGCGTGCATATAGCGGCTCAGCATCAAATGCCATCATGAATACCGATAAGGAAAACTGGGTTGAATGGCGACCTGTCAGCTCAGTTTGCCTGAGCTGCGATTTCAAAAATGAAGCGCAAGCCCGCTACATCGCGGGCGAAGCAGGCGCCAGCATCGATAAAGAAGAGTACTCTGCGACTGGTGTTACCCTGACATTATCAGTCACTGAGGATCAGGAAGCCTTCCTGCGAAATCACCCGGATGCAAGGTTATTCGAAATCGTGTCAGGCACGCCTTAGAATTTCTGGAATCTCGCATGGCTCGCGGACGGGGTGAATATTGATATTACCAACGCCTGCGCCAGCCAGACGGTTGTAGATATCGCATGGAGAAGCTTCAAAACGCAGGCACAGTACCGATTTATCCGCGCATATACGTCTCACCGAATGAACGCGACATACGCCTAGACTTTCAAGGTGGGCTTTCTGCTCGTCGTTAGAGGCGCGCAATTGCATCTCGAATTCACGAAACCGGCCACTCTCATCCCTCAGTTCTGCGAGTTCACGCTGATTGATTACGCTCTCAAATCCCATTGGGGTGAGCTGATTAATATCGACTGATAGTTGCGTGCCAGAAACATCTACCAGTGTAAGCTCAGTATTCATAGGCCTTGCCGCTTAACTGTACACATAATAGACAATAGACAACGCTGAGATTTATGCAAAGTCAATACTACATGGCACGCCACTTTGTAAAACGAGAACTGTCATACATGCTTCACCATAACCTTGTGATCAAGCTCTCATTGCTACTTTTTCTGTACAATAACCTCCTACCAATAATCACGGAGCTCAATCAGTGCCATCCGATACACACCTCAGTCCGATTGCCCGCAGTGCCTGGTGTCTCGCGCTTATCGACAGCTGCATTCCACATCTGACTCTTGAAGAAAGCGAGACTGCTTCAAACTTTGATCACTGGAAAAAAGCAATATCAAAACTCAGGGCTTTCATCAGCGGTGAGTTGAAGTCAGAGTCGAACCTTGAACGCTTCTACAACGCATTTTCTGACTGGGAAGCCACCTTCGAGAACACTGACTCCCTCAATGGACGCATCTCTGCTTTGGTGTTTTCTGCGACCCACACAGCGTTTGCGGCTCTGTTTGATGAAGATTCGGATGACACCTCACTCATACGAGGCAACATTAACGATCTCCATCAGGAGCTTGAAGCTCTCGGCGGCGACGGTGAAGGACTGGCCGACTATTGGAAGGAGCTGGACAGCGAATGGACATCAGCCCTGAGCAATGTAAAGCAAAGGCCTATCTCTGGTGCCATTCTGCGCTCGCTCGCAGACGTTGACACCTCGCCTTTCGGGTTGTCCTCCTGATCCGTCGCAGCTGCCAGAAATACTAAATTATGCTAGTCTCCGCGCTCGAATTTGCGCGGAGGCTACACCATGACCTTTACCCCAGAACTGCTATCGCCCGCTGGTACGCTGAACAACATGAAATACGCGTTTGCCTACGGTGCTGACGCTGTATACGCCGGCCAGCCAAGATACAGCCTTCGCGTGCGTAATAACGACTTCAACATGCAGAATCTTGCCACAGGGATTGAGTACGCTCACAACCTTGGCAAGCAGTTCTATGTCGCCAGCAATATTGCGCCACACAACTCAAAGATCGCGACGTATATGCGTGATATTGAGCCTGTGATTGAGATGAAGCCCGACGCCCTGATTATGTCCGATCCGGGTCTGATTATGATGGTCAAAGACAAATGGCCAGATCAGGTGATTCATCTGTCTGTTCAGGCAAACGTCGTCAACTGGGCCAGTGTCGAATTCTGGCGCCGCCAGGGCGTCAGTCGGATCATCCTCTCGCGCGAACTGTCGATTGAAGAGATCGCCGAAATCCGCGAAAAGTGCCCGGAGATGGAAATCGAAGTCTTTGTTCACGGCGCACTCTGCATTGCTTATTCAGGCCGCTGCCTGCTCTCCGGCTATATGAACCACCGTGACCCGAATCAGGGCACCTGCACCAACGCCTGCCGCTGGAAATACGACGCCCACGAAGCGGAAGAAACCGCCCAAGGTGACGTTGTCCCGAAGGGCGTGAACGAATTCGATCCAACTCTCGGGCGCGGCGCGACCTCGGATAAGATCTTCCTGCTTCAGGAAGGCAACCGCCCGAATGAATATATGCCGGCGTTCGAAGACGAGCACGGCACCTACATCATGAATTCCAAGGACTTACGCGCCATCCAGCATATTCAGAAGTTGGTGGAGCTCGGTGTACATTCGCTGAAGATCGAAGGCCGCACCAAATCTCATTACTACGTGGCACGCACCGCACAGGCGTATCGCAAAGCGATTGATGACGCTGTGGCAGGCAGAAGCTTCGACAAAGGACTGATGGATACACTGGAGAACATGTCGAATCGCGGCTACACCGAGGGCTTCTTCCGCCGTCATGTGCATGACGAGTATCAGAACTACGAGCGCGGGAACTCAGCCTCAGTACATCAGCAGTTCGTGGGTCAGGTGACCGAAGTCCGCGATGGTCGTTTAACCGTTGAAGTGAAAAACCGCTTCCAGAACGGCGATACCGTTGAGCTGATGACCACCGCGGGCAATGTGACCTACACCCTCAACGACATCCGTGACACGGGTGGCAATCCGCGAGACGATGCGCCCGGCTCCGGTTTTATCGTAACCATTCCTGCTGACGGCCTTGAGCACCTGCCTATGGAGCGCGCCATGTTGATCCGTAACCTGCCGGATGCTCCTGACCAGAACGCAGTGATCGCTGCCGAACAGGTGACGCCAACATCATGACTGAGGGTCGGCACACCTCACGGCGGGATACCCGCCACATACCGAACGACGGCCTGATCCCGCCGCTCTATATCGACGACGACATCATCGTCGTCAACAAGCCTGCCGGCCTGCTAAGCGTGCCGGGGCGGTACCTGAAGGACTCCTGCGTCAGTCGACTCGAGGAACGCTATGGCGAGATTCTGGTGATTCACCGGCTGGATCAGGACACCTCTGGCATTCTGGTGTTTGCCCGCGACAAAAAAGCGCTGAATACCGTCCAGCGCCAGTTTGAAGCCCAGACCACGCGCAAAGTCTACGAAGCGGTCGTGATGGGAGAAGTATCCGGCAATCAGGGGTGCATCAACCTACCCATCATCGTCGACTGGCCAAATCGTCCACGCCAGATGATCAGCCACACGGACGGCCGTTATGCACTGACACGCTGGCAAAAACTCTCTGTGGAGAACGGTAATACCCGCGTCGCGCTGTTTCCGAAGACCGGTCGTTCGCATCAGTTACGCCTGCATATGCAGCAGATCGGACACCCGATTGTTGGCGATACGCTTTACGCAGGCGATGCTGCGGAGTCAGAACCAAGACTTTGCTTGCACGCGAAAGAGCTGGATTTTGGTCACCCAGCAACGGGGGAGCGCATGGAGTTCAAATTGGAGCCCGGCTTTTAAACAGAGTCAGCAGTCAAAGCCACTGATCCTCCCGGCGAACCTCCCGCGCAAACGCCGATGAAAACGCTTTAAGGCGTGATTTCGCCAGGACATTTCGTCCCTCTGCGTTTCGGGTATAGATTAACTCTGCCGGCCCGACATACCGCTCCCAGTTTCGATGAAAGGCCTCAGCATTACTTTTATTCAAGGCCAGCTTCAGCGGTACTGCATGAAAGTCAGAGCGGCCATAACTACCCTTTCGTCTGATCAAGTACCTTGGTGAATCAATTGGGCTGACGACCTCAGCTAAAGCATCAGAAAACATAGACGATTCATAAAAGGTACCACCTAACATTCCAACAAAGTAGGTTCCATCTGCGTGCTTTATTCGCTCTACAAATAGCTGTTTCCTTGGGGTTTCGATGTATCCAGCCTCTGCGAGACTTGAGGCAACCGCTTCACCAATTTGTCCCAGAGAGAGGGTCGGCCGTCATCCTGGAAAAATTCACCAAAGCTGGCCTAACCTACTGTTTTTATTGAAAATATCCGAGACAAGTTTTTAGGTGGCCGGTAAAACTCCCAAATTTAGCCACTTCGAATGCAAACCCCTGGCGCCACTCGATTTTTTGGAAATTACGCGCAATTACGCATGGTATGCGTAATTCGATATAACGCTGACTTCTGCTATCGATTTGCACCGCTCTTTGGGCTAAAATTGCGCAGCCGACCGGGTATGAGCCCTCTCTGTCGGAAAACAGCAATAGGGTCTGCGAAGCGCCTGAGGTGGCCAGCGATAAGAGCAAATACCCTACTGAGCCTGAGAGCAGCAGGTCATCCACTGGCTTCCGGGGTTTTACTTCTTTCTTCCAGTAAACGATTCATCATTTCTGTCTTAATTGAGATTTCCGTTTCCAGCTTGCCAATCGATACAGACGCCTGGGCTTTCCAGGCGAGCAGCTCTTCATTCAGCCTTTTAAGCTTATCGAGTTACTCTGATTGTTTTTCGAGCTCGGATAGTTGGGTTTTGAGTGACTCGACTTCTGCTGATTTCGACTCCAAATTTGTTATTAGTTTGCGCTGCTCGGCTTCCAGCTTTGCAACCGTTTTCTGTGTGGCGCCAAGCTCAGCTGCCAATCTTCCGTTGTCTTTGTTCAGCTGCGTGATATCACCCTGCTTAACAGAAAGTGTTTGATTTAAAGTCCTGATTTCAGCTTGCAATTGCTGTGTTCTGGTTGAATACCCCGGACACCTCAAGAAGAGATAAACTCTTCACCAACAGAGGTGCCAACCATGAGCCAGAAACGTATTTACAAACAGTACCCGCAAGAATTTAAAGAAGAAGCCGTTGCTCTCGTGACTGAGCAAGGTTACTCCGTTCCAGAAGCCGCTAAATCCTTGGGGATTGCCACCAACTTGCTCTATCGGTGGAAAGAAAAACAGGAGCAGTCAGCCAGTGAGTCGAGGCCTTCAGAAACCGAGCTGGAAGAGCTGAAACGGCTTCGTCAGGAAGTCAAAACCCTGCGCATGGAGAAAGAGATTTTAAAAAAGGCTTCCGCTTTCTTCGCGAAAGAAATGAAGTGAAATTTCACTTCATTGACCAGCACCGACAGAGCTATCCGGTACGCCTGCTCTGCCGAGTGATGAACGTCGGTAAGTCGGCGTTCTACGCGTGGAAAGCTCGTCCAGCGAAGGTGATCACTGCGGAAGAGTTACACCTGTACCGACGTGCCAAAGCGTTGTTCAAAGTCTCCAGAAACAGCCGCGGAAGCCGAGAATTGGCCAAAAAACTGAATGAGGAAGGCATCAAGGTAACTCGGCACCGAGTACGCATGGTTATGAAGAAACTGGGATTGAAAGCCACACAGCGCGTGGCTTACAAGGTGACAACCAAGCGTAAGCACAGCGACCGGATTGCAGATAACTTGCTGAATCAACAGTTCAACCCGGTGGGCATGAATCAGGTCTGGGCTGGCGATGTCACCTACCTTAAAACAGGCGAGGGTTGGATGTACCTGGCGATCGTCATGGATTTGTATTCACGTAGGATTGTTGGCTGGGCCATCGATAAACGCATGACGACGAGCCTGATCAGTCGGGCCATGATCAAGGCTTACAACCTCCGCCAACCGACAAGAGGTCTGGTGTTTCACAGTGACAGAGGATCGCAGTACACCAGTAAAGCCTTTGCGAAACTACTGAAGGGCTATGGCGTACGAGCATCTATGGGAGACGTCGGTGCCTGCTGGGATAACGCCGTCGTTGAACGCTTCTTTGGCAGTCTGAAACACGACTGGCTGTTCAAGGTAAGCCAGCCAACACGTGCTCATATGAAGCAGGACGTAACGGCTTACATGAAATACTACAACCAGGATCGCTTGCACTCTACGAACGGTGATTTATCGCCGGTAGATTACGAGAAATTAGCAAATTAATGTGTCCGGTTTTGTTGACCAGAACAGGGCGTATTTATATATTGGTGGTATTCGAAAAAAGAAGGGTCGATGTCAGCAGATAGAAGTATTGGGGACTGGATATTGCTGGTGTTTACGATCATTGCTTATGCTTGGCTGGCGATTGGTTTGGTGGTGCTCCCACTTGCACAATAATGAATCCATAGTCACGAGAGTAGTCACATCTACAGAATACTTGCTCTAACAGCCACTTAAAAATGCCTAGAGGGAAACGTTATGCTTGATATAGCAGAAGAAAATGAACTGGTCCGAATTAAAGCCAGAGGTACGCCCGGAGGTTCAGATTATGATCGCTTCGTGCCGATCTTCGAGCGCATAGCGGCCAAGGAATCAGCTTCAGTTCCCATGCTCATCGAGCTCGCGTCCAACTTCTCCGGCTGGGACTTAAGCGGCCTTTGGCGCGATTTAAAGTTCGATGCGAAACACCAGGATAAGTTTGGCCGAATTGCTATCGTGGGTAACAAGAACTGGCAGGAATGGGGAACGAAGCTTTTCGACCCATTATTCCCCTCCGCTGAAATGCGCTTTTTTGACTCCAATGAAATAGACAGCGCTGAATTATGGGCGAGTGCTGGTCATGGAGATATTGCCTATGAGTGAAGCCAATTTTGATCTCGATTCGGCTGACAAGCGTCGCACGCTTTGGATTGTGCTCTGGCTAAACGTGGCTATCGCGGTGGGGTTCTTGGCGACGGGTTTTGTCGGTGACTCCAACGCGCTTATCGCCAACGGCCTTGATAACTCATCCGACGCTATTGTGTATGGATTAAGTCTGCTTGCCTTATCTCGTTCTCGCACGTGGAAGCGCGGCGCGGCACGTTTTTCCGGGATTATGCTATTAATCTTCGCCGGCGGCGTGGTGCTAGATGCGATTCGTCGCTATTTTGAGGGATCGGAACCTGCGGGCGCAATGATGATGACGATGGCTGTCATCGCAGCGGTGGTGAATCTTCTGTCACTCTACCTGTTGAAGAAATTGCAAAGTAAAGATGTAAATTTGCGCGCAGCGACCACTTTCAGCATGAATGATTTTGTCGCAAATGGCGGCGTGATACTTGCGGGCATCATTGTTATCTGGACAGGTTCAAATTTGCCGGACTTGCTGGTAGGGATCGCTGTTGCATGCATTGCACTCTATGGTGGCATCGATATTTTGCGGGATGCTCACATGGATAAACATGATGAGCATGGCACCAAGCATGGCGAATAAAGCAAGTATTGACGAGCATCACAAAAACGCAACGGCGATCAATACACTGATTCCACAAGGCGGCGGTGATCATTATCAAAACCAACGCTGTCCTGGAGAATAGATCGCCTGCCGGCAATACCCGAAAGTCATTTCATCCTCCAAAATGTTCGTATTAAAAAGCGCGAATAACTTTGCCCCCTATTCGGATTTATTGGTGGCCGACCGGCGAGAGTCTAGAGTGCTTTGTTGATCAAAGCGTCTATTTGCTCAACAGTCTTTTTGCCCCGTACGACCTTGCCATTAACAACAAACGTGGGCGTACCGATTATATCAAATTCTGTTTTGGCTTGCAGTTGCACGGCTATTATAGCTTGGTCTTGACTCGGATCATTGATGCAGGCATAAAAGTCTTCCTCATCTATGTTGAGGGCGGCAGCCTGCTGAATCAGCGCTCTGTCAACATCATCCGCCTCGGCCCAAGCTCCTACTCGCGCGAACAACACATCTAGCATCTTATAGTATAGGTCACCAGCACAGCGCGCAGCCACCGCGCCGCGTATTGCCGCATTGCTGGTTGGAAAATTACGATAGATAAAACGCACTTGGCCAGTATCGATATATCGTGATTGTATGTGCGGCAGTACTTCTCTGTGAAAATAGATGCAGTAGTCGCATGTTAACGAGCCGTACTCGATGATAGTCACCGGTGCCTGTACGCGGCCAAGCGCAACCTCGTCATCAGCAGTTACCGGATATACTGACAGCATCACAATGGTAAAAAGCAGAAATTGAATCCATAAAGTTGGTATTTTTTTCAAAAGTATTTTCATTATATTTCCCTTGCTTTGAAGTTGCTGACGGCAATTTCAGGCCTCTGTTATTATAAATAATTTAGTACATCAGCTAATCGCCACGACGACTCAGCCGGAGTTAGCTACCCCGGCTTTCGCCGGGGTATGACAATTATTTGCTAACTTTGTTATCTCGGCGGTGGACCCACTGATACAGCACCGGAAGTACGAGCAAGGTTAAGATAGTTGAAGAGATAATCCCTCCAATCACAACTGTCGCGAGTGGTCGTTGAACCTCTGCACCGGTACCGGTATTCAGTGCCATCGGCACAAACCCCAAACTTGCGACAAGTGCCGTCATTAAGACTGGCCGTAGTCGGATCATGGCTCCGTCTACGATGGACTGGGTCAATTCTCCCGTCTCATGCCAAAGTTGACGTATGAAAGCGAGCATCACCAGACCATTCAAAACGGCTACGCCTGATAAGGCAATGAACCCAATGCCAGCAGAGATAGATAACGGCATATCACGTAAATACAGTGATAACACGCCACCAGTGAGCGCGAGTGGCACACCACTGAAAATAATCAATGCGTCTTTCAGTGATGCAAAGGCCATGACCAGCAAACCCAAAATCACCATCAAAGTGAGTGGCACCACAAGGGATAGACGCTGACTGGCCGATTCCAACTGTTCAAAGGTGCCGCCGTAATCTAACCAGTAGCCTGGAGGGATATCGGCTTGTTCGTGAATTTCCTTTTTTACCTCACTAACAAAACTTCCCAGGTCTCGCCCGCGCACGTTTGCGGTTACCACAACACGTCGTTTCCCATTTTCTCGACTAATTTGTGCTGGAGAAGGTGCAATACTGAGGGTCGCCACTTCTTCCAGAGGGACATAGTCGCCGTTGGGAAGAGGAACAGGTAAGGATTTAAGTCCTTCGATATCCCGTCTGAGCAGCTCGGGAAGACGCACGATCAGCTCGAAGCGACGATCTCCTTCGTATAAAACACCCGCTGATTCGCCACCTATTGCTGCGGCAATCCAATCCTGCAGTTGAATCACATTCAAACCATAGCGACCGAGCGTTTCTCGTTTAGGGCTCACTGACAAGGATGGCAATCCCTCCACTTGCTCCATTCGGACATCGGCTGCGCCTTCAACGGTGCTTACAACCTGTAAGATGTCTTTCGCGGTAAGGGTGAGTTGGTCCAGGTCATCACCAAAAATCTTTATTCCTAGATCTGCTCGGACACCCGAAATAAGTTCGTTAAAACGCATTTGTATGGGCTGGGTAAACTCATAGTTATTTCCTGGTAGCTGCCACAGTGCTTCTTCTATTTCTTCAAGTAATTCACTCTTTGTTTTTGATGGTTCAGCCCATACACTTCTGGGTTTTAGAATCACAAACATATCAGCAATACTTGGCGGCATAGGATCAGTGGCTACTTCTGGTGTGCCTATTCGAGCAAAGACTTTATCGACCTCCGGAAACGCTTTAATGCGCTGTTCCAGAACCTCCTGCATTTCGACAGATTGTTCCAAGCCTGTACCGGGTATGCGTAGCGCTTGAAGAGCAATGTCACCTTCGTTTAACTGCGGCACAAATTCTGATCCTAGAGTGGTCGCCAGCCAAATGCTGAACGCCACAAGGAGAGCTGCACCTGATACGACCACCCAGCGAAACTTGAGTGTGGCAAGCAGTAACGGACGATAAACAGATTTGGCTGCGCTGATGACGACGCTTTCTTTTTCACTAATTTTTCCATTCATAATCACCGCGACGGCTGCAGGAACCAGCGTTAACGACAATATCAT
Organism: Thalassolituus sp. UBA675; assembly: GCF_002297765.1. NCBI lineage: Bacteria > Pseudomonadati > Pseudomonadota > Gammaproteobacteria > Oceanospirillales > Oceanospirillaceae > Thalassolituus > Thalassolituus sp. UBA675. The sequence continues at coordinate 67,995 of NZ_DBNJ01000020.1, forward strand.
GGCAGAAATTAGCGCCATCACGACGGTCGCAGCCATCGGGTGGAACATTTTTCCTTCAACGCCAGTCAAGCTAAATATCGGGATGTAGACGATGGTAATGATGGCGACACCGAACAGGCTTGGACGTATCACTTCAGAAGTCGCTTCAAATACCGTATTCAGTCGTTCACGAAGATCTTGCCGTCCACTCTGATGCTGTGCTTCAGCCAAGCGTCGAATACAATTTTCAACGATAATTACAGCACCATCGACAATCAAACCAAAATCGAGCGCTCCCAAGCTCATTAAATTGGCAGACACGCCTGTTTTTACCATGCCCGTTATCGTCATCAGCATCGCCAAAGGAATGACTGCAGCGGTGATAAGTGCAGCACGTATATTCCCCAGCAATACAAATAAGACAACAATAACGAGTAGCGCGCCTTCCAATAAATTTTTGCTTACCGTCTTAACGGCTTTATCAACCAGGCTTGTGCGATCGTATACCGCTTCCGCAATAACGCCTTCTGGCA
>NZ_DBNJ01000033.1:0-174810 GCF_002297765.1 Thalassolituus sp. UBA675
CAAAACTGTGGGACAGCAGTGCCCGCCAGCAGGATGTGGTTGAGGCCAACGTCGAGCTGATTCGCCTTGAAGATCGTCTTGCCGAACTCAGGCAAGCATTAGCGGTTACCCGTCAACAACTGGGCGAGTGGCTGAGTGAGTCCGGGGAGGTTTTTGAGTCAGGGCAATTTGTCGGGTTATCCAAAGGGCCGACACCAGATCAGCTCCCCACCGCAGAAACCGTCATCCAGCATCCACAGGTACTGGCATTTGAACGTCGTATCCAGTCGAGTGAAACTGGAGAGGCCCTCGCGCGTCAGTCTTATCGCCCAGCCTGGGGGCTGACAGCAAAATACGGGTACCGTGATGATGATCTGATGGGCAATAACCGTGCGGATCTGATGTCGGTCGGAGTGACTTTCGATCTGCCATTATTTACCGGTAACCGTCAGGACCGGGAAGTTAGTGCTGCAGTAGCTGATACGGAAGCGCTGCGCACGGAGAAGGTCTTGCTGTTACGCCGCATGCGAAGTGCACTGTCGGCGGCGATCACTGAATACGCTTATCTGTATGAACGCAAAACCTTTTATCAGCAGCAGTTATTGCCGCAGGTGCAGGAACAGGCATCTGCTGCGTTGTCTGCGTATCACTCTGATCGTGGTGATTTTCCCTCTGTAGTGAAAGCACGCACATCTGTACTTAATACACGCCTCGCCCGATTAAAAATAGAAACCAGCCTGCACCGCACACTGGCGAATATTCGTTATTTATCTGCGACGGCCCTGTCATCAACCGAATCGCCGACGTCAGGCTCTATATCAGCAAGGGAAATTAACAATGAAAAATAATTCAGTGATATTTGCTGCGGGGATTGCCTTCGGTCTTTTCGTTTTCTGGAGTGCTGGTCAGTTTTCAGGTGGTCACTCTGACGGCGGTGGCAATGCTCAAAAAAATAACGAGCCGCTGTACTGGGTTGCTCCGATGGACCCGGACTATCGCCGCGATGGGCCGGGCAAGTCGCCTATGGGAATGGATCTGGTACCTGTCTATGAGGAGGACGCTAAGGAAGACGCTGCCGGCACCGTTCGTGTTGCTCCTGCACTCGAGCACAGTTTTGGTGTGCGTACGGCCGGGGTCAGGACTGGAATGCTCAATCCGGTGATTCGTTCGGCAGGCTATGTCGAATATAACGATGACTTTGTCGTTCATATGCATCCACGCACCGAAGGCTGGATCGAAAAACTGCATGTGCGATCTGAAGGGGAGCCGGTAGAAAAAGGCGCGCCCCTTTACGACATTTATTCGCCCACGCTGGTTAATGCACAGGAAGAATATCTGCTTGCCCTGCGTCGCGGAAATCAACAACTCGCATCGGCATCTCGCTTACGACTGCAGGCGTTGCAGGTGCCTGATGACATTATCCGGCAGATCGAAAATACCCGTCGCGTCAGTCAGACATTAACTATGCGGGCACCGCAATCAGGTATCGTAGATCAGTTAAATGTCCGTCAGGGTATGTACGTCGTGCCGGGGACAGAAATCATGACATTGGCGCAGGCGTCGCAGGTCTGGATAACCACCGATGTCTTCAGTGACGATCTGAGTTTTATTAAAGGTGGCGAATCCGTTGAGGTAACCAGCCAGGCGTCTCCGGGGAATGTATGGACTGGCGTTGTCGATTATATCTATCCCGCTATGGATACAGCGACCCGCACAGCTCAGGTTCGTATTCGCCTGACCAGCCCTACAGATATGCTGAGGCCGGGAATGTACGCCAGCGTGGTGATAAAAGCTTCGGCAAGCGAAACCTTGCTCATCCCGCGTGATGCCGTTATCCGCGTCGCTGAGGGCACTCGTGTGGTGTTAAAAACAGGAGCCGGAAAATACCGCTCAGTCCCGGTAGAAACCGGTCGTTCAGATGCTGACTCTGTTGAAATACATCGTGGTCTGGAAGTGGGTGATGAAGTCGTTATTTCTGCACACTTTATGATCGATTCTGAATCAGCCAAAAAAGCTGATTTAAGTCGTTTCGAACATGAAATGGTGATGTCTGAGCACAAGGCTCCGTCAACTACAGAGGCATCCAGTGCCATGGCTGATGGTGTCATTAACCGTCTTGATAAGGAGGCGCGGGTTGCCAACATCAGTCGCGGGCCGATTAAAAAATGGAATCGGCCGGCCGCCACTATGGATTTCAGTTTGTCCGACCAGCTTGATCTTTCTGGTTTGAATGCTGGTGACAGTATCCATTTTGTATTTGAAGTCTCGAATGGTGAATTTGCCGTCACCGAGATTTACCCAGCCTCAAGCGACGACATGAGCAAAGAAACGGATAGGAGTCACGCTGCGGAAACTCACGAAGGAGCTGACCATGATTGAGGCTGTCATTCGTTGGTCTGTCCATAATCGCCTGATGGTGCTGTTGGTGACTGTGATACTGGCCGGAGCCGGGCTATGGTCAGTAAAAAATACGCCCGTTGATGCGATCCCTGATTTATCTGATGTTCAGGTCATTATTAAAACCAGTTATCCCGGCCAGTCTCCTGAGGTTGTTGAAAACCAGGTCACCTACCCATTGAGTACCGCCATGATGTCGGTGCCGGGCGCAACGACCGTCCGTGGTTTTTCATTCTTCGGTGACTCTTATGTTTATGTCATTTTTGATGATGACACTGATATGTACTGGGCGCGTTCCCGCGTGTTGGAATACTTGTCGCAAATAGCACCCGAACTGCCTGAGCAGGCAAAGCCACAGCTTGGCCCGGACGCCACCGGTGTTGGTTGGGTGTATATCTATGCTCTGACAGACCCGACGGGCAATCTCGACCTCAGCCAGCTACGCACACTTCAGGACTGGTTTCTGAAATACGAGTTGCAGTCGGTTGAAGGCGTCTCAGAAGTAGCCAGCCTTGGCGGCATGGTGCGCCAGTATCAGATCGTTATTGATCCAGAAGCCTTGCGTGCGTTTGACCTTCCTCTCGCGCATGTCCGTAATGCGGTAAAACGCGCAAATCAGGAAAGCGGTGCCTCGGTGATCGAAATGGCCGAGGCCGAATACATGATCCGTGTAACCGGTTATCTTGAGAGTCGTGAAGACATCGAGCAGATTCCGCTGGGTTTATCAGAGTCCGGTACACCGCTGCTTCTGAAAGACGTTGCTCGGGTTGAACTGGGCCCGCAGATGCGTCGTGGTATTGCTGAACTGAATGGCCAGGGTGAAGTGGTCGGTGGCATCGTGGTCATGCGCTACGGTGAAAATGCTGCAGATACCATTAATGCCGTGAAGGCACGGCTGAATGAATTAGCGCCCGGATTACCGGATGGTGTCGAGGTTATTCCTGTGTATGACCGCTCTGAGTTAATTAACCGCGCGGTGGATAATCTCTGGGAAAAACTCGCCGAAGAATTCATCGTTGTTATTCTGGTCTGCCTGTTATTCCTTTTCCACATCCGCTCGGGATTTGTAGCATTAATCAGTTTGCCGGTGGGCATTCTGGCTGCATTTCTGGTGATGAAATTACAGGGACTGAACGCGAATATTATGTCGCTAGGCGGTATCGCGATTGCCATTGGTGCCATGATAGATGGTGCTATCGTCATGATTGAAAACATGCATAAGCATATGGAGCGTACGAAAGTCACTGCGGCTAACCGCTGGGAGATTGTTATTCGCTCGGCTTCTGAAGTCGGCCCGGCATTATTTTTCAGCCTGTTAATTATTACTGTCAGTTTTATCCCCGTGTTTACCCTGGAGGCACAGGAAGGTCGGATGTTCTCGCCACTGGCATTCACTAAAACCTACGCCATGGCTGCCAGTGCCGCGCTTGCGATTACGCTGGTCCCGGTGCTGATGGGGTACTTCGTGCGCGGAAAAATCCGCAGTGAATCGAGCAATCCGGTGAACCGTTTTCTCGTGGGGATGTACCAACCCTTACTGAAAGGTGTGCTGCGTTATCCGCTAGCTGTCATTGTGTCGGCATTCATCATCGTACTGGCGACACTCTGGCCGGCGCATAAACTGGGCAGCGAGTTTATGCCGGAGCTGGATGAAGGCGATCTGATGTATATGCCGACGACCTATGCAGGAATCTCAGTGGGTAAAGCCCGGGAGCTGTTACAGCAAACGGACAAACTGATCGCTACCCTACCTGAGGTGAAAAGCGTATTCGGAAAAATCGGTCGCGCAGAGACGGCAACAGATCCGGCCCCGTTAACCATGATTGAAACCTTTATCCAGCTTCATCCCAAAAGTGAGTGGCGCGACGGCATGACTACCGACAAGCTCAAAGCGGAACTGGATGCGCTGGTGAAATTTCCCGGCCTGACCAATGCCTGGGTGATGCCCATTAAAACCCGGATCGATATGTTATCCACGGGGATTAAAACGCCTTTAGGCATTAAAGTATCTGGCCCGGATCTCAATCAGATTGAGTCGATCGGTAGGGCGCTTGAGGAAATACTGGGCGAGCTTGAAGGTACCCGCTCGGTGTACTCAGAGCGCGTGTCCGCCGGTCGGTATATTACGATTGAGCCGGATCGTTGGGCTGCAGCCCGTTACGGTCTGAATATGGCAGATGTGCATGACATTATTGCGTCGTCTGTGGGCGGCCAGACGCTGACGACGACCGTAGAAGGGCTGGAGCGTTATCCAGTGAATGTGCGTTATCCGCAATCCTACCGGGATTCACCCGAAGCATTGCAGAAGCTGCTGGTTGTGACCGAATCAGGTGCTCATATCCAGCTAGGGGATATTGCCGATATACGTGTGGAGAGCGGCCCTCCTGTCATCAAAAGCGAAAATGGTCGCCCCAGTGGCTGGACATACATTGACGTCGGCGACGTTGATTTTGCCACTTACATCGAACGAGCCAGAAACCGACTGAATTCAGAGCTTGATATGCCACCCGGGTATTCCCTGACGTGGGCCGGGCAATACGAATATATGCAGCGGGCGAAAGAAAAGCTGACTTATATTGTCCCTTTGACTCTGGCAATGATCGTTCTGTTACTGGCCATGAACTTCCGTCGTTTTTCAGACGTCGCGATTATTATTGCCAGCCTTCCATTAGCATTAGTCGGTTCCGTCTGGCTTATGTACTTGCTTGGATATCACATGTCGGTTGCTGCTGGTGTTGGGTTTATCGCACTGGCGGGTGTCGCGACAGAATTATCCGTGATCATGCTGGTATTTCTGAATCAGTGCTTAGAGCAACGTAGGGCGCTGGCAGATAAGGCAGGCAGAGAGCTGTCAGTTGAGGATCTTCGTCAGGCTGTTATGGAAGGGGGAGCCCTGCGGGTGCGGCCCAAAGCCATGACGGCCGCCGCTATCATCGTTGGTCTACTGCCTGTGTTGGTGGGAACTGGCACCGGCTCAGAGATTATGAGCCGTATCGCTGCACCTATGGTTGGCGGCATGGTCAGTGCCCTGGTGCTCACTTTGTTGGTCGTTCCTGCGGTGTACTATCTGGTTCATAAACGAAGCCTGCACTAAATAGCGTAGACGTGCGGATCACAACTGACGGCGTGCGTACAAATGTGGTCAGTTATGGATCTGTGCTGTTGCTCACATAACGACTAAAAGCACACACTTTTATATGCAATATCACCGGAAGTTAACAGAACTTCACAGGATGCTCAGGAAATTTTACATACACTGAGAGCTGTAAAATTGAGGAGCGGCCAATGCGGGGACTCATTGCGCTTTTGTTATCTAGTGTTTCATTTCAGGGTGCTGCTTTTATGTCGGCAGTGCTTCTGAGCGTCTCGGCGCTGGGCACAGAAGCAGGGCTGCACGAGCACAGGCTATCACCAGGTTTTGGCCGCATAGTACCTGAGGTCTCTTACTTTCTCGATGAACAGGGTAACTACGGTCTCGAGGATGTAGTGACTCAGTCGTTCGAGAAAGTGCGGGAGTACCCACCTCAGTTTGGCTATACCGATGCGGCCGTCTGGCTAACCTTTCGCTACAGCAACCCGGGCGATGCCGTCTGGTTGAGTGTTAATTATCCCATGCTCGACGATGTGCAGGTTTTTATTCTTGATGAACATCAGAACCTGCTCTCTGCTTATCCTTTGGGGGATCGACTCAGCTTTGTTGAGCGTGTTTTGTTGAGGCCGGAGTTTACCGTACCTCTGCCTTCATCAGTTTTATCTGGATCTGTGTATCTGAGAGTTCAGTCAGGATCATCTCTTGAAGTCCCGATGACCATTTCTGAAGACGCTGTACTCAGGCAAACAATGGAAAACAGTGCCTGGATTCAAGGGTTGTTTTTCGGTGCTGTGGTTATGCTAGGGCTTTATCACGCACTGATTTTTCTATCATCCGGGGATCGTAGTTATCTCTATTTCAGTGGCCTGTCATTGGCTATGGCGCTTATCCAGGCCACACTGTGGGGGCGAAGTTACCAGTTTCTGTGGCCTGAGTCGCCGGCCTGGAACAACATTGCGGTCAGCACTCTGATTAATACTTCGAACGTATTTGGTGCACTCTATATTTCTAAAGTTGTGAAGATCTGCGAGAGCCACCGCTGGATATACCTGGCGGCGACGGCTTTGGCGGCGACGTCGACGGTAATGGTTGTTCTGAGTCTCAACATGCCATATGCCGAGGTGATATACCCGACACTGCTCCTCTCCATGATGACGTTTCTTGTTTGCGCGACCATGGTCGTTGTGAGGATGCGTCGTGGATACCCGCCGGCGTTTGCAGTCTTCGTTGCCGGACTCATGTACACGCTGGGGAGTGCATCGTACATTCTCGGCAAGCTTGGGGTCTTTAATAATAGTCTGCTACTGGATAATGCTCTGGCCCTGGGACAGCTGTTGCAGGTATTGCTCTTCGCGTTTGCTCTATCCGTGCGAATGGCTATGGAGAAGGAGCTTCGAGAACGGGCACAGCGGGATACTGCTCATGCTCAGGCCTTGTTACTCGAAACTGAACGAGAACAGAATATGCGCCTGGACCAGGAGGTTAAAGCACGGACACAAGAGTTAAGGGAGGCAAATGCTCGCCTGGAGAAAATCAGTACAACCGACTCTCTGACGGGGTTGTACAACAGGCGTCACTTTGATGAAGTTCTGGAGCGAGAATATGATCGCGGCGCGAGAGAGGGTAAGTCCCTCTCCTTGATTATGCTGGACCTCGACTACTTTAAAAATCTTAATGACTCTCAGGGACACGCGTTCGGCGATGAGGCACTGCGTCAGACAGCGTTACGGATACAGGATGTGCTGAACCGTCCGGCGGATATGGCATTCCGGTATGGTGGCGAGGAGTTTGTTATTTTGCTGCCAGATACAGAAGCCTCAGCGGCTCATATACTGTCGCGTCAGATATGGACTGCCATGCGTTCAGAGCCTATTGTGATGAAAGACCAAACAGTGAGACTGACGATAAGCATCGGCATTGCCGTTACCATGCCGGATAAAGATAATTCGTATTACACACTACTGAAACGTGCTGACGAAAAACTGTATCAAGCCAAAAATGAGGGCCGTGACCGCATCTGTATCTGATACGGTACAGCCCAGCTGAAAGGTACGTTATTGTTTTTCTACCGCAGGCGCTTGCCATTCCGCATTCAGTATCTGCTCTCCCGGATCATAGAAACGTAGCGTTAACTGAAAATAATCAGTAGGCACCGGAAGCCAGTTACTCAATGGAACGCCTTGTGGTGGCTGAGATGAAATATAAAGAGTGGTATCACCATTTTCATCCAGCTCTAAAGGCGTATTACTACTCAGTGCATAACGCTCGATTCCTAGAGAAGATGCGTGCGTGTTGTCTTTCAGGAATCCATCATCACCGTACGCGGTAATCGACCAGAAGGCCCCGACATCTGGCATATCATCCGCCTTCAGGGTAAAGGTGTAATCATTATTGCCGTGCATTTTCTGCAACTGGCTATCTCTTTCAGCATTCTGGTAGACAGCGTATTTATTCTGATTGGCCCCAAACCCGACCTGGGCAACCACTGCTCTTATAAAATATCGCTTACCGTAATCTCCTAGCGGAATCAGTTTTGGGTTCGGCCCCCATCCACCAATACCGAGAAGCTTTTTCGCACCGTCGATGCTGCCTTGCCCAAGGCGGATACCTTCATCAAGCGCGCGTTTTTTATGTTGTGGTAAATCTTCGACGTCACCTTTTGCATAGCGCCCTGTGTTTATCTGCCCTAGTAACCATTCCATGCCTTTCTGGTCGGCGGGAGGTGGGTTTTCCAGCATCAGACTGGATAGCCGCGTGAAGAACTCTTCACCATTCATTTTGAGAACGACATCGATGGGGGGCTCTTTCTCGTCGTCTTTCAGGCAATCTACAGTCTGGTTGTGATCGCTGCCACGTCGGCTGCGGTAAGTCTTCAAACGATACTGTCGCTGAATTCGGTTGACCGCCTCGATATCGTTGTCTGCCAGTAGCTCGGTCCGGCCAATGATCCATACAAGATCGGTAGGTGCTGATATATGAGTCATATTATGCGGAATCTGGCCGCGCCACTGAGGGCCGGTAATCACGTACTGGCCAGCGAGTGTGTTATCGCCAGTTGTATCTATTCCGGCAAAGTTATTCGACCATGCATCCAGAAGGGCCATCAGTACGTATCTGTCTGTAACCTCTGGAAGAGTCAGAATAACCGGACTTTCTGAGAGGTCCAGCATGGCAGAAGAATAAAGAGTATCGACGTTGGGTCGGACGACGGCTTTGAAGTCGGGATCGGGCAGCTCGAAGACGTGCTTGAAGGTATTAATGTCTGCGCCGAAGGTGCAGGAACGCTCAGGACCTGTCATTCCTTTGCGGGTTTCGTCCATCAAAACGATAGGGAAACCGTATATATAGCCTTCCATTGCGATGGCAGTGGTCGTCGTTGCCTTTGCGTACTGGCTAGTAGCAATTAATACAAACAACAGAGCGGATTTAAGTGCGTTGGTCAGCTTAACGCGCCGTTTGTCGGAATATGATGTGTTCATCGGACACCTGTGATTATTGTTAGTTGGTGAATGAGTGGTGCTGTTCAGCCTAGCGCTCAAACACGGGCGATCCGTATAACGAATTGAGACAAACTGAATTCAGGTGCGGGATAGTCAGGCTAGTTTTGTAACGCTTTGTAGAGAACGTAGCGGATAAAGCCATCACAGCAGACGGTGGCTTTTTAAGAGACATAAGAGGATTTCAACATGGAAACAGAAGCGAGCTATCAATCAGTGCAGGACATGCCAATGGCCGCCCTCCGACCTGAAAAACCTGTCTTTGCTGTCGAACCGACCGTTGCTGCAGATACCGTTGTTTCCCATTTGCAAGCGCTTGAGGATTTTCTCGAGAGTGTAAACAGAGAGAGCGAGTATCTTGCCGTAAAACGTATGGTAGAAGGATTAATGGATTCCTTTGCCGGGCAGTGCAGAGTCTCGGCGGAGTCTGTCGGACGTAACCTGGATCTTATTTCGGACTGGTTAGGTGAGGATGCTCTTGGATTACGTCTTGGGCCATTCTCAAGCCGTAAACACCCTCGCCTGGAATTCTTTTTCAAACAGAATCATCTGACTCTGTTTGATTATTGCTGCATGTTAAAGCGCTACCTGACCATTACAACAGATGTTTTTAGCGTGGGGGTTGAGCGCGGCGCCGATGAGATAACACTTACTTTTCATCCTCACCCTGATATTTATGTCAGCCGTCATCAGATAGAAGGCGTTGTCTCATCCGCATGCGATGCCATCCTAGACTGCTATGGACTGACACCTTCAGCGGTACGTTTTACAAACTCAAATGCACTACCTGCTGAAGAGTATCAACGCATGCTTGGTTGTTGCCCAGAATTTGGAGAGCCGTTCACCCAGGTGACCTTTACCAGCACGAACGAAATTCGTGATTTTGATGCATCGCCATCGTTAAGTGAGCAGGCCTTTCGTGATATTCAGGCACTTGAAGTAATTCATCGTCAGCAGGTGAGCGAAGAGAGCTGGAGTCAGCGTTGCCGGTTATTACTTGAGCTTCTTCTGAGCTATGGCGAGCCAACAAAAATACTGTTAGCTGAGATTCTTGCAGTAACGCCCAGAACGCTGCAGCGTCGTCTGGCAGATGAAGGCACGAGCTGCCGGGAGTTGCTGGCCGATGTGAGATTAACCAAAGCAAAAGAATATCTACTGGCCGATGAGTTAACCCTCGACGATATTGCTTTTTTACTAGGATTTAAGGATACCGCCGTTTTCTATCGTGCCTTTAAACAGTGGACGCGTATGACACCGGGCGAATTCAGAGCCATGCGCTCAGAGCATTATCGCTGAGAGTATAAAAGGAGTGGATGAAATTCTTCAGCCACTCCTTTTCTATTACCTATTTATTCAGGCTTTATCGAGTGCCTGAAAGACGTCGGAAATAATGTCGTCGACGTGTTCTATACCCGCCGAAATGCGAGTAGGGTCATCACTCTCCCCCGTCAGTGGGAGTTATTCCTCATTTAACTGACGATGTGCCTTCGAAGCTCGCAGGTGCTGACAATACTGTCACCTGACTCGAATATAGACTGCAGGGCGGTACTTGCCTCAATTGAAGCCCCTGTAGTGGATCTCTTGATTAGTCTCATTGTTATGTTATAAGGTAACATTAGCTATCAAGACATATACTGGACGTCGTCCCTGACGTGACCGAGAGATGAGGCCTCCTATGCAAGTTTCCCCCGCAGAAAAACTTCCCGTCACCGTGCTTTCAGGTTTTCTGGGAGCAGGCAAAACAACGATTCTCAGTCATATCCTGAATAATCGTGAAGGGCGACGTGTTGCGGTTATCGTCAATGACATGAGTGAAATCAATATCGATTCCAACATCGTCCGTAACGAGGTGACGTTGAATCGCAGCGAAGAAAAGCTCGTGGAAATGAGCAATGGCTGTATCTGCTGTACATTACGTGAAGACCTGCTGGTCGAAGTTGGAAAGCTGGCTAAAGAAGGTCGGTTCGATTACCTGGTGATTGAATCCACTGGTATATCAGAGCCTTTGCCTGTCGCCGAAACCTTTACTTTCGCTGATGAAGACGGCACATCACTTTCTGATGTTGCGACTCTGGATACTATGGTGACTGTTGTGGATGCGGTTAACTTTATACGCGACTACGACGAGGCCAAAGCCCTGGCCGAAACGGGCGAGTCGCTGGGCGAAGAGGACGAACGTAGCGTCAGTGATTTGCTGGTCGATCAGGTGGAGTTTGCTGACGTTATCCTGATCAGTAAAACCGACCTTGCGCCTGCGGAAGACGTTGAGCGTTTGAAGGCGATCATCAGAACGCTTAACACAAGTGCGCGCATCGTACCCATCCAGCATGGCGATATTAATGTGGGGGAAGTACTCGGCACCGGTAGTTTTGACTTTGACCGGGCACAGCAGGCGCCGGGCTGGTTAAAGGAAATGCGCGGTGAGCACATCCCAGAAACGGAAGAGTATGGGATCTCAAGTTTTACTTATACTGCCCGACGCCCGTTTCACCCTGAGAAGTTTCACCATTTCCTGCACAACACCAAAGAGTACGGAAAACTGATCCGCTCGAAAGGGTATTTCTGGCTGGCGACGCGACCGGAGTTTGCAGGGCAATGGAGTCAGGCGGGGGGTATTGCCCGGTACGGCTTCGCCGGAATGTTCTGGAAAGCGGTACCTGAAGAGTACTGGCCAACCGACCCGGAATACCTTGAGTCGATTAAGGCGCAGTGGGTTGAGCCGTTTGGCGATATGCGTCAGGAACTGGTGTTTATTGGTCAGAATCTGGATCAGGAAAGCGTTACAGAGGCACTTGATCGCTGCCTGCTGACCGATGACGAGCTACTGGAAGGTAAGAGCTACTGGCAAACCTTACCTGATCCATTTCCATCGTGGGACCGAAGCGGTGATAATGAGCAGAACGCTGAGGCATCGCCGGAACCCGAAACGGAGAATGTATGACATTGAAACGACCTGTTAAACACGCGATTCATAATTATGCACTGTTTCCTGCGGTGCGTGTTTCTTCCTCCGTAGCATTGATGGTTGCATCAATGCTGACGGTCATGAGTGCAGGCGTCGCAGCCGCCGAATCGCATGATCACCATGAAGAGCATGAGCATCATGAAAGCCATGACCATGATGAACACCCTGACCATCAGGAGAGCGATCATCAGGGGCATGATCACCACGGTGGAGAGCACCATGGTGCCCATATTCATGGTGTAGGCCACCTGAATGTTGCCGTAGAAGGCAGTATGGTGACGGTTTATCTACAGACGCCAGCGGCGGATATTATTGGTTTTGAGCATGTCGCTGAAAACAAAGAAGAGCGTACTAAGGTTGCCGCAGCGCACAAGAAGTTGAATGATGCCAGTTCGCTGTTCCAGTTTACTGGTGCCGACTGTACGGTCGTTGCGGGCTCAGGAGTTGAAGTTCCGCAGTCTGATAGCGAAGCATCGGATGTTATTGCAGAGTATACCTTCGAGTGCGAAGACGGGCAGTTGCCTGAATCTATGGCAGTTGAACTATCGACCGAGTTTCCTGACCTGAAGGTCCTGAAAGCGGTCTGGTTGACCGAGGACAGCACCGGCACGAAAGAACTGACAGCAAAAGATCATACTATCCATTTCTGATTGTGCTCTGAGCCTTACTCGTAGTAAGGCTCTATATGATGGAGTCGCATACGATAGGCCGACTTCGCTGTCGTGTTTTCAATAATGCCGGTATCCAGAGTGCCGTAAAGCCAGAATGGATCGTATAACGCATCGACCTGAATACCATCAGGGTGTGAGATATAGATGATCTGATTAGGTGGCGGGGGCGGCAAATGGAGACAGGCGCCAAAGTAAGGAACCAGAAAAAATTCGGTGATGGTCTGATCATCATCGAAATCCAGAGGCACGATAAAGCCGGGCAGCTTGATGTGCTTTCCCTGCATCTCACTTACTGTATTTGTTGAAACGAGTGCACGTTGAAATGCAGAGTCCGCGAGGTCCTCATTATCTCCATACACGCCGCTGCCTTCATTATTATTAAGCTTTCCGCCGATGACATCTTCTTCCGATCCATCTTCGATATTCATCAAGGCTTCAGGTGGATTTTTTAATGCCATCAGATCCATTTCAGGGATAAGGTCCGTCCAGTCAACCGATGTAAAAGACTCTTTGGGGAGCACGGGCAGAGGTTCTGGGGCCCTGATGGGTTGTTCCTGTTCGACACCGGCTACTTCTGTCTTCTGTTGACTGACATCGGCAGTACTGTCATTGGTACCGGCTGGATCGGCGTTCTCTGTACAGGCGCTGAAAATGAGGCCGAAGGCGGTTAGCCCTAGCAGTCTGAATAATGGATTCATCGTAAAAACCTGAATTGAATTAGCTGATGCTGTACAGCATCACAACTGACATTGAGCTTAAATATACTTGTGTTATGTTATAGCAACGTTGCACCTGGCATCCACCTCTTGGTTGCTTTCTACAGGATCGTCCCATGTCTGTTGTTCTGCAAGACCTCATATTTTCTTATCATGATCACGATATTTTGCTGAACATCCCCCGGTGGGAAGTGGCTGCAGGCGAGAAGGTATTTTTACAGGGGGAGTCAGGTTCAGGAAAATCGACCTTGTTAAATCTGATTGCTGGAATTCTCCCGGCGACCTCGGGCCAGATTACACTTCTGGACGAGCGGGTTGATCAGTTAAACCAGCGTCAGCGTGATCGTTTCCGTGCCGGGAATATTGGTTATATTTTTCAGCAGTTCAATCTGATTCCTTATCTTAATGCGGTTGATAACATCCTGTTGGCAAACGAATTCAGTAAAAAGGTTAAGCGCAATGGGATCGGCCGTGCTCAGGAGCTGTTAGAGCAGCTGCAGCTCCCGGATTCTGTCTGGCGGTTACCGGGACAGAGCCTGAGTATTGGTCAGCAGCAGCGGGTCGCTATTGCGCGGGCATTATTTAACTCTCCACGCCTTATTATCGCGGATGAGCCAACGTCTGCTCTGGATCAGAAGAACCGTACAGCCTTTATGGCAACGCTTATGGACCTTTGCGATGCCTACCAAAGTACGCTTATTTTTGTCAGCCATGACCCGACACTCGCCTGCGATTTTGACCGCACCGATGTGTTAGCCGATATTAACCGGGCAGGAGCGAAGTCATGTTTCTGAAAATTGCCTACAAGAGTCTGATCGATAGAAAAACGTCCGTTGTTATGACGTTGCTGGCTCTGATTGTCAGCATCAGCGTGTTGATCAGCGTTGAACATATCCGTGTGCAGACCAAAGAGAGTTTTGCCAGCACAGTCTCCGGAGCCGATCTGATTATTGGTGCTCGCACCGGCAGCCTGAATCTTTTGTTGTATTCGGTATTTCGTGTGGGGGCGCCGACCAATAATATTTCGTGGTCCACTTATGAAGATATTTCTGCGTCTGACGAAATAAAATGGTCGATTCCACTTTCGCTAGGGGATTCTCACAAAGGCTATCGGGTACTCGGAACTAATCAGGATTATTTTCGCTACTTCAGCTACGGTGCTAAGCATCCACTGATTTTTGCCGATGGTCGGGAATTTTCTGACGCATTTGAAGTGGTTCTCGGGTCTGCCGTCGCTCGCGAGCTTGGCTATTCACCCGGATCGGAAATACTACTGTCGCATGGAATTTCATCGGCTGATTTTAATTTACATAAAGGCTCACCTTTTACGGTAACCGGCGTTTTAGAGCCCACCGGCACGCCAGTAGATCAGACTGTGCATGTTAGCCTGCAAGGCCTGAAGGCGATTCATAACAGTGCTCAGTACACGGGTGACCCCGAGAGCATTACCGCCTTTATGGTTGCGCTGAAGTCCCGTATCGGCGTTTTTTCACTGCAGCGGACAGTCAATAATTATAAGGCCGAACCTGTAATGGCAATTCTGCCAGGCGTCGCATTGAGCGAATTATGGCAGATGATGGGCATTCTGGAGCAGACACTGCGTTTTATTGGTGTGCTGGTTCTCTTATCCGCCTTGTTGGGGCTCAGTGCTATGCTCCTCAGTTCGGTGCGCGAACGTCGCCACGAAATTCAGTTATTAAGGATGGCGGGGGCGTCTCCTTTTTATCTGTTTTTACTGAGTGAGCTGGAGGTACTGCTGATAACCTTAGCCGGTCTTTGTGCGTCTTTGCTATTTGTCTGGCTGGCGTTTGCGTTAGGGCAGGGCTATCTGGCGGGTGCTTTCGGAATTAATATCAGCGCTGATATCTTCACACTGAATACGCTGGTACTGTCTTTGATCGTCGTAGGCAGTGCTCTGTTGACCGGAGCACTCCCGGCGTTGGCGATGTACATCAGGGCACGGCGTCCGTGACCTGATGTCAGAATCGAATGTATCAGAATGCCCAGCGGACGCCGAAGCGGATGTCACGCCCGGGTAGTGGTGCTGCGCGCTTGAGATACGATACATGATTAACCGCATACTGGTCGGTCAGGTTGCGTCCATCGAGTCTCAGCGTCAGCTCAGAGTTATTGAGCAGAAACTGATAACCCACAGACGCATTAAGCATCAGATATCCGTCAGACGTGGTTTCATTGTCAGCGGTGTTTGATTGCTCAGCAACGGCGCGTAATTCAGTGCGTGCTTCCCAACTCTGATTTCCCCACTCAAGACCGGCCAGAAAACTCGCTGGTGGTGTACGTGGAAGGTGCCGGCCATCGTCAAGTTTTGCGTTAACGACATCAGCACTTAAATCAAACGACCAGTTCATGGTTACTATATGTGACCAGCTGGCTTCTGCGCCTGTGAAGCTGGCGTCCTCCTGTTCATGGCGGTACACATCATTACCGTGAAAAGGATCAGTCTCTGATTTCAGATCGTTATAGATGTAGTCATCGAACTGATAGTAATAAGTGGCCAGGCGGATTTCATTGTTATCCGACTTCCAGATCCAGTTCAGGTCGATGGTATGCGCGGTTTCAATGTCGAGGTCAGGGTTGTCGAGCTGGAAAGCAAAGGTGGCGTGGTGATCACCGTTCCAGAATAATTCCGGCGCTTCCGGTGCTCGTTGCGCGCGTGCGAGGCTCAAACCGATACGCTGATAATCATCCAGTAACCAGGTGCTGGCCGCAGACAAAGTGACTGGCGTAAAGGTGTAGTCATCGTAATAACTGTCAGCCTGACGCCATACAGGATCAATCGAAGAAGGATCGGAAGAGATCGTAACCTGATCTATCCGTGCCCCTAACTCCAGTGAGCCAAATCCAGTATCACGGTGCTCAACGAGGAAGATACCTACCTGCTCTGTGCGGGTGATTGGCATTGGTGTGTCGTGGCCGTAGAGGTCTCCACCACGCTCGCTATTCGCCAGGTTAAACCCGATTGCATCGTCACCTGATTCGTCAAATGAAGGGATACCTTCGCAGCCGCCGTGATCATGACAAAGTTCCAGATCCTGCTGGTTGTATTGAATTCCAGCATGACCATGCCAGCCGGCAATTTCCGAATGCTTGATGCGGGTAACAAACTCCCAGGTTTCTTTATCAAATAAACCGATATCTACAAAGGGTGCACTAGTATCGTCATTACGATGACCAGTTTCGGCATGCTCGTAGTCATTAAAGGTAATTTCGGTGCGCCACTCTTCGATGATGCCTGTCATGGGTGTCCAGGCACCTTTAAGGTCATAGCGGATCTGTTCTGGTGTGACCCGGAAGCTCTCTTCATCCAGGTTTGGCACTGCGTAGTCGTATTCGAGAGTACTGACAGACCCGCCTATAAAACCATATTGGCTATCGACCCAGCTCAAACCAATGGCACCACCACTGCCTGAGGTGTCGCTGTTTTCAATCTCGCCTGAATTATTGCCGGTGGGAATATCGCCTTGCTCGCCGCTGGAGTAGTCAGAAGCATCCCGACTAAAACCATCGAGATGCAGATTCCAGTTACCTTTGCCGAGGTCGAGCATACCTTCGAGATGCTGGCCCTCATCGACAGAAGAGTATTTCGCTGAAACCTGACCGCGAATGCCCGGAACAATAATTTCGTGGATGCGACCATCGATCACGTTAACCACGCCACCAATCGCACCGCCACCGTATAGCAGCGTCGATGGCCCATATACAATTTCAATTTGTTCACCTGCGCTCGGCTCAGCCATGGGGCTGTGGTCTGAACTCATGGCCGATAAATCCGAAGTGTCGGTGCCGTTCTGCAGGATTTTTACGCGACTGCCGCTCATGCCGCGGATCACCGGACGTCCGACTCCAGCGCCAAAAGAGGCGTTGGCAACGCCCGGCAGAGACTCCAGCAGGGTGCCTAAATTGTCACCAGCATTTTTATGAATATCGTCGGTATCTAACACAGAAACAGGCTGTGCCGTATCATATACGGAGCGGTCACCACCGCCCGTAACCACGATCGTATCCAGCGTTTTTTCATTGGCAGGGGCTGCATAGGAGGTGGCTGCAAGCAGACTCAGAGTCACAACAGAAAGACGAAAATTCATACCGGAACCTATAAAAATCAGACGCGCATAATATCAGAAAACAAAGAAAGCCCGGGCACCTGAGGGCCGGGCTTCCATGCGAGGGAGTGGGCTCAGTGATCAGTGGTCGTGGTCTGATTCACCGTCTTCCTCATCATGGTCGTGCTCATCGTCATGGTCTTCATCATGATCGTGATCGTCCTGCGCATGAGCGAGCACCGCACTTGCAAGTGCACTCAGGTCAGAGCTGCCCTCCGCGCTGGAGTGGAGGTGGTAGCTTTCTCCGTCATGGCCATCAATGAAGAACAATGTGTTGCCAGCAAGATTCACTGCGATAAAGGCCTCGGAATCAGCGAGTAAAAGATCCGATGCGGACCAGCTGATTGACGTGTCGAGATCGAATTTACTGCTGCCTTCAATCGTCAGCTCTTCGCCTTCGGCGTGATAGAAAAGAGCAAGAAAGCGACCGCTGGTACCGAGCACGCCAAGTGCTTCTGATTCGTCACTGCTTGGTGCTGCAACGGTAATAATGCCATCCGCCACTAATTCTGAAGAGATATCTGCGGTATCGACATGGTCACTGTGTGCTTTGGATAGCACCAGCTTATTGGCCTCAGTGCTCCAGCCAGCAATAACGTCGTAGGTCGAGAAGGTCGCCGTTAAGTTGGTCAGGTCAGCGACGGTTGTGCTGGTATCTGTTGTGATCGTGAAGCTGGTATCGGTCTCGCCTTCGGCAGCGATAACTGAAAGCAACGAATCATTACTGCATAAAATCTGAGTCAGATGCTCTGTCTGAGCGGTTGCTGTGATATCACCATTACAGGTAGCGCTGACAGGGGCGGTCAGGGATTCACCATCAGCCTCCTTAACTTCGATGGTTATACTGCCGTCGATATCGGTGAACGTAAGATAGTGGCCACCGGCCAGTGCCAGTGTTGGGTAATCAACAGACGTCCAGGTGGTTACGACAGCCCCATCTTCTGCATTCAGGACAGTGCTTGTGCTGCCGTCATAGGCAGAGAAGTATTCGTGAGTCGTGATGACTGTAGTGATTCCCGACGTCAGAGTGGTTGCGGCCGATGAAACGTCGTGTGTATGACCGTCCTCATCCACCAGGTGTTCGAGACCTGAATCGACAATAGAAACAGCACCACCGTCTAACAGAGCAGCAGTCAGACCGCTCTTAGCCAGCACCAGAGTGGAGCCGGATGTAGAAGTTGCAATTACGTCGGTCGAATACGCATCATCAGACTCTACGGTCTGGTCGTACATATTCAGGCCAGAATCGTCAGAAACTGAGTAAATCAGGCGACCTCCTGCATGCTCTTCTTCTGAGTGGTCATCGTCGTCGTGGTCACTATCTGAGCTACTGCCTGAGCCACCACCACAAGCCGCCAGGGTGCCTGCCATTGCCAGCACTAATAGTGATTTGCTCAGCTCACTTTCATAAAACGAAGCCATGGTCATAAATCCTTCATCCGTAAGTGTCATGGTCACAGACGTATACTGCACCACCAGTAAATTATGTGGTTACAATATAACATATCAACAAGTGAGTGTGGCAAGTTAAATGTTGAGATACTGTTGGTATTGAGGAGGGCGAGGTTCGGTCATTGAGCCCCTTCCTGTTACAGAAGAGGCTGGTGGTGTCTGAGTAAGCGCTATTGTTGTGGGTAAGTAGTACTTACATTGCTCACATCACCGTTTCTGAGTACCTTTACATAGACCTTGTCTTCGCTTTCAGCTTTGGTCACTTCAATGATATAAAAGCCTTCGCCAGTCTCTCTAACGGCAACCTGAGACTCGCTGATATTGCGCCATTCCGGTGCCAGCTGACCCGCCTTAAATCCGAAGTCACGTACCGTCATTTTCTGAACCATACGAGCTGCAGCCATTTTTGCGCCATCAGCATCCACGACGCCATGAGAGCCATGTGACAGAGCCTGACCTGAGTACACGGCCAGCGACATTGCGGCGGTAATAAGTAACGATTTCATATCCATATCTCCTGTATTGGGTTTACATCATTTTTGGATTTTTATATTGGCCTTCATAAAACAGCTGCACTGTGACTTCAGCGTTACTGTCATTACGGAAGTACCAACCATGTGTGCCTTCAAAAGCGGCGGTGAAGCTGCCTTTCATTTCATTGGTGGTGGTCACAGCATAGCTTTTAAAATAGCCGGTAGGATCATCAAATGGTTCGCCGTGCATATCCACATATACGACATCTCCGTCGGTGATCCATTCAAAATCGACCTGTTCACCGGCGGTCATTTCCAGTTTAAATTCTTTACCGCTCGCAGGCGGTAGAACTACCGTCGCCATACCATCCATTGCTTTAGCGGAAGCCTTAGCTGCTTCTGTCTCCGCTTCGGCAAGTTTTTCAGGCGACAGCGCGGTCAGGCCCAATGCGGACCCGACACCCGTAGGGTCAATGTTGTATTCCGCAGGCATAATCACCAGCACCAGTGTAACAAGACCAATCACAAACGCCGCAGCGGTCGCCAGCCAAAGTTGTTTGGCCGAGGTCTGAAGTTGTGTGCTTTGCGTTGTCATAGAAAACCGTCCTCAGGAAGAAAAATAGCCAGTGAGCTGATAACCCGTCAGCATCACTCCGCAGGCCATTAAAAGCGTGTTGGTCAGCACAGCGAAACGCCCGAACGTCGCTGAGTGACGCCACGCGGATATCAGAATCAGAATCAGCCCCAGTGCCGCAAACTGACCGAGTTCGACGCCAATATTGAAAGCGATCAGATTGGTCAGCAGGCCGTCTTCCGGGATATGAAACTCCTGCAGTTTCGTCGCCAGACCAAAGCCATGAAATAACCCGAAGATCAGCACTGCCAGACGGGTGTCCGGCTGAAAGCCCAGTAACTGTTTGAAGCCACCCAGGTTATCAAAGCCCTTATACAGCACTGACAAACCGATAATGGCGTCGATCAGGTAAGCATTCACCTGAATATTGGCCAGCACCCCGGACATCAGCGTAATGCTGTGCCCAAGGGTAAACAGGCTGACATACAGCAGTACTTCGCGGCTGCGATAAAGAAAGAAAATCACCCCGACCAGAAACAACAGATGATCGTAACCCGTGATCATGTGCTTGGCCCCAATGTACAGGAACGGCACAAACTGAACGCCGGTGTTCTGCTGTAAGAAGATGCGGGTGTTGTCGTCAACGCCATGGGCCACAGCGAAGGACGCTGTGGTTAACATGGCGAGTAAAAGTACAAGACGTGTTATAGACAATTTCATGCATTCCCTCGTTTTTCACTACGATGCACCAGACGGTATAGTGCCGGAATCACAAACAAGGTCAGAATCGTAGAAGAAATAACACCACCAATCACGACGGTTGCCAGTGGTCGTTGTACTTCTGAACCGATACCTGTGTTCAGTGCCATCGGGACAAAACCCAGTGACGCTACCAGTGCAGTGGTAATCACCGGACGCAGACGCGTCAGTGCACCTTCAACGATAGCCTGCTCAAGACTTTGCCCAGAGCGCTGTAATTCCCGGATAAACGACACCATCACTAATGCGTTCAGAATGGCGATACCCGACAGGGCAATAAATCCTACGGCCGCAGAAATCGAAAAGGGAATATCACGCACGGTCAGCGCCAGTACGCCGCCGGTTAAGGCCAGTGGAACACCGGTAAAAATGACCAGTGCGTCGCGCACAGAATTCAGTGCCAGTACCAGCAAACCAACGATCATCAGCAAAGTTACTGGCACAACAATCATCAGTCTTTGTGACGCGGACTGCAGCTTCTGATAGGTACCGCCATATTCCACCCAGTAGCCTGCGGGAATATCCAGTTCATCACCAACAGCATTGCGCACGGCTTCCACAAAACTGCCAAGATCGCGACCGCGAACGTTGGCGGTGACCACCAGACGGCGTTTACCATTTTCGCGGTTTACCTGATTAACACCGATGTTTTCACTGAGTGTGATCAGCTCCTGCAGTGGAACAACCTGCCCGTGTGCAACGGTCACCGGTAAATAGTTCAGGCCGTCGATATCAGCGCGTACGGTTTCAGGCAGGCGTACGGTTATATCTGCCCGGCGATCTCCTTCAAACAGGGTACCTGCGACTTCTCCGCCCAGAGCGGTGGCCAGCTGATCCTGCAGCTGTTGGCGGCTGATACCGTGACGGCGTAATGCGTCAGCATCCGGAATAAATTCCAGCAGTGGCAAGCCGGTCACCTGCTCAGTCTGAATGTCCACCGCTCCATCGACACCAGCAACAATTTTCTCAAGCGACGCGCCAAGGCCAGTTAACACATCCAGATCGTCACCGAAAATCTTGATAGCAACTTCGGCGCGTACACCAGCGAGTAATTCGTTAAAGCGCATCTGAATGGGCTGTAAAAACTCATAACGATTACCAGGGATTTCACTGACTAGGGCTTCCAGTTCGGCGATCACCTGCTGCTTGGGCTTATTCGGATCTGGCCACTGGTCACGTGGTTTCAGAATAATAAAGTTATCGGCCACACTCGGCGGCACAGCATCGGTGGCGACGTCAGCGGTACCGATTTTGGCAAATACCCGCTCAACTTCCGGCAGGGCTTTGATGCGTTCTTCCAGTGTTTCCTGCAGGGCAATGGCCTGACTGAGAGACGTACCTGGGATGCGCAGTGCATGCATGGCAATATCACCTTCATCCAGATTCGGGGCAAACTCGCTGCCTAACCTGGTGGCTTGCCAGATGCTCAGTAAAACCAGCACTGCCGCCAGCCCAATGATGGGCGCTCTAGCTTGCAGGGCCAGCGCCAATAATGGCTGATACATGCGCATGAGTGCCGACACCAGAGGGTTGCGCTTTTCCGTAACCGGACCTTTGAACAGCAAGGCCACTGCAGCTGGAACAAAGGTGACTGACAGCAGAATCGCACTCAGCAGAGCAATCACAACGGTGATGGCCATCGGGTGGAACATTTTGCCTTCGACCCCTTCGAGGGCGAAAATCGGTGCGTACACGGCGGTGATAATAAATACACCAAATAATGCCGGGCGGATGACTTCCCGAGTGGCTTCAAACACCAGTTGCAGACGTTCTTTTAATGCAAGCGGACCTGTCTGCTGGCTCAGACGACGCAGGCAGTTTTCGACAATGATGATGGCACCATCGACCAGCAGACCAAAATCAAGCGCGCCCAGACTCATCAGGTTGGCGCTGACGCGAGTCTGTACCATACCGGTAAAGGTCATCAGCATTGCCAGAGGAATAACCAGCGCGGTAAGGATGGCCGCGCGGATATTGCCCAGCATCAGGAACAAAATAACAATCACCAGCAAAGCACCTTCCACCAGATTGGTGGTGACGGTACTCAGGGTTTTCTCTACCAGTCCGGTGCGGTCGTAGGCAGCCGTTGCCACAATGCCTTCAGGCAGAGACGCATTAATCTCGGCCAGTTTTTTACCGACATTACTTGCCACTGTGCGGCTGTTTTCACCAACCAGCATAAACACCGTACTCATCACCACTTCCCGGCCATTCTGGGTCGCGGCGCCGGTGCGCAGGCCGTGGCCAATGCTCACCTCGGCCACGTCGCTGATATGCACCGTTTTTCCATTGTCAGAGGTAATGGTAATTGCCGCTATATCGTCGGCCTGCATTGCCTGCCCCGGAATCCGCATCAGCCATTGCGCACCATTTCGCTCAACAAATCCGGCGCCACGGTTTTCATTGTTGGCGCGGATAGCGGCCACAATATCGGCACTGCTGATACCAGCAGCCAGCATGCGTTGCGGTTGCATCTGCACCACGACTTCCCGCTCGTAGCCACCGATGGGGTTTACTTCCACCACGCCCGGCACCTGCATCAGCTGCGGGCGGATAATCCAGTCGTGCACACTGCGCAGATCCATGGGTGTGACGGCAGACCCATCGGCATTTACCGCGCCAGGCTCGGCATCCACGGTGAACATAAAGATTTCACCCAGACCAGTAGCGATAGGGCCCATTTCTGGCTGTAAGCCACCAGGCAGACGACTACTGGCAGATGCCATGCGTTCGCCGACCAATTGGCGGGCGAAATAAATATCGGTGTCATCGCTGAAAATAGCGATCACCTGCGACAGGCCGTAGCGCGATACCGAACGGGTGTATTCCAGCCCAGGTAATCCGGCCAGTGCGGTTTCCAGCGGATAAGTAATACGCTGCTCTACTTCCAGTGGAGTAAAGCCGGGCGCTTCGGTATTGATCATCACCTGCACATTAGTGATGTCGGGCACGGCATCAATCGGCAGCCGGTTAAAGTTCCATAGACCCAGAAGGGCAACGATGGCGACAACGACCATCACCAGATTCCGCCGGGCAATGGCCAGTTTTATCAGTAAATCCAACATGGCGATTTCCCGTATCAGTGGTCGTGTGACGCGCCGGACTTCTCGATGTCGGCTTTGATGATGTAACTGTTTTCGCTGACGTATTCTGTGCCGGGTTCAAGACCACCGAGCACTTCAACCCACTCACCGGCGGCCTGGCCAAGCTCCAGCATGCGCACTTCGTATTCGTCGCCGACTTTGGCGTAGACCACTGTAAAGTCGCGAAACGCCTGTAAGCCAGAGCGTTTGACGGCCAGAGCTACGTCACGGGTTTCGGTTTCAATGCGGGCATTGATTTTCATTCCGGCCGCCAACAAACCTTCGGCGTTATCAAGGGTGGCCAGCCATAGACGTGACTGATCGGACTGAACAGAGGGGTACGCATGTTTAAGCACAGTCTGAGCCTGCAATTCTGTGCCGGGTACCTTGATGGTGACGGGGGCTCCGGCGTTTACACGACTCCAGTCTTTCGGGTACACGGCAAGTTCAGCCTGCAATGTACGGTTGTCTTGCAGTGTCAGCAGAGTACGTCCTGCACTTTGTTCTCCGGCAGCGGCATAAATCCGGCTGACAATGCCAGAGGCTGGTGCGCGTACGCTGTAGCTTTTCAGGCTCTCGTTGCTGTCGATGGTGAGCAATTCGCTGCCGGCCTCAACCATCTGTCCCTCGCGCACATGTACGGTGCGGATTTCGCCATCAAAACGCGCGCTGATATTGCGTTCACTACCCGGCACTGACGTCAGATTTCCCCAGACGGGGGTCTGAATATGCAGAGTGGCAGGCCCCGCGACTTCGGTGGTAATTCCCATGGCATCGGCAATCGGCGCGGCAATATTCGTACGTCCCTCAAAGTTGTCGTAACGCCACTGGTATTGCTGGCCAGCATGCTGAACCTGAATATCGACAATAAAAGAATGAGGCTCGTAAATTTCCATGTCGCCACGCAGGTAATCGCCTTCAGCGCGGAAACCGATATTATCGACAACGTCGCCAAGACGAATAAGACGTACGCTCAGCTGCACATCCTGTGGTGCAATTGGCTGGCCGGATAATGTGGTCCAGACCCGGAACTCCGGCGGTACACCGGTTTCGAAAATAGCCAGCTCCAGAGCAAAATCACCATCGCGCAGCATGCGTCCGCGGTGAGGTCCTTTCTCCGGTTCCGCTTCGGCTGTTTCCGCCGACTGGGCATAAACCATTTGTGTTGGCAGAGCGCTGCCTGCGAATAACGGCAAAGCCAGTAACAGGTGCGAAAATATTTTACGGGGTGTCATAACTTAGCCTCAGAAATAAATGGTCTGGCCGGTCAGGCGCTGTAATTCAATCCACTGCTGATGCAGTGCTTCCGCTTCGTCTAGTAAACGCTTGCGGGCATTCAGCCATTGCTGGCGGGTGTTATCCCACTGCACATAATCCAGCTGCCCGTTTTCATAGGCTTTAAGCGCCTGCTGACGACCGTTATTGAGAGTCGGCAGAATGGTTTCTGTCAGGGTATTGATAACGTGCTGGCTGTGTTCCAGTTCCATCAGCAGTGTGCGGGTTTGGATGGTCAGTTGTTGCAAATGCGCCTGTGCTGAAAGTGTCTTCTGTTCTTCACGGACATTGACCGAGCGCTGAAGAGCGGCGTAGCGCTGATTCGCGCCCAGTGGAATGCTGAACTGGGCGACCAGGGCATAGTCATCTGTATTTTCGAAACGGCGCAGGCCTGCGCCAGCCGACCACGGGGTTGCCGCTTCTTCACTCGCGAGTTTTCCTTCCGCACTGAACAGTTCTGCTTCCGCTTTTATCTGGTTCAGTGACGGGGTTTCCTGCAATTTGTTCATGGCAGCTTCGGCTTTTGCCAACGGCAGAAATAGCAGCAGGTTTCCCGCGGCATAAAGCTGGGTTTCTGCCGCTCCCCACTGCGCAGACAATCGCAGTGACGCCGACTGCAGCCGGTGCCCGAATTCTTCCACTGCCAACTCCTGCTCTGTCAAACGGGTACGTGCCAGTATCAGGTCGGTATTTTGGGCGCGACCGGCATTCACACGGCGCTGAATGATCGCCAGAATTTCTTTTTCATCGGCTAACGCTTCCTGTGCCAGTTGCAGCCGCTCCTGATCGGCGAGTAACGAAATAAAGAGTGTTGAAGTATGTGCGGTTATATCGGCTAGCTGCACTCGCTGTTTCGTTGTCAGCAAGCGCTGCTGAGCGGCTGCGTGTTCTGTTCTGGCGCTGATCTGATCACCTTCTAACAGCCAGCGGGCACTCAAGGTCGTCTGCATGGCATCGGTACCTTCATACTGGTCAGTACCGAATGCATCTTCGACGCTCAGTTCCAGCTGAGCAGGTTGCCGGCTTCCAGCCGCTTCTATTTCAGCCTGTATGCCCTGCTGCCGATAAGACCAGATGGCAATCTGTGGATGCCCCTTTAACGCCCGCTCGACGACTTCAGACAGCCTCACTGTATTTTCGGCGTAAGCGCTTTCGTAGAAGGGTATGAACAGGGTCAAGCATATTAAAAACCGATTGATAATCGGTTTTTTGGATGCAGAAATAACGTGGTTAACAAGCTTCATTTCAGCTCCGTTAATGGACGAGGAAAATATCAAAAAAGTGGTGTAAAGCATCGGTGGCAGAAAGCACCGCTGTGGCTGTAAGCATAATAGCCAGTGGTAACAGGCTGAGTTTCAGAGCGGACGGACGAGATGGGGTAAGCAGCTCGCAGACCCGTTCGCGCAGCTGCTCTACAGCGACAAACGCTGCCTGATCTGGCTTGTTGAGGTGGTGGCGTAAGCGCGCGATTTTCACCAGCGTTTCTGCGATGTCGGCGGCTTCGGCGTTGCGGGTAACCCGGCGATCGGCGAGCTGCTCGGTCACTAATGTGAAGCAGTTCAGAATGGGGGTGCGAACAAAGCCTGGCAGTGGGCAAATAAACAGCATCAATAACCAGCGACTCAGGTTATCGAACTGGCGGATATGCGCCTGCTCATGAGCAATGATGATTGCCTGCTGGTCTGGCGTTGTTTGATTGAGCAAACCTTGCGACAGGTAAATATCAGCGCGGAAATATCCGGCTGCCATGGCGACAACGTCGCGGGTCGGCAAAATGCGGATCGTGGAGCCGGAAGTCGCCACTGCCTGCTCACGCAGAAGTTTCAGTTGCTGCTTTACACGCCATTGCTGATACGCAAATTGCCCCATACGCAACGTCAGCCATAAACCGACCGCACTCAGAAACCAGCTGTGCCAGGCGCTGATCACAAACTCATCGGCATGGTGCCAGTGAATAAGTCCCAGAGCGCCATGCACTGTGTTGTGGTCGTCTGGTAAGGCGATTCCGCCCTCAACAAACAGCAACAGAGTCATTGTCCAGGGTAAAACGGCCCAGCTTAAAATGAGCCATTTTTGCTCCAACGGGTCAACACGGTTTTTTGCCCGGATAATCAGAGGAGCCGTTAATAACTGAAAGACAGCTGAGGCCAGTCCGAGCAATGCAGCCATACTCAGCAGGTTCAGAATAAACCCCCAGCTTCCGCTGATCATGGCTGCAGTTTGCTCTTGCGACGGTGATTCTGAATCATAGCCTCCAGGCGATCGAGCTCGTCGGCGCCCAGATCGGCAGACAAGGAAACAAATGCCGCCATCAGCGACTGGCTGTCATGGCTGACAAGGTCGCTGGTGATATTACGGATCAGCTGAGCGATCAGGTCTTCCCGATCAACCCGGGTGCGGTAGACAAAGGCATGTCCTTGTTTACTTCGGCTGAGCAGCTGCTTTTTGTATAAACGATCCAGTGTGCTCTGAATGGTGTTCAGGGAACTGCTGCGCCCGGCACTGAAGGCGGCATGGATCTGTTTGGCATCAGCTTCACCCGCTGACCAAAGATGGTTCAGAACCTGCTTTTCTAACTCACCGAGAATCATAGTCTTTCCAACGTTCAGGATGAGGCATACACTGCCACAGTAAAAACCGACCGGCAATCGGTTTTTGTCAGTCAACGTCAACCGCAGAGGTTTCCATGCTGAGCATTCTCCGTCACCGCGTGTACCGCCATTTGTTTGCGGCGCAGGTTATTTCGTTGCTGGGCACAGGCATGGCGACGGTTGCCCTGAGTCTGATGGCGTTTGAGCTGGCGGGAGGCAATGCAGGCACTGTGCTGGCAACGGCACTGACCATCAAAATGCTGGCCTATGTGTTTGTGTCACCGCTACTGGCGGCGTTGTTTCAGGGGCGCCCACGCAAGCCTGTGTTGGTGCTGCTGGATATTATCCGTGCGCTGACGGCGCTTTCGCTGCCGTTCCTCACCGAGGTCTGGCACATATATGTCGTTATTTTTGTTCTGCAAAGCAGTTCCTCCGGATTTACGCCGTTATTTCAGGCAACGATTCCTGATGTGCTGCCGGATGAGCGTGAATACACCAAGGCCTTGTCTTTATCCCGGCTGGCTTATGACATGGAAAGCCTGATCAGTCCCATGCTGGCGGCGGCATTGCTACTGATTACCTCCTGGCATGGATTATTTTTCGGCACCATGCTGGGATTCGTGGCATCTGCACTGCTGGTGCTTTCCGTTATCCTCCCGAAAGCCCAGGCTTCTGCGGCGAATACCTGGACAGATAGACTTACTAAAGGTGGTCGTATTTACCTGCTGACCCCGCGGTTGAGAGGGCTGTTGTTACTGAGCTTTACCACCGCCCTTGGGGGCGCCATGGTGTTCGTTAACACCGTGGTTCTGGTGCAGGGGAATTTTGCTCTGAGTGGCCAGCAAACCGCATTTGCCCTGGCCGCTTTCGGCTTTGGCTCCATGCTCACGGCACTGAAATTACCGACACTTTTGGAGAAAGTCACCGAGCGCAGAGTAATGCTTACAGGTCTTGGGTTGATGATTGTTGCACAATTATTCGGCACACTGATCACAGGTTATGTCACCTTACTGATAATCTGGTTCGTGCTGGGAGCGGGTTGCTCTCTGGTGCAGACCCCAACCAGCAAGGTGCTGGTTCGTTCAGCCAGTATCGCGGACCGGCCAGCGCTGTTCGCAGCACATTTTTCACTCTCCCACGCAGGCTGGATGATGGCCTATCCGTTCGCTGGCTGGCTATTAACCGTGCTGGATGTGAATTCGGCGTTTTTATTATTGGCCGGGCTTTCCGTTATCGGCTTGGCATTGGCGTCTAAACTTTGGCCGGTAAATGAAAATAGTGCGATATCGCACAGGCACGATGATCTTGAAGCTGGTCATGAGCATCTGGAGGCATTTGGCTATGGAGAGGAGCACGGCCACCTGTATGTTATAGATTCACTGCATTCGAAGTGGCCGAGGTAATTATCATAAATATTGTAAAGTTCAGGATCATACAATTTTTCAGGATCTCAGATTTATACCTGATGATGAAACCCTCCCAAAAAACTGGGCCTTCCCCGACCTTAACCGGCAGGCGTTCCTGCAGCAGGCGTTCCTGTGGGGACTAACGATGATGAGTAGAGGCACTTAGGAAGTAAAATGGTGTGCCTTCCCAGACTTGCGGCAGGGGCCTGTGGAGCTAAAGAGTTGAGTCGGATGCTAGCATCCTTAAGGGAGTCGAAGTAAAAATGGTGGGCCTTCCCAGACTTGAACTGGGGACCTGTGGAGCTAAAGAGTGGAGTCGGATGCTCGCATCCTCGGAGGTGTCGAAGTAAAAATGGTGGGCCTTCCCAGAGTTAACCGGCAGGCGCCCCTGTGGGGACTAACGATGATGAGCAGAGGGTATAAAGAAGTAAAAATGGTGGGCCTTCCCAGACTTGAACTGGGGACCTGCCGATTATGAGTCGGATGCTCTAACCAACTGAGCTAAAGGCCCATTTACTTCGCCTGCATCGCTTTGACTGCGTTGTTCCTCGATTATCTCAGTCATGTAGGCTCGCTACACTCCTTCGATAATCTGCGGTACGCCTTGTCAGCACTCGCAGGGCTCGTAAATACTTCGTCTGCATCGCTTTGACTGCGTTGTTCCGGCCCAAACCGGTACGTCTTGTCAGCACTTGCAGAGCGTGTCGGGGATAAGATCCCCTCCTACAAAGACAGCGGTATGTTAACCGCTTGGGGGTGTGATCCCCCACCTACATTGAGCTCGGTGCGGTGCTCATGTAGATCAGTCATCTGATATGACTAGCGCAGCATTATAAGCACCATTACTGATGAGTGCCAGTGCTTTGATTTTTCTGGAAATTTGAGCAAAAAATAACCCGGCATTGGCCGGGTTATTCTGATCGCAGAGTAGGTTTACCTTACTCGTCGATAAAGCTACGCAGGTGCTCTGAGCGAGTCGGGTGACGAAGCTTACGCAGTGCTTTAGCTTCGATCTGACGGATACGCTCACGGGTAACGTCGAACTGCTTACCCACTTCCTCAAGGGTGTGGTCAGTGTTCATGTCGATACCAAAGCGCATACGCAGTACTTTTGACTCACGAGCGGTCAGGCCAGACAGCACTGAACGGGTGGCTTCTGTGAGGCCGTCGTTGGTGGCTGTATCCAGTGGCGATGAAGACTGGGTGTCTTCAATGAAGTCACCGAGGTGTGAATCTTCATCGTCACCGATTGGCGTTTCCATGGAGATCGGCTCTTTAGCGATCTTCAGGACTTTACGGATTTTGTCTTCTGGCATTTCCATACGTTCTGCCAGTTCTTCAGGCGTCGGCTCACGGCCCATTTCCTGAAGCATCTGACGGGAAATACGGTTCAGTTTGTTGATGGTTTCAATCATGTGAACCGGAATACGTATGGTGCGTGCCTGGTCTGCAATCGAACGCGTAATCGCCTGACGAATCCACCAGGTGGCGTAGGTCGAGAACTTATAACCACGGCGGTATTCGAACTTATCTACGGCTTTCATCAGACCGATGTTGCCTTCCTGAATCAGATCAAGGAACTGCAGGCCACGGTTGGTGTACTTTTTAGCGATCGAGATAACCAGACGCAGGTTAGCTTCTACCATTTCTTTCTTAGCGCGGCGGGCACGTGCTTCACCGATAGAAACGCGACGGTTAACTTCTTTAATTTCCGGAATGCTCAGGCCGACGCTATCGGCGACAGCTTTGATCTTCTTCTGACAACGGAAGATTTCGAGCTTGTAGGTGTCGAGTTTGTCTGAATAAGGTTTGCCGGCTGCAATCAGCTCTTCAACCCATTCGTTGTTGACTTCGTTACCTGGGAATCCACCGATGAATTCTTTGCGGTTCATGCCGCTTTTGCGGGTCATAAGAACCATGATCTGACGTTCCTGAGCACGGATGGCATCCAGTGCTGCACGCGCATCGCTGACGAGTACGTCGAAGTGTTTAGGCGTCAGCTTGATCGGTGCGAACAGTTCAGCCAGAGCAGCAATCGCTTTTTCTGCTTGCTTGCTGGCACGGCCATGCTTCTCGATGGCTTTGTTTACAGCGATATTAGCGTCGTTGATTTCGGTGAAGCGGCGTACCACTTCAGCCATGTCGATGCCGCTGTCTTCTTCAGAATCATCGTCATCATCGCTGTCTTCTTTAGCTTCTTCTTTCTGAGCTGCAGATGGGCCAGGAGGGGTGATCTCACCGTCTGGTGTCGGGTCGATGAAACCACTGAAAATATCTCCAACGCGGTTCGGGTCTTCTTCGGCTTCTTGGAAGGCCGTCATGATGCGCTGTACCGCACCTGGGAAATACGCCAGTGCAGACATCACTTCGCGGATGCCTTCTTCGATGCGTTTGGCGATAACGATTTCGCCTTCACGGGTCAGAAGTTCAACGGTACCCATTTCACGCATGTACATGCGCACTGGGTCAGTTGTGCGGCCCACATCGGATTCAACAGATGCCAGAGCAGCGGCAGCTTCTTCGGCAGCAGCGTCGTCGGCTGTCTCAGACATGAACAGGGACTCGCCATCCGGGGCAACTTCTGACACAGGAATACCGATGTCATTAATCATACGGATGATATCTTCAACCTGATCCGGGTTTGCAATATCGTCTGGCAGGTGGTCATTCACCTGTGCATAGGTGAGGTAACCCTGCTCTTTACCTTTGGCGATAAGTTCTTTGAGACGGGATTGTTGCGTACTGGTCGACATAGAAGCCCTGTGTTCCGAATTTTAAGGCGGAAGAAAACCGCGAATTATACCGCTTAACCTCTGCTTAAGCCAGTGATTAGACGACTGTTTAGGCCAGACTTGGCAGAGATTGTTCCCCCGTGGCTGGCGGACCGGAGCGGGGTGACTGCGTAGTTGGTAAGTTTGGGTTGAAGCGGGTAATTTTCAAGTCAGTGACGATGATATATACCCGTGCGTTTGTGGTTTCTTTGTTTCCGCTGTTTCTTGAGTTCGTGCAGTTGAGATCGTTCTTCCGGGGTCAGCTTTTCGCCACGGTGAAATTTAGCCTCAAGTTCTTCAAGGGCGCGGTCGTCTTTGCGGGCCGTCATCCGTTCAAGCACCACTCTTACGTCGGCAGCAACCGGGCGTATCTGGTCGCTTTCCGGGTGATCTGCGAGCGCTTTCAGTTCAGGTTCGTAGGGGCTGCCTATCCATTGAATCAACAGACCAATGCTTTCCTGCTGTGGAGACTGGTGTAACCGCTTGAGGATTTCAAACAACAACCGCTCGTATTCAGTTTCGGCTTCGGTCTCGGGAATGCTCAGCTCCTGTGCCAGCCCTGGAAATCGCACCAGACTGGAAATCGCTCTGTGCACCATAGGCGCGAGAGGGTCTTCGGTATCTGGTGCATGACTTGGCGGAACCGGCTCAGTAATGATGTCTGGCATGGAGACGCCGTCGTCAATCTCGGGTTCTGGCTCCGGGGCGGTTTCATTCACCGCGGCCATCGCAGCGCTGCGTGTCCCTATCATGTCTTCAAGACGTTTTTCCATCAGGCTTCTCAGTGTGCCTTTTGGAAGTTTGCCGATCAGTGGCGCCGCCATTTTGTCGAGGCGGGCCTTGCCATCTAAAGTATCAAAATCGACTTGTTGCTTGAGCTGCTCGAACAGAAACTCAGGGAGGTGCAGAGACTCATTGAGACGTTTCTCAAAGCCATCCCGCCCTTCCTGCCTGACCAGGGTATCCGGGTCTTCACCATCGGGAAGGAACAGGAACCTTGCCTGGACGCCGTCGCTGAGAACGGGCAGGGCTGTTTCCATGGCACGCGCTGCAGCGGTGCGCCCCGCGTCGTCGCCGTCAAAACAGAAGATAACTTCAGGGACGATCTTAAACAGCCGGCGCAGGTGATGCTCGCTGGTAGCCGTGCCCAGTGTCGCGACGGCGTAGTGAATGCCGAACTCGGCCAATGCAACGACGTCCATATAGCCTTCAACGATCACGAAACGAGTCAGTTTCTGACGTATTTTTCGCGCTTCGTAGAGACCATAAAGTTCGCGGTTTTTCTGGAAGATCGGCGTTTCTGGAGAGTTCAGGTATTTCGGTTTTTCGTCACCTAATACGCGTCCACCAAAGGCAATGTAGCGTCCGCGGGCATCCCGGATCGGGAACATAATACGATCACGGAAGCGGTCGTACGTGCGACCGTCGTCTTTTTCAATCAGCATACCGCTGGTGACTAATTCACGTACCGCAGTTTTGTCTGTGCCCAGGGCTTCCTGCAGATTATCCCAGCCGGGTGGGGCATAGCCGATACCAAAAAACTTAGCAGCCTTACCTGAAAGACCACGGCCTTTCAGGTATTGAATGGCTCGGTCGCGCTTATCATGTTCGCGCAGCTGTCGCTCAAAAAACTGGCTGGCAGCTTCCATCCGCTTAAACAGTGACTGGTGTTCTTGCTCCTGCTGGACTTCCCGCTGGCTGGCAGCTTCACGGGGCACGGCCATGTTCATCTGGTCGGCGAGTTTTTCAACAGCATCTGGAAAACTCAGGCCATCGAATTCCATAACGAAACGCAAAGCTGTCCCGGAAGCACCACAGCCGAAGCAATAATAAAACTGCTTGTCTGGGCTGACCGTGAACGAGGGTGTGTTTTCGTTGTGGAAAGGGCAGCAGGCGGAGTAGTTCTTGCCGGTCTTTTTCAGCTTCACACGACTGTGGACCACGTCGATAACATCGACGCGGGCGAGAAGTTCATCAATAAAGCTCTGGGGTATCCGGCCGGCCATTCGGGTGTGTATCCGCAATCAGTCTCAAAGTTATTATCTTCAGAAACGCGAAAAGCGCCAGTAGCATGGGCTATTGGCGCTTTGCTGTATCAACGCGTGTGCGATGAATCAGAACTGGGACTTCACCATCTGGCTGACCTTGCCCATGTCGGCACGGCCCTGCACTTTGGGTTTGAGGATGCCCATCACTTTACCCATGTCCTGCATGCCTGCAGCACCGGACTGTGCAATTGCATCTGAGACCATCTGGGACAGCTCTTCATCACTGATCGCTTCTGGCAGAAATTCGCTGATAACATCGATTTCTGCCTGTTCAACAGCGGCCAGCTCGTCACGACCAGCATCCTGATACTGCTTGATGCTGTCGCGGCGTTGCTTACACATTTTGTCGAGAATCTGTAAAGCTCGTGCGTCATCAACTTCGATGCGCTCGTCGACTTCAACCTTTTTAAATTCTGCGGTGATCAGACGAAGTGCGCTGAGGCGCTCTTTTTCTTTCGCACGCATTGCTGCTTTCACAGCATCTTTAACGGTTGCGGTCAGGCTCATGTGTCAGTCCTCAACAGATGTCGCGTGTATCAGTACAGGCGAGTCATCTTGCGCTGTTCGCGCTGAACCTTCTTCAGGTGGCGCTTAACAGCAGCAGCGGCTTTACGCTTACGAACCCAGGTTGGCTTCTCGTAGTGCTCACGACGACGTACTTCAGACAGTACGCCTGCTTTTTCACATGAACGCTTGAAGCGACGCAGTGCAACGTCAAACGGCTCGTTTTCTTTAACTTTTACAGCTGGCATCCAATCACCTACATGTTTGTCAATTCGGTATAGTGGGGACACAGTAGTCCCAGTCAGAGGGCGGGCATTCTATAGACTTTGCCTGAGGAATGCAAAGGGGTTTTTACTGTCGATTCTGAGAGCGTCATGATGAGTGAGTGGCGCGCGAGTGGCGTGTGTTGTTAGGTAGCAGTATCATGCGCGGTTTAGGGTCGGAACAGGCAGTCTGCCTGAGCCTTCAGAGAGCGGAACAGAGGTTAGTTATGCTGGTATTGGGGTTAGAAACCTCCTGTGATGAGACCGGAGTCGCGTTGTATGACACCGAACGCGGGCTGTTGGCGCACAGAGTGTATTCACAGATCGCTGTCCATGCTGAGTACGGTGGTGTTGTTCCTGAACTCGCTTCCCGTGACCACGTAAGAAAAGGTCTGCCATTGATTCGTGAGGTCATGGAAGAGGCCGGGCATACCCTGCAGGATCTGGAAGGCATAGCGTACACCAGTGGACCCGGTCTGGTAGGTGCGCTGCTTGTCGGTGCCTGTCTGGGGCGTTCTCTGGCCTGGTCTCTGGGTATTCCAGCCGTAGGTGTTCATCATATGGAAGGTCACCTGCTCGCGCCCATGTTAGAAGACGACGTCCCCGAGTTTCCTTTTATTGCTCTGCTGGTTTCCGGTGGCCACACTCAGCTCGTTAAAGTAGAAGGGATTGGTGAGTACGAGTTGTTGGGTGAATCGCTCGATGACGCGGCCGGTGAAGCCTTTGATAAAGCCGCTAAGATGATGGGGCTGCCGTATCCGGGTGGACCGGCCCTGAGTAAGCTGGCCGATGAGGGTGATGCAGGCCGTTTCAGTTTTCCGCGCCCAATGACAGACCGCCCGGGTCTGGATTTCAGTTTCAGTGGCCTGAAAACCTTTACCCGTACGACCATCCTTAATTGTGCCGTTGATGGTGTTCTTGCTGAGCAGGATAAAAAAGACATCGCCGCGGGCTTTCAGGCCGCAGTGGTCGACACTCTGGCTATTAAGTGTAAGCGCGCAATGAAGCAGACCGGTGTGAATCGCCTGATTATCGCTGGCGGTGTTGGTGCAAACCGCATGTTGCGTGAACAGTTAAAGGTGACTGCTGAGCAGCTGAAAGGGCGCGTGTACTATCCACGGCCTGCACTCTGTACAGACAACGGCGCCATGATTGCGTACGCCGGTGCTCAGCGTCTGAATGCGGGGGAAGTATCGGATATCGCTGTGTCGTGTGTCCCGCGTTGGCCAATGACAGAACTTAAACCTCTGGCGTCAGGTAATTAAGGAGCTGGTTATGGATAAAGTCTTTATCAGCGAATTAAAGGTCGACGCTGTGATTGGTGTGTACGACTGGGAAAAACAGGTACGTCAGCCATTGGTATTTGATCTTGAGATGGCCTGGGATATTCGGGTGGCTGCTCAGACCGATGATTTAATGCACGCGCTGGACTACCAGGCGGTGACAGAATATATCGAACGCTTTGTACGAGAGCAGCACTTTCAGTTATTGGAATCCTTGCTTGAACGTCTGGCCGATGGTTTGCTGCAGGAATTTGGCATGCCGTGGTTAAGTATTCGTGTAGAGAAGCCTGCGGTGGTGCCACAGGCACGTGCTGTGGGGCTGGTTATCGAGCGTGGTATCAGCTGATGGCGCATGTGTTTTTAGGGGTTGGAGCTAACCTGTCGCCCGAGCAGAATATTCCCCTGGGCCTGAAGCGTCTGGCCGATGACGTTAATATCGTTGCTGTCTCTCCCTGCTATCGTTCTGAGGCTGTCGGCTTCAGTGGCCCGGCTTTTATTAATCTGGTGGTAGAAGCGCATACCGATTGTACGGTGGCGGAATTAAATACCCGATTAAAAGCCATTGAAACAGAATTCGGACGACAGCCCGACGCCAAGAAATATTCAGACCGTGCATTGGATATCGATATTTTGGTGGTAGACGAGCTGAGTGGCGATATCGATGGTATATCGCTTCCGCGCATTGATGTCTGGCGTTACGCGTTTGTACTGCGCCCATTATTGGATTTATGGCCAACCGGACTCTGCCCGAAAAATAAGACACCACTAAAAGATTACTGGTCACACGTGAGTGATCAGCCACTCGAAAAAGTGGTTGTTGAGGGAGCGACGCTGGCTGACGTTAAATCGACAGAGTCGACTTCCAGTCTTTAAGGTGGTCTGCACGAGCTTTGGCCAGAGCCGGACGAATTTCCGCCCCCTGTATGCCCGTTGCAATAATATCCTGCGCCGTTATTGTCAGCGCTTCTTTTAACGCTTTACGGCAGTATTCGGCTTGCGGGTAATCGCATTCTTCCAGCCCGGTTCTGCCGCGCGCGTCAGAAACACAGACCAATAGAAAATCCTCAAATCGTTCGGGCCGACGCCAGGCGTCGACCTGATCGAATAATTTCAGCAGAGTGTCTGGTCGCAATTCTAGGGCGCGGTGAACATGCGTATGAAATTCGCTGCTTAGCAGTGCCAATGTTTTAGCGTCGTTCGGAGCTTTCAGGCGATTGCAGAGTTGATTGACCGGTGAAAGTCCTTTTTTCTCGTGACCAAAATGGCGTGGCCATTCGCTTTCTGGAGTGCGGCCTTTACCCAGGTCATGAATCAGAGCAGCCCAGCGCACAGCAGTAGAGTCGCTGAGTTTCTGTGCGGCTTGTAAGCAGAGTAGCGCATGCTCGCCGGTATCAATTTCCGGATGATGCTTTTCAGGTTGAGGAACCCCAAAAAGAGCATCGAGTTCTTCAAACCATACTTTCAGAGCACTGCATTCGCGCAGTACACGGAAATACGTATCAGGACTGTTTTCGCCCAGTGATCGCTGGGTCTCAGTCCAGACCCGTTCAGCGACCAGATGATCAAGTTCGTTGTCATCGACCATCTGCTTCATCAGGTCCATGGTTTCGTCGGCAATACGAAAGCCCAGAGCAGCAAAGCGAGCCGCAAAGCGTGCGACACGTAGTACGCGTAGAGGGTCTTCCTGAAAGGCGGGAGAAACATGACGCAGTATCCGGTTATGCAGGTCTGTCTGGCCGTTATAAGGGTCGATGATTTTGCCGTCGTTGTCCTGGGCCATGGCATTGATGGTCAGATCGCGGCGCAGTAAGTCTTCTTCGAGTGTTACGGCCGATGAAAAGTCACAGACAAAACCCTGATAACCTTTTCCGCTTTTCCGCTCGGTGCGTGCGAGTGCGTATTCTTCTTTTGTATCAGGATGCAGAAATACCGGAAAATCGGCGCCAACCTGTTCGTAACCCTTGCTGATCATTTCTTCGGGTGTTGCACCAACCACCACCCAGTCGTTGTCTTTTACCGGGCGATTGAGAAGATGATCGCGGACTGCGCCGCCAACAAGATAGGTCTGCATAAGGTACTCAGAAAATAAAAAAGGCCATCGGATAGGATGGCCTTTGAGTGTACCGGGATGTCGCTGGCGTTAGAAGTAGAAGCCAGTTTCCAGAGCCAGGCCCAGTTCTTTTTCTGGATCAGAAATGTCCATCATCGCTGCCAGGTCAAAGTGAACACCGAAAGGTGATACACCCGCGCCCAGTGAAACAACATTGCTCTCACCTGCGAGGTTAGTTCGTAAACCAGCACGCAGTTGAGCCCAGCCCGCCAGATCGACTTCACCACCGACTGACAGGTACTGTGTTGGATCTTCAAATGCCAGAGCTTCGTTTTCGGTAAGGTCGAGGTCTGCGGCTAGATTGTACCAATCACGGGTATAGGCAACACCGGCGCGCAGTTTCGGTTTCAGGCTTACTTTACCGCCGGCGGCGACTTCGCCGTCCGCATCACCGTCTACTGCAACTTCTGCGTATTCGAAGTCTTTGCTGATCAGGTCCTGAATAACGATACCGACACGCAGGCGCTCCTGTGGATCGACGTAGAAGGAGGTACCGATGTCCAGGTTGATGTGGTTAGACGTGCGCTCAGAATCTTCGAGTTCAACGTCAGGTGCGTTGTCTTCTTCGTCCACCTGACCAACGTAGTGGTAAGTCGCTACCTGTTGCAGCTTAGGTGTAATACCAATGGCCACAGGCTTGTCGGCGATCATAAACTCACGAGACAGGCTCAGGCCCACTTCGGCAATGCCAATGGCTACGATTTCATACTGTGAATCAAACGATGGATCGGATGCTGCGTTCGAGATCTCACCGTTTTCAAAAATACTGATATTACCGCCAGCAGTCTGCACTGGGTCGGAGGTATAGGTGTTTACCTCATCAACGGCACTCTTTGTGTTATTCAGATCTGCAGTAGTTGCGGTGCCGCCTTCTACTTCGTCGGCCAGGTCGTCAACACTGTCAGTAATACCATTAGAGGCTTCGAGATAACCGGATGCAGCAGGCACATAGGCACCCAGCAGGTTGGCGTCATTGCCACTGAACAGAATGCGAGCTGAGGCGTTAACGTCGGCCTTAAAGCTGACAGCCGCTGCCAGTTTTTTACCCGGAATCGCGACTGCGCCACCAATACCCAAGCGCCCGCGTAGAGGGTCACCGGAGATAGTACGTAAGCTGTCGATCATGTCATCAGTGGCAGACTCAACTTCCTGAAGCTCGGTGTTCGTTGCCGAAATACTGTCACCAAACGCCTGGTTGTCGGCGCGTAGGTCGGCCGCTTTTTCAGCGTTGGTACGACCATCAACATCATCCATTGATTCGATCTGAACACCCAGCTGTTCTGCAGCCGCGGTCATATTTTCAACGGCTTTGTTGAAGTTCACCGGATCGCTGGCACCGCGCTCTTCGAAGGCGGCGTCAATGCGTGGGATGATGTCGTCATCGAGTCGGGTTGCTTCATCCTCGAGGCCTGCTTCGTCCGCCAGGTTCACCCCGATCTGCGGGAAAATAAGCGCGAAGTCATCGCTGCTTTCTGCCTGCGATAACAGTGATGGGTTGTAGGCAGGCGCGTGCGCTAATTTTGCGCTGGCAACACCTGTGTTACCCATGGCCAGACCTCGGGCATCCATCGGCATAAAAGGGGTGGCTGTGGCGTAGCTGCTTGCGAGCAGCACAGCACTGCCAAGAAGAGAGCGTTTTAACATGTGAGCATCCTCAGGAATACGTGAGTACGGATGCAATTAATACTAGATGCAATTTCAGAAATCGGTTGCGAATCGTAAAAGTCGTGCGTAATCTTTCGTAACAGCAATTTAATTTTTCGGAATCACTCTGTGTTTTCACAACTGACACATTTCTCAGCGAAGATGTTCGCGGCGCCAGCAGCGCTGCGAATGGTCGTGCGCGTGTGTCGTATTGCCCGTTGTGACAATAGTGGGGCCGGAGAATGATTGACTGTTAATGGATTATTCTCAAAGGGCCGCACTTGATGCGGCCTTTTTTGTTTCTGGTCGCTGTGTTGCCAAAACACACCCAGGGTTCATGGTAGAGCCCGGTAGGCTATAGGTGACTTATGAAAATTATAGTGGCGTATCTTCTGGTGGTACTGATCTGGTCCACCACGCCAGTGGCAATTCAATTCAGCCAGAACGGGCTCGATTTTTTTACGGCCGTCAGTCTGCGTATGTGGGTCAGTGCCTTACTGTCCCTGCCTCTGGTCTGGTTGATGCGCCAGCGCCTCGTCTTCAATAAACAGGCATTGCAGAGTTATCTGGGCGGCAGTCTTGGGATCTATGGCGCGATGATGTCGGTGTACTGGGGGGCTGCACATATTCCATCGGGATTGATTTCAGTGATTTATGGGCTTTCCCCCATGCTGTCGGGTGCCTTGGCTTATGTTGTTCTGCGTGAGCGTGAACTCACCCCTGTACGTTCGTTTGCTCTGGTAATGGCGCTGGCGGGACTGGCGCTGGTGGTGTCGGCACGCATTTCTATGGACGGTCTGGCCTGGCGCGGCATTGTAGGCAGTGTGGTGTCGGTATTGTGTTTCGCTGGTAGCGCGGTCTGGGTGAAGCAGGTTGGAGCAGGGATTCATCCTATGGTTCAGACGAGCGGCACGCTTTGGGTGTCGGGGTTGCTGTATCTCTGTACGGTCCCCTTCTTCGGTGTGCATATTCCGCAAGAAAAGGATGTCATTTCTTTTGCTGCGCTGGGCTATCTGATTACCTGTGGTTCGCTGCTCGCCTTTGTACTCTACTTTTATATTCTGCGGCAGCTCCCGACTTCAAGAGTGACGCTGATCACGCTGGTTGCACCTGTCCTCGCTATTTTCTGGGGTTATCTGTTGCGGGGTGAACGCTTGCAGTGGGAGAGCTTTGCCGGTGCCGCCATACTGCTCGCATCGCTGGCTGTGTACCAATGGCATCGCTCACCGGACCGGTGGTTAAGAGCACTGGTCGCTGGTCGTTATCCTGCGGTTACAAAGTCAGTACAAAAAAGTGAGCGTCAATCGTCTTAACTTTTCTTCATATCGGCCGATAGCCGTCTTATAGCAAAACAAGTCAGGGGTGGATGGTGATCCACCTGCTGCTGGTATGGAGTCAGATATGAAGCTGAAATGTGTAACCGCAGGCGCCCTGGTGCTCTCTGCAGGATTGTTAACCGCCTGTGCCGGACCGGTTCTGGATCAGGGCAATGCCAGTGCACCACCTGAGCAATTCTTTAAGCCCGTCGAACAGGAAATTGACCCTGTTGCGCCTATGGTGCTCCGGGTTGTCGGCTACGGCGCTATTGATGACGCCGCTAAGCAGTCGTCGGTTCAGAAGCGCCTGATGGCCATTCGTGCGTCCAAAATGGATGCCTACAGGGCCATGGCCGAGCGGGTATACGGTACCTCGGTTCAGGGCAGCACTACCGTGCGCGATATGGTCGTACAGAACGACAGGTTTCGCAGCTATGTAGAAACCTATATGCATGGTGCGCGGGTAGTTTCTACTGACCTGATGCCAGATGGCAGTGCAGAAACCGTACTTGAGATGATCATCGATCAGGGCTTCCGTAACTGCCTGCAGACGATGGACAACCAACGCTTTAACGTGGATTGCAGGGTGCCTCTTGGTGGGCGAGATGCTCAGCAGTTTGCTGCGAGCCAGCGTAACCGTGTTCAGGGCGAAGCCTCTGTGCCTGAAAGCGGCTTCTACTTCATCGAGTAAGGGATTTTGTTATGAAACGCTTCCGTTTATCTTCGTTACTTGTCGGACTGCTGGCACTCCCGTTTGGTCATACTCAGGCCGAAGTAGTGCAGGTGACTGGTCGTGCTCCGGTTGAAGGAGCACTGTCGTATGCACGAGAGCAGGCGATGGAAGATGCGCTGCATCAGGCCAGTTTACAGGCAGGCGCACAGATCAGCGGAATGCAGTTGATGGAGAAAGGCGTCGTCAGTACAGACACTGTACGCGTATCGACCCGCTCGCAGGTCAGTGATGTTGAGATCCTGCGTGAAGACACAGTGAACGGCATGTACGAAGTCACAATTCGTGCGGACGTCGACGAAGCGGCCTTGTGTCCTGCATCCGTACAGAGTTACCGGAAAGCCGTGGCCGTTGCCGGTTTCGGACTGGCGCAGCCACAGCAGGCTACGTTGGGGCGATTAGAAAATATTGAACAGGGCTTGCCGCGTTGGCTTGCTGCGGAGCTCAATTCAGGTGGTGGCGTGCACGCGCTCGACGCAACCCGGATCAGCCTCTATCAGGATCCTCGGCGTGCGCCGTCAGCAGAAACCGCTCAGCAGCGTCTGACAACCTCTGTGGCGCTGGCGACGCAGCTTGGTGCTCAATATGTGGTGTCCGGTGTGATTCGTGATCTGGCATTGCATACACCACAGAAAAGCGGATTTGCCAGTCGGTTGATGGGGTTTCCTACTGCGCCGACGCGTGATTTTGTCATGGATGTGTTTGTTCATGACGGGCTCAGTGGCGCCATGTTGTTCCAGCGCTCATACCGCACAGAAGGTGAGTGGGAAGCGCCGCGAAATGAGAAAACCGGCTTTGCTACGCCGCAGTTCTGGGCGACGTCTTACGGCACTGAAGTGGCTGATATTCTCAAGCGAGCAGCCGGTGATGTTGACGAAATGTTGCGTTGCCAGCCTTTTATGGCCCGGATAGTCAGGGCGCGCGGCAATCGTCTACACATAGAAGCAAGTGCTGCCGCTGGTTTACGGCCGGGGGATACATTAAAAGTGTATCGCACAGGAACTCTGTACAACCTGGATCTGGAGCCGCGCACTGAACTGACTGATATGGCCGCCGAAGCCGTGGTTAAGCAAGTGCAGCCACAGTTTGTTATTGCTGAGCTGGGCGGCCCTGCAGAGCGCTTAGCGATTCAGCGTGATGATATGGTGATTGCCTGGTAGGTGATGGTCCCGGCTGTTGAGTCAGTGCAATAAATCAAAGTTCTACTGATATCGACGGACAGCTCATCCGTTTCAGCATCTTATCGCCATCCCAGCTTTCCAGATGAACATCAAAGCCCCAGAGCAGGTGAATATGCTTCAGCACTTCGTACGTATCTCCGGCGAGTGGCATTCCATCCTGCTGCGTGTGCCTCAGGGTGATTGAGCGGTCGCCTTCAATATCAACGTTTGTGATCTGAATATTCGGTTCCCGCACTGACAGGTCGTACTGGCGTGCGAGGGTTTCTCTTAACCGGCGGAAACCGCTGTCGTTATGAATCGCATCAACGCGATAGTGATCTGCCGCTTCATCGTCGTAAATAGAGAACAAGTGAAAGTCGCGCATCAGCTTGGGTGACAGGAATTGCTGAATAAAACTCTCATCTTTAAAGTCACGCATGGCAAAGTGCAGAGTATCCAGCCAGTCTTTTCCTGCAATATCCGGGAACCACTCGCGGTCTTCATCGGTAGGGTCTTCGCATATACGCTTAATGTCCTGGAACATATTAAAGCCCAGTGCGTAGGGGTTAATACCGCTGAAATAGGGTGAATCAAATCCAGGCTGATACACCACGTTGGTATGTGAAGTAAGAAACTCCATCATAAAACCATCGTTAACTTTTCCCTCGTCGTAAAGATGGTTCAGCAGTGTGTAGTGCCAGAAAGTAGCCCAGCCTTCGTTCATGACCTGAGTCTGACGTTGTGGGTAAAAGTACTGAGATATTTTACGAACGATACGCACCAGCTCACGCTGCCATGGCTGTAATAAAGGCGCATTTTTTTCAATAAAGTACAGAATATTTTCTTGCGGCTCTGACGGGAATTTTCGTTTCTTCTGGGCTGCATCTCCGTTCTGTTTTTTGGTTGGAAGGGTGCGCCAGAGATCGTTCAGTTGCTGCTGGCGGATTTCTTCACGCTCTTCCTGACGCATCCGTTCTTCGGCCGCAGAAATTGGCTTGGGGCGGCGGTAGCGATCGACACCGTAATTCTGCAGAGCATGGCAGGCATCAAGAACCTGCTCAA
Organism: Thalassolituus sp. UBA675; assembly: GCF_002297765.1. Classification (NCBI taxonomy): domain Bacteria; kingdom Pseudomonadati; phylum Pseudomonadota; class Gammaproteobacteria; order Oceanospirillales; family Oceanospirillaceae; genus Thalassolituus; species Thalassolituus sp. UBA675. Next base: position 43,945 of record NZ_DBNJ01000033.1, read on the forward strand.
CTTCATCCTGACCGTAGCGCTCTTCGCATTTTCGTACATAATTTTTGGCGAACACCAGGTAATCAATGATGGAGCCCGCATCCGTCCAGGTGCGGAAGAGGTAGTTATTTTTAAAGAATGAGTTGTGCCCATAACAGGCGTGAGCAATCACCAGTGCCTGCATCGGCAGAGTGTTTTCTTCCATCAGGTAGGCAATACAGGGATTGGAGTTAATGACGATCTCATACGCCAACCCCATCTGACCGCGTTGATAACCTTTCTGAGTAGCAAGAAACTGCTTACCGTAGGACCAGTGGTTGTAGCCGATTGGCATACCGACCGACGAGTAAGCGTCCATCATCTGCTCTGCACTGATAACTTCGATCTGATTCGGATAAGTATCGAGCCGATAGTGGGCCGCGACGCGCGCTATTTCGCTGTCGTATTCTTCGAGGAGTGCAAAGGTCCAGTCCGAATCGGTGGATATGTAGTTACTCATATTGCCTCCTCATACTGTTCTTTTGAGAACAGCTCGCGGAATACCGGGAATATATCCTCAGGACCGCGGATCTGAGCCATCGCAAAGTTCTTTTTAAACTCACTGCCGACCTGCTGGTAGGCTTCCCAAAGCGCCTGATGGTTGTGCGGCGTAATCTCAATGTATGAGAAGTACTGAACTACTGGCAGAAGTTCGTTTCGCAGGATTTCAGCGCACTGAGGGGAGTCATCATCCCAGTTATCGCCATCCGATGCCTGAGCTGCGTAGATATTCCACTCATTTTCGTCGTAGCGTGATTTTACGATCTCATTCATCAGTTTCAGGGCACTGGAAACGATGGTGCCGCCTGTCTCCCGCGAATAGAAAAACTCTTCTTCGGTTACCTCTTTGGCACTGGTGTGGTGGCGGATAAATACAATCTCAATCTGTTCGTAATTGCGCTCCAGAAAAAGATACAGCAGCAGATAGAAACGCTTAGCCATGTCTTTGACGTCCTGCGTCATTGAGCCCGAGACATCCATCAGACAGAACATCACGGCTTTGCTGGTAGGCATGGGCACTTTGACCTGGTTGCGATAGCGCAGGTCAATATCGTCAAGGAAAGGGATCTTCTTGAGGCGACGCTGAAGATCAGCGATGTCGGCTTTCAGTGTTGCAACCGCACCTGAGTCGCCACGGTTTTCTGCATCAGCCAATGCAGCCTCAAGTTCTTTTAACTTGCGACGCTTACCAGCGCCCATTCCGATGCGGCGGGCATGGGCGTTGCGCATCGACTTTACCACCGAGAGGTTGTTTGGTGTGCCTTCAGAGACAAAGCCAGCGCGACGGGTCTTGAAGTTTTTAGTGCGCGCAAGAGACTGCTTCACCATGTTAGGCAGTGCCAGATCATCAAACAGATAATTCAGGAATTCTTCTCGGGTAATGGCGAATGTGAAGTCTTCTTCGCCTTCGCCCTGATTACTGGCCTGTCCGCTACCCTGGCCACCGCCTCCACCTCGTGGCTTCTCCAGTTCATCGCCGGTATTGAACTCTTTATTGCCTGGGTATACGCGGTGTTGTCGGCCCCCCTGTCCATGGCCGATGCGCGGTTCGTGCGTATTTTTGGTGGGAATACTGATCTGCTCGCCGCGATCCATATCTGTGATGGAACGGCGGTTTACGGCATCCTGCACTGCGTCTTTGATATGGCCGCGATAGCGCCGTAGGAAACGCTGGCGGTTGACCATACTTTTATTCTTTCCGTTCAAGCGTCGGTCAATAATATATGACATTCAACCCTCTCTCAGCGGGCACCCAGCGAACAGGTGCCCGCAGACAATTACTGTGACTTACGAACGCGCAGATACCACTCAGAAAGCAGGCGAACCTGCTTCTCGGTGTAGCCGCGCTCGGTCATACGCGCGACGAAGTCGTCGTGCTTCTTCTGATCTTCGTTCGAAGATTTTGCGGAGAAGGATATGACCGGCAGAAGATCCTCAGTATTCGAGAACATTTTCTTCTCGATAACGGAGCGCATCTTCTCGTAGGACTGCCAGCTGGGGTTATTGCCATTATTGTTGGCACGTGCACGCAGTACGAAGTTCACGATTTCATTGCGGAAATCTTTCGGGTTACTGATGCCTGCGGATTTTTCGATTTTCTCGAGTTCTTCATTGATCGATACTCGGTCGAGCATTTCACCGGTTTCCGGGTCTCGATATTCCTGATCCTGAATCCAGAAATCGGCATAGGTGACGTAACGATCAAAGATATTCTGACCATATTCGGCATACGACTCGAGGTACGCGGTCTGAATTTCTTTACCGATAAAGTTCACATACTCGGTGGCCAGGTATTCCTTCAGGTAGTTCAGATAGCGATTCTGCGTTTCCTCAGGGAATTGTTCCTGTTCAATCGCCTGCTCAAGGACATACATCAGGTGCACTGGGTTGGCGGCTACCTCGGTTGAGTCGAAATTGAATACCTTGGAGAGAATTTTGAAAGCAAAGCGGGTGGAGATGCCGCTCATACCCTCATCGACGCCAGCTCCATCTTTGTATTCCTGAATCGACTTGGCTTTCGGGTCCGTGTCTTTCAGATTCTCGCCGTTATAGATTCGCATCTTTGAGTAGACGCTGGAATTCTCGGGGACTTTTAAGCGCGAAAGTACAGTGAACTGGGCCAACATCGACAGGGTGTCAGGTGCGCATGGCGATTCAGCCAGTGACGAATGCTCCAGCAGTTTTTTGTAGATGTTTATTTCTTCATCAACGCGCAGGCAGTAGGGGACCTTCACAATATAAACACGGTCGAGGAAAGCCTCGTTGTTTTTATTGTTCCGGAATGCCTGCCACTCGGATTCGTTTGAGTGAGCGAGGATGACGCCCTCGAAAGGAATCGCTCCCATGCCTTCGGTGCCGTTATAGTTGCCTTCCTGGGTCGCTGTCAGCAATGGGTGGAGCACCTTAATAGGCGCCTTGAACATCTCGACAAACTCCATCAGCCCCTGGTTGGCACGACAGAGTGCGCCTGAATAGGCGTAAGCATCCGGGTCATCCTGGGCATAGTCTTCCAGCTTGCGGATATCGACTTTACCGACCAGGGATGAAATGTCCTGGTTGTTTTCGTCACCGGGTTCGGTTTTGGCCACACCAGTCTGATCGAGAATGGACGGGTAAAGTTTTACGACTTCAAACTTACTGATGTCACCGCCTAATTCGTGGAGGCGTTTGACGGCCCACGGAGACATAACCTTGCCAAGATAGCGGCGTGGAATGCCGTAGTCTTCCTCCAGAATCGCCCCATCTTCGTTGGGGTCAAACAGCCCCATGGGCGACTCAAAAACAGGTGAACCTTTAATGGCGTAGAAAGGAATACGTTGAATTAATTCTTTCAGCCGTTCGGCGAGAGATGATTTACCGCCACCGACCGGGCCTAACAGATACAGGATCTGCTTACGCTCTTCGAGCCCCTGCGCAGCGTGACGGAAATAGGAGACAATGTTCTCGACGGCGTCTTCCATACCGTAAAACTCAGAGAAGGCTGGGTAGCGCTTGATGACTTTGTTGGAAAATATCCGGCTCAGACGAAGATCCCGGGAGGTGTCGATGATTTCTGGCTCACCAATGGCCATTAGCATTCTTTCTGCCGCGGAGGCATAAACGGTGGGATCCTGTTTGCACAGTTCAAGGTAGTCCTGAAGGCTCATTACCTCTTCCTGCGTGTCGCGATAGCGCTCCTGGAAACGACTGAATACGCTCATGGTTCACCCCTTATCGGTCTGTCCGAATATGTGTTTCCGTTACATAAAACCCTGTAAAAAAATTGCTATGTCTGGGACCAGTATGTCCCTTATTCGTTGTTGTTGGCCAGAGAATTTATATTTCTTTGACGTCGTATATTCAGTATGCACAGCTTGTGCCGGCATGCAGCATTATTGGTCGACCAATGTGATCAAAGACACGATTTGACAGAAAAGCCAGATAAAAGCACACAAGATCAGAAAAACAGCCTACCTCTTCTGCTGTGTGTTCCTGGGATATTTACCGGATGGGAAAAGCGGGAGAGATGCGCTCAACGAGCGCACAATTCAGGAACGGCCATTTTCCACATTTCAAAACCACCATCGAGGCTGAATACGCGGGTGTAGCCCTGAGCAGCAAAGAACTGAGCGGCGCCCTGGCTTGAGTTGCCGTGGTAACAGCATACGATCAGGGGAGCGTCTTTCGGTGTGTTCTGCATGAACTCTGGCAGGTTGTCGTTATCGACGTTTACTGCGCCCTTAATGTGATTATCATTGAAGCTATGGGCATCGCGGATGTCGGCAATCCGCACATCAGGCTCGTCGAGTAGAGATTTGGCTTCCGCGATATTAATTCGTTCAAAGTTCATTGGGGTCTCTCTTAGTTGTCAGCCTGCGCGGGCACGCTGAATCGTAGTTGATCCTCAAGGCGCAATGCCGTGAGGGAGCCACCCCAGACACAGCCTGTGTCCAGAGCCCATACATTGCGCACATCGGCATTTCCCTCCAGAGCGGCCCAGTGCCCGAATACCAGCCGGGTATCCGCTGATTTTCTCTGCGGATGTCTGAACCAGGGGATAAACCCCTGGGGTGAACTCCCGGCACCTTCTTTGGTTTTCAGATCGAGGCGGCCTTCCTGGTCAATGAAGCGCATACGTGTTAAGTAATTGATGATCAGGCGTATTCTGTCAATGCCTGTCAGACTTTTGTCCCACAGGTCTGGCTGGTTGCCATACATGCCCTGAAAGAAGTTTTTGCAGTCGTTCTGAAGAATGTATTCAACTTCCTGTGAAAGACGGCGGGCTTTGCGTGCTGACCACATAGGTGGCAGCCCCGCGTGGCTCATGCACCAATTGCGCGCAGCATCGTAATGAACCAGAGGCTGATGCCGCAGCCAGTCCATCAGAAAACCGGCATCCGGTGCCTCGAATACGTGTTTCAGTGTATCGCCGCCCTTGGTTTTACGATCACTGTAGTAGCAGGCCAGCATGTGCAGGTCGTGGTTGCCGAGTACGACGGTGGCTCTGTGCCCTAACTGCTGAATAAAGCGCAGGCACTCCAGCGACTCCGGGCCACGGTTAACCAGATCGCCTGCAAACCACAGGTGGTCGTTATTACGGTCGAAACGTATTTCGCTGAGCAGTCTTTGTAGCGGCTCGAAACAGCCCTGCAGATCGCCAATCGCGTAGGTAGCCATCAGTTCAGTGCGTTGGGTAGAGCCAGGGTGAATACAGGGATGGTCGCATGAAACAGGGTGCCGTCGTCCGCTTCCATCACATAGTAGCCGCGCATGCTACCGACGCGTGTCTGCAGGACTGATCCTGATGAGTAGCGATAGGTCTCACCGGGCTCAATGGTAGGCTGTTCGCCAATAACGCCTTCACCTTTTACTTCCTGAACATCGGCATTGCCGTCGGCGATGAACCAATGGCGCGTCCGCAGTGTTGCTCCCTGATCACCGCGGTTGGTGATGCTGATGTGGTAAGCGAATACAAAGCGGTCATCTTCTGGCAGTGACTGCTCTTCGAGGTATTCGGTTTCCACCTCAACATTGACGGTGTCTTCAAGCTTCATCGGATGACTCCTTCAGTAGCTCTGCAACCTTGTCTGCAATGGTGACGTATTGCTCCAGTGTCAGATTCTCTGGGCGCAGGCCAGTATCAATACCAATACTTTCAAGGGTGGCGGCATCAATGAGATTTTTCAATGTATTGCGGATAGTTTTGCGTCGCATACTGAAGGCTTCACGCACTACGCGCTCAAGTATCTTGTGGTTTTTTGCCGGAAACGGCAGCTCTTCGTATGGCTCCATGCGCACAATGGCAGATTCGACCTTAGGTGGCGGGTTAAATGCGCCCGGCCCGACAATAAACAGAGGTTCTACTTTGCAGTAGTACTGCGCCATGATGCTCAGGCGACCGTAGTCACCGTTGCCCGGCACTGCGCCTAGTCGCTCGACGACTTCTTTCTGCAGCATGAAGTGCATGTCCTGAACCATTTTATGGTGGCTCAGGAAATGAAAAATCAGCGGCGTCGAAATGTTATAGGGCAGGTTGCCCACAATACGCAGGCGTTGGCCCGGCTCCAGAATTGTATTGAAGTCGAACTTAAGGGCGTCGCCTTCGTGGATACGAAAATCCGGATAATTAAAGAACTTAGTACGCAGAATCGGAATCAGATCGCGGTCGAGCTCGACCACGTCCAGCTTGCCAGAGGTTTCCAGCAGCGGCTCAGTCAGTGCGCCCATCCCTGGCCCGATTTCTACCAGACAATCCGTCGGTTTCGGGCTGATCGCTTTTACGATTTTTCCGATTACGTGCTGATCGTGCAGAAAGTTCTGGCCAAAGCGCTTCCGGGCCTTGTGGCCATGGGCTTTGGGTGTGTGTTTACTCATTGGGTTATTTCCTTTCTGCGGTTGGCTGCCATCTGAGTGGCGACCTGAATAGCGGTGTGCAGGCTACCGCTGTCAGCCTTACCTGTGCCAGCAAGATCTAACGCGGTGCCGTGATCAACAGAGGTACGGACGATGGGCAGCCCCAAGGTGATATTGGCAGCCCGGCCAAAGCCGTGAAATTTAAGAACAGGCAGCCCCTGATCGTGATACATCGCCAGCGCCGCGTCGGCGTTATCCAGATACTTGGGGGTAAACAGAGTGTCTGCAGGCAGAGGGCCTGTCAGGTTGAGCCCTTCTTCCCGCAGTGCATTCAGGGCAGGAATGATGGTATCGATTTCTTCGCGACCCAGGTGGCCGTCTTCACCCGCGTGCGGGTTCAGGCCTGCTACCAGAATATGCGGTGCAGCCACACCAAAGAATTGCTGCAGGTCGTTGTTGAGAATCCGGCTGACACGTTGAATGCGATCACCAGTGCAGGCATCGGCGACATCTTTTAACGGTAGATGGGTGGTAACAAGAGCGACCCGTAGGTCTTCTGTGGCGAGCATCATAACGACTTCTTCAACGCCGCAGTAATCACGGAAATACTCAGTATGGCCACTGAAAAGAACGCCGGATTCGTTAATAACCCCTTTGTGAACCGGTGCTGTCACTATGCCATCCCAGCGACCATCAAGGCATCCTTCCGCTGCGATGCGCAGGGTTTCTAGCACGAAGGCACCATTCTTTTTGTTGAGAACGCCTGCGCTGACTGGTGCATTGACCGTGACAGGAAAGACGGTCAGGTGACCATTACCCGACTGCGCTCCGGCATCACCAAAGGTATGCAGAGTCAGGGGCAGACCCAGCGAATCTGCGCGGTCGGCCAGTACGGCCGGGTCTGTGATAACGACAAGATCGGTCGACAGCTTAGCCTGGGCAATCTGAACACAGAGGTCCGGCCCGATACCGGCCGGCTCTCCCGCCGTTACGGCAAGGCGCAGACTCACGGCTGTTCCTTGATATCGACGTAGGCTTCTGAGCGGATTTTACGCAGCCAGATAGGAAGTTCTTCTTCGAAGCGGCGCCCATAGAGCATCTGGCGCACCTGGTTACGCTGCACTTCTTCACCGATGTCGGCTTCACGACGGTCGGTCACCTGAAGCACATGCCAGCCAAACTGACTGCGCACTGGCGTACTTAACTCACCGGTTGGTGTTACGTCCATCGCTTGCTCAAATTCCGGCACCATGTCGCCGGGAGAGACCCAACCAAGGTCACCGCCACTGGCACCGCTGCCGGGGTCATCACTGTATTCACGAGCCAGCTCTGCGAAATCTGCACCGGCCTTCAGGCGCTCATAAATCTGATTAATAAGTTCACGGGCCTGATCCTGATCGCGCACTTCATTCGGGGTAATCAGAATATGTCTTACTTCAGCCTGTTGAATCAGCTGAGAGTTGCCGCCGCGCTTGTCTTCAAGCTTGATAATGTGGAAACCACTGGCGGTGCGGATTGGATCTGAGATATCGCCGACGCTCATTTCAGGCGCGATGTCCGCGAAAATGGATGGTAGCTGAGCGTCTTTACGCCAGCCCATGTCGCCGCCATTCAAGGCTGTACGTCCCTGGGATTCGGCCATGGCAGTTTTGCCGAAATCAGCGCCATCGCGTAGCGCTGCCACAAGCTTGTCTGCTTTGCTTTCAGCTTCTTTGTATTCCTGTGGTGCGGCACCAGAACGAACTGAAATCAGAATGTGGCGAAGTTTGTATTCTGCGGCCGAGGCGATACGACCGATATCAGAGGCCAGAAAGTAATCTATGTCCTGATCTGTAATCTGGATGCGCTCACCCACCTGATACTGCTGTACCCGGCTGATGCGCATTTCATTGCGGATCTGTTCACGGGCATAGGCGAAAGATACGCCTTCGCTGGTCATGGCCTGTTGAAACTCGGCCAGGCTCATACCGTTCTGCGCTGCGATGCGTCCCATCGCGTCATCCAGCTGCGACTCACTGATGCGGATGCCGGCACGATCCGCCACCTGCAATTGCACGCTTTCGGTGATCATGCGCTCGAGTACCTGTTCGCGCAGGGTGTCTGCTTCTGGTAATTCGTTCTGATTACTCTGAACACCCACCGTTTTGATGCGTTGTTCTAGCTCGCTTTCCATGATGATGTCGTCATCGACAACAGCCACCACTCGATCGATCAACTGAGGCTCTGCATGGAGTAAGGCGCTGACAGTCATTGCCAGAAGAGAAAAAATCAGGTGCTTAATAGTCATGGTATTGGCGTCTTGAGTATCCATAAATGCTTTCAGACAAGAGGCTGTCGGTGCCGCTGCCCAGTGTGGTAAGACCTTTTAACTGAATGCTCAGCATAAAGCCGTAACGTTTTTCGGTTGAGAACTCCCCTGAGCTGCGGGGTGAACTTTCCCGATAGGTGAATTGTGCTCGCCAGCAACAATTCTGATATTCGAATCCGGCCAGAGACTCCAGAACCGGGTCTTCCGGGCGACGTTCTCCCGTCTCATAGTGTTTCAGATCACGAAGCTGCCTTGCAAATAGCGCCCAACGATCGTTCAGAGACCAGAACGCACTGGCATCAAGTTGGTGCGTATTGTAGCTAGTTTCAGTGTCAGGGTCGCGGCTCTCGGTGCGTGTATTGCTGAGGCTTAACATATGATTCGCTTCATCACGGAAGCGGACACCGTAGCGTTGCTGACGGAAGTAGTCCTGATGCGAATCCCACTCGAGAAAAGAGAAGACTGTCCAGTCGTTGTTTGGGTTCCATTCCGCTTCGCCCAGGGTGCTGGATGTATGGCGCTCAAGGTAGTCGCTTTCGGTCTCGTTGATGTTCACTTCACGATCGCGGAAATACCAGATCTGACCTACGCCAGCCCTGAACTGCTCCAGACCATCGTCGCGTATATAGCGTGTTGTGACACCGGTGCTGATCTGATTCAGGTCGGCCAGGCGGTCACCGCCAGTAAAGCGGTCGCCGTTGAATAAACTTGAGTAGGTGACGCTGGTGGCTTTGGTATCGAAGGCCGGAATATCTTCCTGACCGCCCCGGTAGGGGCTGTACGCATACAGCACGCGAGGTTCCAGAGTCTGAATGTAGTCAGTGTTGAAGGCGCTGGTTTCACGTTCAAAGAAGAGGCCGCCGTCGAGGGTCACGCGCGGTGCTCCGAACGTTGGCGTTTCATCGTCGTCGGTAGGCTCTGCATCGTAAAGCCGGTAGCTGCGATAGCGGTAATCCAGTGCAGGCGTTAAGAAACCGTATGGCTGTGTCATCGGGTAGGCGATGCGGGTGTCCGACAGAAAACGATCACCGTTAAGAGCGGCGCGACCACTGAGCGTCTGCTGATTACCGTCGATCACGGCGGAGCTTTCACGGTTAAAGCGGGTGGCCTGCACGGTTTGCTTCAGCGTCCAACCTGACTCTAGTGTTGGCGTGAGTGTCAGGCCGACCTGAGGCAGGCGGCGATACGGACGGTTGCTGAGCGAGATGTCTTCGTCCGTCGTCTGGAAGCTCTCAGCCAGGAAAGTCGCCTTTACCGGTGTTGTATCGTAGCGAACCAGGCCCCTTCTAGGCAGGTGGGAAGCCCGGTACACAGAGGCACTCGGGTTCATGTCGGAGAAGTAGTCCTCATCGCTGACATTATTGTAGAGAAATTCGTGGCTCCAGTGACGGCCCCAGCGACCCGTTTGTGAGTAATTCACCAGAGAACGTTCTTCGCCGGTTTCTTCGTCGTCTGCGAGGATGCCGTAATTCAGCTCGCCATCACCGAAAAGCGCCGTTTTGTGTCGTAGTTGGTTCTCCCACAACAAACCATGGTCAAGCACGTGGTGGGCGGTGATGGTGGCATCCAGATTGGGTGCGATATTGAGATAAAAAGGAATCTGAATATCTTCCGCCTGACCCATGCCGTTCACAGACAGTGACGGGTCGAGGAAGCCGGTGAGGCGCCGGTCATCAATCGGGAAGCGATAATACGGTATGTACAGAATCGGTACCTCGGCGACCCTGAGTCGAGTGTGCCACGCCGTACCAAATCCTTCGTTCTGATCCAGTCGCAGTTCGCTGGCTGCGATGTCCCAGTCGTTGTGGCCGGGTTCGCAGAAGGTCAGAGTCGCCCCTTTCATTTCCAGTACCTGATCCTGGGGGGATCCCAGTTGTTCAGCGGTTCCTCGCAGGTGACGGTCGGCAATGACCCAGGCGCTGTGGTTCAGTTCTATGTCGCCCTGTGCGTCGTCGATACGAGCGTTGTCGCCGCCTAGCGTCATGCCCGGTGAGGTAATGGACACATTGCCCGTGAAATTAGCCACCTGTTGCTCAGGAAACCAATGCGCGTAGTCAGCTTTGAGAAGCTGATCGCGTCGCTGAAATACAACATCGCCGTTCAGTTCAATTTCACCGGCACGGGTTAAAGTACCCTGATCGGCTTCTGCTTCAATCCGGTCGGTATCGAGAGCCACAGGTGTGGTGACAACGTAGGCACCTGTGCAGAACTCCGGGAGCGCTTCAGCCTGTTCCGCCGGGAGCTGCGATCTTGGAGTCCAGCCGAGGGCTTCATAGTTGAACTGCCCAGCAGAGTCGGCCAATGCGTGGTGGCTCAGGCCGGTGGCGAGCGCAGGTAGCAATAGATACAGGCACGGGAGATGCAAGCGCGGGCGCAGGTACAGGCGAAAGTACAGGAGTAGATACTGAGATGTTCGGTTCAGGTCAGTCATGTAGGGCAGCAGGCGCGATTCCGGAATGAAGTGTGTTATCTTTAGCGGCTTATCAGGGCGCCAATTCTGGGGTCCAATTCTAGAACGACTGACACCGAGAGGCCAGCATGGATCAGCGAAGGGACAACCTTGCGCATTGGGCAGTAAATCAGATTCAGCAACTTACCGGTGAAGATCTGACCGCAGAATTGTCAGTAGTTTCGGGCGATGCCAGTTTTCGTCGATATTTTCGACTGACGGGCGCCGATTCCAGCTGGATCTGTGTGGATGCACCTCCAGAGAAAGAAGATAACCCTAAGTTTATTGCGATCGCTCGCAGCTGGTCAGAGCAGGGTGTGAATGTGCCCGCAGTTTTAGGCGAAGATATCGCTCAGGGATTCATGTTACTACAGGACTTCGGCGATAAACTGCTTTGGCCGGCGCTTCACGATGGTGCCGACCATGAACGCGTACTTGCGTTGTACAAACTCGCTATCGATGAGCTGATCAACATCCAGAAACTCAAGGCCGGTGAGTTGCCAGTATATGATGCCGCACTGCTGCGTCAGGAGATTTCTCTGTTCACCGACTGGCTGTGCGAACGTCAGATTTCGCTGTCTCTGTCGGCCGATGAACACAGACTGATGGCTGATGTTACGGATATTCTGGTTGATTCAGCGCTGGCTCAGCCGCAGGTGGTCGTGCATCGTGATTACCACTCACGGAATCTGATGCTTTGTGCAGATGGTGCCCTGGGTGTTATCGACTTTCAGGATGCTGTTCAGGGGGCTGTCACCTACGATCTCGTGTCGCTATTACGTGACTGCTATGTGCGTTGGCCACACCAGATCGTTGACGAGTTGACCGCCTACTACTACGAGAAAGCCTCATTGGCGGGCGTGCTGGATATGCCGTACGACGCCTTCTCCAGAGCGTTTGACCTTATGGGTATGCAGAGACACCTCAAAGCTGCGGGTATCTTTGCCCGCCTTAATATTCGTGATGGTAAGGCAGGTTATCTGGCGGATATCCCTAATACCTGCGTGTATCTGCGCGAAGTCGCAGGGCGGTATTATGAATTCTCGGCTTTCTGTCAGTGGCTCGACGAACGATTTCTGCCAGCGATGGAGAAAGGCCTGTCATGAAGGCAATGATTCTGGCGGCAGGTCGAGGTACCAGAATGGCCCCGCTTACGGACACATGTCCTAAGCCGCTTATTCCTCTGTGTGGTAAACCCCTGATCGTGCACCATCTTGAGAAGCTTGCTGCGGCAGGTATTAAAGAGGTGGTGATTAATCACGCCTGGTTGGGAGAACAGATTGAACAGCACCTGGGGGATGGCAGCGCGTGGGGGCTGACTATTCGCTACTCCGCAGAAGCCGACGCACTCGAAACCGGTGGTGGTGTCTATCAGGCATTACCGCTTCTTGGCGCAGCGCCTTTTCTGCTTATTAATGGTGATGTCTGGACCGACTGGGATTACACCGAGGCTGCTCAGTATGAGCTGAATGAAACTGACCTTGGTTGCCTCTGGCTGGTCAATAACCCGGATCATAATCCGAAGGGCGATTTTGCGTTGCAGGCCGGGCGGGTGGTCAATGAGCAGCAACTGACGTTCAGTGGGGTCAGCGTCCTCAAACCTGAATTATGGGCATCCGCGTCGGCGGGCGCCTATCCACTAGCACCCATGTTGCGAGAGGCCATGACGACGGACCGGCTTGCAGGTCAGTTGATGAATGGCCGATGGGTCGATGTCGGCACCCCCGAGCGACTGAAGACTTTGGAGAACGATTTACTTAACCAAGACGGTGGTGACGATTGAAACCGTTGGCGAATAGCAATCGTATCTGGGTAGGAAAAGCGTCGGGTGCAGCCATTGGTTTGTTGTCTGGCGGACCGTTCGGGCTGGTGATTGGTGCGATTGCCGGACACCTGTTAGACAGGTTGGCTGAAAAGGCGCGCAGTGGTCCGGCAGGCCCAATGGCTCAGGAGCATATGAGTGCTCTGTTCCGTGTGATGGGGCATCTTGCTAAAGCGGATGGTCGCATCAGCGAAAAAGAAATTGCCGCCGCCGAAGCCGTGATCGAAGCCTTGGGAATGACCGGTGACCGTCGTGCATTGGCCATTCGTTTGTTTGGTGAGGGTAAGCAGAGCAGTTATCGACTGGAGCGTGATCTGAAAGCGCTGGAAGCTGGATTACCGCCGAACCAGCACGAGGTCTTCTTCTCGTTACTGGTCAAGGTAGCGCGTGCAGATGGCCGGGTAAAACGTGCGCAGCGCAAGGTACTGAAGCAGGTTGGCAGAGCGTTTGGCATTCCCCCGTTCCGTTTTTACTGGTGGTTGAGCCGGGGCGAGGGTTCGACAGACTGGGAGAAAAAAGCGCGGCCTCAGGAGCGCGCGCAACAGACATCTCAACCGCGTCGTCCTGAATTGATGATGAGTCGTGAGGTACGGCGTGCATTCAATGTACTCGGATTAGCGCCGGATGTTTCTGACGAAGAATTGAAGCAGACGTTCCGCCGCCTGATGAGTGAGTACCACCCTGATAAGCTTGTCGCTCGTGGAGTATCGGCGGCAGAGCTTGAGCGTGCTAAGTCGAAAGCGCAGGAGATCCAGAGCGCCTATGCGATTATTCGTAAGCACCGGCGAGCCAGTAAGTAATGGCAGCCTGCGGGGCTATTGCTGAACTCTGCTACTGAACCCTGCTACTGAACCCTGCTACTGAACCCTGCTACTGAACCCTGCTACTGAACCCTGCTACTGAACTTTGCCGCGCAAGGCTTTGACCTGGCCACGTTGAACTTTCTGATCGACTCTCCGGCGTTGCGACGCACGCGTTGGTCGTGTTGCTACTCTGGGCTTATCTTTCTGAAGAGCAAAGCGAATCAGCTGCTGTAACCGTTGCAGGGCATCTTCCCGATTTTTCTCCTGTGTTCTGAAACGCTGCGCTTTGATGATGATAGTACCGTCCTGTGTCAGGCGCTGGTCATCCAGTTTGAGCACTTCTTCTTTCACATCCTCAGGTAGCGACGAGCGTCGCACATCAAAACGAAGATGAATGGCCGAAGCCACTTTATTCACGTTCTGACCGCCCGCTCCCTGTGCCCGTATAGCTTTCAGGGTGACTTCAGCCCAGGGGATGGTAATTCTGTGGTTGATGTAGAGTCCGTTCGCGTTCATACGCCAGCCCCTACCGGGACATGAGACAGGTGGAAGGCGATGGCCCAGAAGTGGCAGAAAGCGCCAGCCATGACGAAGATATGCCAGATTTCGTGGAATCCGACCCAGCGTGGCCATGGGTCAGGCCAGCGCAGCGCATAGACGATGGCGCCTACAGAGTAGGCGATGCCACCGAAGAGCAGCCACCATAAAGCACCTTCGGGTACGCGCGTCATTGCTGGCTCAAACGCGAACACGACCAGCCAGCCCATACCGACATAGATCAGAGTTGATAGCCAGCGTGGCGCTGAAATCCAGAATAGCTTCAGAGCGATGCCTGCAAGCGCTAAGCTCCAGACGGCAACAAGTAAGATCAGGCCGGTATTGCCGTACAAAGGGATCAGGCAGAAAGGGGTGTAGGTGCCGGCAATTAACAGAAAGATCGCAATATGATCGATGCGTTTGAGCCAGAGAATCACCTGCTCTGACGCGTGAATCAGATGGTACAGAGCGCTGGCTGCAAACATCAGAAACAGTGTTGCGCCGAAAACTGCGAATGAGACAATATGTACGACTTCGCCGTACATCGCGGCTCTTGCCATCAGAATACCGAGTGCAACAATGGCAAAAACAGCCCCGGCCAGATGGGTAAGGCCACTGATAGGATCACGGAAAACAGAATGCATGCGGTTGTCCGGTAAAAACTTATGAGTTGCGGCACACCATACGGTAAAGCGGTGGCAGAGAAAACAACGATGGATCAAGTCGGTAGCGTCGACGAAACCGACCTCTGGTATCTGTACCTGATAGAAACCGCCAGCGGGCATCTCTACTGCGGGATCACGCTGGATGTAAGCCGTCGCTTCAAAGAGCATTGCAGTAATGGTCGCCGCACCGCGCGTTTTCTGAGGGGCAAAGGGCCACTGGCTTTGCGTTTCGTCGCGGTCGCTGGTGCGCATGGAGATGCGCTGCGGGCTGAGAGACAGGTGAAGAAACTGTCCCGCCCTCAGAAGCTGCGGCTGATCAGTGGTGATCGTGCCTTCTCCCTTAAGCTCAAACTAACCCCCGAGGCTGAACTGATCGGGGGCTCCTGAAGCCGGATCAAAAAAGACATTTTTGTTACACGGCTGTCATAAAACCCTGTTAACCTGCTCTTATTGTGTCTGAATACACAGGCTGGTTGACCATTATTTACGCCATCTGTTTGAAGTCAGGTTAAATTTACATCCCCTGCTGGTAGAATGTCCGACCGGAAACAAGGACAGAATAAAAATTATGCTGCGTGCCGTATGGTCAGCAAAGTGGTACATACTGCTTGGTTTGCTGGCTTTCATCCTGATAGTGGTTGCTACCACACCTATCCACTTCCTTTGGAAATACGCCGAGCCCTACGCCCGGGACTTGCCTGTGCGGATTCAGAATCCGACTGGCACATTGTGGCAGGGGCGGGCAGACGTTGGTGTTCCTCAAGCTGGCACGATTGCCGCTGACTGGGAATTAAGCCCGCTGTCGCTGCTGCTCGGCAACGCAGACCTGGCTATCAACGCCGAAGGCGAAAACATTCGCCTGACAGGTGCAGCACTGGCAACAGGGTTATACGCAGGCTTGCCTGAACGCGTCATTATTGAAGATCTGAATGGTTATCTGGATTCGTCGGCACTGGCGCCTCTGTTAATGCAGGCACGGGCGAATCTTGATGGCAGCTTTGAATTGAGCCGCCTCAATGCAGATATCTCCATTGCCGATCAGGGCATCAACGATATTTCCGGACAGCTGGTGTATTCGGGCGGTCAGCTTCGTGCACGCGTAGAGCGCCAGTCAATTGATACTGAACTCCCGATGCTGGTGGCGAACATCGTTATGGACGGGCCTAAAGTGACTGTGCCTGTGGCGACAGCCGATGGTGAACCTCTTGGGCAGCTATTTCTTCAGGAAGACGGTTGGGGGGGCATGACAGTACTGCGTCGTGCCGTGGATATTGCAGGTCAGAGCTGGCCTGACAAACAAGCAGATGCAGACACGGTTATTTTTGAAGTGTCGCAGAAGTTTCTATAACCTGAGCGCTTTGATAAACGATGGTCGCTGTAGTGAATCAGTCAGTTGAATTGACCCCGTGGCAACGCTGGGCGAAGCGCCTTGCGTACGTTGTGCTCACCTTGTTGACGGCCTGGCTACTGGCGAAGATCTTCTGGATGGTGCTGGCGCCCGAGCCACTTATACTGAAGGCACCTGTGGCAGGGCAGTCCTCTGCCGCTAAAACTCCTCAGGTGAGTGCTGCGCAATACCACTTATTTGGTGAAGTCGGTGCCGAGCCCGTCGTGGCGGTAAAAGAAGTGGATGCACCGGATACCCGCCTACGCCTCGAACTTCTGGGTGTCATGCAATCGAGCACGGCCGAAATGTCGAGTGCGATCATTGCTCAGAAAAGCGGGAAGGGTGACTTCTACCGTGTGGGTGATGTGGTTCAGGGCCGAACCAAACTGGCAGGTGTGTATCCCGATAAAGTGATTCTTGATACCGCGGGTAAGCTGGAGACTCTCAAGTTCGAAGAATTCTCAGCGCGTGGTGTTGGTGTTTCTGCCCGTGCACCGGAACCAGCGCCGCGTCAGGTCCGTGAAGAACGCGCATCTCAGCTTCGTGATCGTTTCAGCCGTATCCGTCGCCCATCAGACTTTATGGGTATCGCCAGCGAAGCGGCAACGGAGTCACCAGAAGCCGTTATTGAGGGGCTGGGGCTTGAATCTGTGGGCGTTGGTGAAGGTTATCGCGTTGATAACAGCTCAATATTATTGAAAGCCGGTATGAAACCCGGCGATGTGCTGCTCTCTATTAACGGGCAGCAGTTGGGAGACGCGTCGTCTGATCAGGCGTTACTTGATCAGGTGATGCAGGAAGGCCGTGCGCAGATTGAAGTTCAGCGCGGTAATAGTCGTTTTATGATTAATCAGAGTTTTGGAGCTCGGAACTGATGTTGCTCAGACGTTGGCTGATAGCCGTGTTGCTGATGGCAGGCATGGCTATGCCGCTGCAAGCAGAGGAAAGCTGGCAGATTAACCTGAAGGATGCCGATATTGAGGCATTCATCAGTCAGGTTGCTGATATTACTGGTAAGAGCTTTGTTCTTGATCCACGGGTTAAGGGCAAAGTCAGTGTGCTCTCCAGCGAGCCAATGAATCAGGAAGGCGTGTATGAGCTTTTCTTATCCGTGTTGCAGATCCATGGCCTCGCTGCTGTTCCTGCGGGCGATGTCACTCTGGTCATTCAGCAGAATGATGTGAAGCAGGCCGGCCGCAGCCTTGAAGAACGTGCGGCGGTCGACAGTCAGGAGCTGCTGACCAAAGTCATTATGATCAAGAATACGCCGGCGCTGGATCTGGTGCCTATTCTGCGTCCATTGGTGGCCAAGTACGGTCACCTTGCTGGCGTGAAATCCGCGAATGCACTGATCATCTCTGACCATGCGATCAACATTAACCGCATCGAAGAAATTATTGACCGACTGGACCGTTCCGGCTCAGAAGAACTGGAAGTGGTTCAACTGAAAGAAGCCTGGGTGGGCAATGTCGTTACCATGCTGCAGAGCCTTGATCCTTCTAAGGTGTCGCAGGGCACGACGGATAACAACAATACAGCAGGCAGCATTCGTGTTGTTGCCGATGAGCGCAGTAACCGCCTGATTATCAAGGGCGAGAAAACGGCGCGTGAACGTATTCGTGGTCTGATCGAACAGCTTGACCAGCCGTCATATTTCAGCGGCAGCGCTCAGGTGATCCGCCTGCAATATGCCGACGCAACCAAGCTGGCGGAAATGCTGAAGAACCTGATGGGTGAAGCGTCAGGTTCTGGTGACGAAGCGAAAGTTAAAGGTGATATTGGTATTCATGCCGACGAAGACCTGAACGCTCTGGTTGTCCGTGCTGAGCCTTCCATCCTGAAAGAAGTACAGGAGCTGGTAAATTCCCTTGATGTGCGTCGTGCACAAGTGCTGATCGAATCGGCAATTATTGAAGTAACTGGCGATACCAGCGATGCTCTTGGTGTTCAGTGGGTACGTGGTGATCTGGATTCTCCGGTTGCAGGCACGAATTTCAACAACGCTGGACCGGGCCTTGCGACCATTGCTACCGGTGTGGCCACAGGTGACTATGCTTCTGCCGTTGGGCAAGGCCTGACCATTGGTGGCTTTAAAGAGTCGGGTGGTGATATTGATTTTGGTGTGATTATTCAGGCGCTGAAGAGTAACTCTTCAACCAATCTGCTCTCAACGCCGAGCATCATGACACTGGATAACCAGGAAGCTGAGATTGTTGTCGGTCAGAACGTTCCGTTCGTGACTGGCCAGACGGCATCAAGCACCAACACAAACCCGTTCACGACCATTGACCGCCAGGATGTGGGTGTGACGTTGAAAGTGATTCCTCACATTCATGATGGTGAAGCGATTCGTCTGGAAGTTGAAGCAACTGCGGAGTCGGTTTCAAACACGACCGTCGCGGGCAGTGCCGACCTGATCACGAATAAGCGCTCAATCAAAACCATGATTCTGTCTGATGATGGCGAAACCATCGTGCTGGGTGGGTTGATTCGTGATGACGTACGCGAAGTTGTCAGCAAGGTGCCGCTGCTGGGCGATATTCCTTTGCTGGGTTGGTTGTTCCGCTCGAAGAGCGTGAATCAGGTGAAGAGTAATCTGATGGTGTTCCTGCGCCCAACGATCGTTGGTGATGGCGGTAAAGCGAAAGACCTTACTCGCGAGAAATTTAACGGCATCTGGGAGTTTACCGTTTCTGAAGAACTCGGTATCGATGAAGCCGACATGCAACTGCAGCGCCTGTTTAAAGGCCTGCCGATGCAGAACAAGTGATCCATGCTGGCGGGTGGAGGCTCAGGCCTCCGCTAATGCCAGTGGCTCTAAACCTGCCTGACGCATTAATTCACACAGGCCTATCATAGGCAGCCCGATCAGGGCGTTCATATCCCGTCCTTCCAGCGCTGAAAAGAGCGCGATCCCTAATCCTTCGACTTTGAAACTACCGGCACAGTCTAACGGCTGTTCGATACTGATGTAGCGTTTCAGGGCTTCATCCGAAAGATCATTGAAGTGCACGTGAAAAGGCTCCGTCAGCGTGTATTCATCGCCCGCTGGTGACAGCAGGCAGAGGCCTGTCAGAAAAGTGATCTTCTGGCCTTTAACACGCTTTAACTGCCCAAGTGCTTTTTCTTCTGTACCTGCCTTGCCCACCGGCTGGCCGTCGATTACACAGGTCTGATCGCTGCCGATAATCCAGCTGTCTGGATGACGGGTGTGTAATGCTCGTGCTTTTTCCTTAGCCAGACGCAACACATACTCCTGGGGTGTTTCGTCTGCAAGTGGCGTCTCATCAATGTCTGGAGATGCTTGACTGAATGGAATATGCAGACGCTTAAGAAGCTCTGCCCGATACGGTGAGCTGGAAGCTAGCAGCAGATTAAAAGACATGATTAGTTTCCTTGGAGGGCAGACACAAAAAAAGGGAGCATAGCTCCCTTTTTATTCTGGCACTGAATTACTTAGCGAAGTTTTCGTTCGCGAAGTCCCAGTTAACCAGCGCCCAGAAACCTTTCAGGTAATCAGGACGAACGTTGCGGTAGTCGATGTAGTAAGCGTGTTCCCACAGGTCAACAGTGATCAGTGGAGTCAGGCCTTCAGTGATCGGCGTGCCAGCGTTAGAGGTGTTTACGATGTCCAGAGAACCGTCAGCTTTCTTCACCAGCCAAGTCCAGCTTGAACCGAAGTTGTTCACAGCCATATCGTTGAATTTAGCTTTGAAGTCTTCGAAAGAACCGAAAGCTGCATTGATGGCATCAGCAACTGCGCCAGTTGGCTCGCCGCCACCGTTAGGGCTCAGGCTGTTCCAGTAGAAAGTGTGGTTCCAGATTTGAGCTGCGTTGTTGAAAACGCCACCTGAAGAAGTCTTGATGATGTCTTCCAGGCTTTTGCCTTCGAGATCAGTACCTTCAACCAGACCGTTCAGCTTCTGAACGTAGGTGTTGTGGTGCTTGCCGTAGTGGAAGTCCAGAGTCTCAGATGAAATGTGTGGCTCCAGTGCATTTTTTTCGTAAGGCAGTGCAGGAAGTTCGAACGCCATGGTCTCTCTCCATTTTCAGGTTGATTGCCGGATCTCTTGAAATGTCCGTTACGACCTACATGGGGTCGAAAAGTATCTTTTCAATAGCCCGTCTTTTATATTCCTCAAAATAATAACACCGGCCCTTATTACCGGCTACGTCGTTATAACCCCTTGTTTATAGAGGTCTTCTTGATCAATTCTTTACAAATTGCCAACTGGTAGACATTCATGGACACTACATGTTCCCAGCTGGCGTGGGTTTGAGGTATGTTGAGGCGCGCAAGTGCGCCGGAAACAGGGAGCCGTTGCCAGGGCGATGGAAATATCTGTTGCACAAACTGAGCAAACTTTTCCGGTTAGCCGGGCGCATGTTTGTCCGGCTTCGATGGTGCTGTGGGGAAGCAGTAGTAAGCCAATAACAATAAAGGTAGAAAAAATGAAACCGACTGAGGAAGAAATCGCGCTGCGCCAACAACAGTTGCGGCGCCAGGCTCAGCAACGCCTTGCGCAAGCGGGAGCTGCGAAGCGAAGCGCTCCGGCAGATGCTGCAGCAGCGACACCGCCACCTCCACCTGCCGCCGCGTCAAAAGCATCGGGCTCATCAGCCTCCTCAGGGCTGGCTGCGGCAGGTCTTGTGATTGCACTGGGTGCACTAGGCGCCGCGGGTTATATGTACACGCTTCTGCAGAAGTCTGATCAGAAGTACGCAGCCGCTCAGGAAATTCTTCTCCAGCAGGGCAGTAAGATTGAGGCATTGGAAAACCGTCTCTCAGCATCGGGTGAGAATGCCAATTTGTCGGTGGATGCCCTTAAGGTTGTACTGCGCGAACAGGATAATGAAATTCGTAAACTCTGGGACCTCGCCAGTAAGCGGAACCGGGCTGACATCGATGCCAATACGGCAAAACTGGGCAACCTGAATACTGCAATGAACAGCGCATCTGGCGCCAGTGCTTCGGATCTGAAAGCTCTCCGTTCTAAAGTGACTGAACTTGAGAATGCTGTGGCAGCCTTGCCATCCGGTCTGGAAATTTCCATAGCTCAGAATAAAGAGAACATCGAAATGCTGGGTTCCAGTATCAAAAGCCTGCGCAGCGATGTTGCGAATATGGAGAGCAGACCTTCATCTGGCGGCTCTGTTGGTTATGATGACCTGACCAATATGAAACTCGAGATTGAGGATATTCAGATTCGCCTCGATCGTATTCAGAACGCGATGACTGGTGGTTAATCTGTATGTTGCCTGAGCTCTGGGTGCGGGCGTTAGAAATGCCCGCACTCTCAGTGACGACGCCATATACGTTGAGGATCAACCTGGCTCGGTTACTTCGTACTGCCTCACCTGCTGAGGCAGCCATTATTGCCGGACTACGCTCCGACATTCCAGCTTCTGCTTTTCTCTCTGCCTATCAGATTGCCATGAGGGCCGTAGACCCTGCCTTGCCACCGGAGCAGTGGGCCTGCCTTTGTGTGTCAGAAAAAGGATTGCGCTCACTTTCCGAAATGGAAACTTCTATAGAGGCGGGTGCTGTCAGCGGTCGGAAAAGTCATGCCATGCTCGCAATGGACGGTATCGACTGGCTGTATGTGATTGCGCGATCCGCGTCAGGCCTCATTTGTCAGCGCGTCTCTGCGAAAGCAGATGGGGTTTCTCCTCATCCTGCTAAACCGGGTCAGCCGGTCATTCCTGAACTGCCTCACCATGTGGTCGATTTTACCGCGAGTCCGGTAGATTCAGGGTACCTTGCAGAGGATGCTCACCAGTGCATTAACAAACCCTTTCGCTACCACGAAGACGTCATGGTATTGCTTGCCTTTGCGGGCTGGGTTTTGCGGGTATCTGAAGCTTATCATGATCACCAGAGTCTGATTCAGTGCATGAAGGTTTTAGCGGACGGCTATCGTACGGGCGCGACGGGGTATGATAGGTCTCAGCTGGATGCGTTTGATGCGCTTATTGAAGAACTATTGCAAATTTCCCTTCCAGCCAAATTTCAGCAGACCTGGCACAGAGATCGTCAGTTGTTGCTCATGGGTAAGAAGGCAAGAGATATCATTCGTAGTCGCCTGGCCTGACTGAAGGCCGGCGACTCCGCGACTAGCGCTGGTTAACCCGCACAGAGATGCCTGATGACGGCAGAGAGACTGCTGCCGCGGGAGCGGCATTGATTGGAGCTGCGCTCGACAGTTTTTCATTCTGACTGATGAAATCCACGGCTCGGACATCGTCCTGAGCTCCGTCTGCAGAATCTATCTGCCCGGCTTCTGTCGTGTTGCCTGCACTGGTAGGTGCGAGCGACGCTGTCTCTATGCGCTGTTGTTCCAGCTCGTTATTCCGCATTCGCGAAAAACGGATACTTTGAGAGGTTGTCCGCTCGTAACGAAACTCGCTGCTGTAATCATAGTGATGAGTGCGCTCGCGAGCCTCGGTGATTGCAGCATCGAGGTCATTCGCGTAGTAGTCATCCTGGGCTTTGCGGAAGTCTTCCGAGGTGGCTGATTTGCCACCTGCAGATACATGACATGCAATCACAGACAACATAAGTGCTGTAATAGAGAGACGCATCGACACGAGACGTTTCCTCAGCGGGCTGTCGCTGTCACTGTCCCGACGGAGCGGGTCTGGCGCGTGATCATCTCGCCGGTGCGGTTAACGGCACGCGATTCATTGATCAAGACTTCACGTGGCAACTTAACGTCTGCCCGGGGTGAAGGCTGGAGGTTGCCATCGGTTTCGATAACTTCTTCGTCTTCATTGCTCTGCCCAAGTGCGACACGTCTGACAGGGCGGGTCGCATCTTCAGCCGCTGCAACACCGGCAGCAGTTGGCCCCATCGCGCCTTCAACGATCAGCTCGTTCATTTCAGTATTGAGCATTTTCGGCAGAGGAAAACTTTTGCTTGTGGTGCGGTTATACCATTCATAACCCACATACTCGGTCTGCACCGGAAAACGACGTGCAGCTTCTACCGCCACTTCGATCTCTGGCGAGGTGTAGGCTTGTTTGGCGCTTTCCTGTTCCGGGCTGTCAGCGGCCATGACTGGCATCGCCGCCAGAAGCGACAGGAGGGGAAGTGTGTACAGACTACTCTTCATGTTTGCTTTCCCTTTGTGGCTGTTTCTTTTTGTTATTATGTGTAGAATGCAATATAGCACGACGGTTTACTTTCTGTACAGTTGGTAACACTACGCCATAGGTGTAGGGTGGCTGTCAGATGTTAAACCTCCCGACCCGATGCAGATGCAATAGCCGGTAACAGGGCATAATAATGATAAAAACAGCAATCAGAATTCTTTCTGCCGCCGCCGTAAGCGCAATGATCGCCGGTTGCAGCAGTGTTCACATTACAACCTTCGACAACTTTGGTTCATACCCTAAGTGGCTTTTTTCGCCGAAAGGGCAGTACTACAAATCCGTTGGTTATCGTTGGGATTATGAAAAGTACGCGCTTGTGTATATCTATCGCCCAGCGACTGAATGGTCGATGGATGAAGTCGAAGCGCCGAGCCTCAACGTTAACGGCGAGCGCCTGTTTAACTTCAAAGGCGGCGGCTACACCTGGTACGAAATGGAACCAGGCACCTACGACTTTGTTGTTCGCCGCGGTATTTTCGGCTTCGAAGGCGTCGGTAATCTGGTATTCCGTACCTACAGTGATTTCGACCTGAACCTTGAGGCGGGTAAGGTGTATTACCTGCGTTATTCAGAAGTTGATCCTCAGAACATGGTGATGCTGGAAGATGGCTCATTGGGCGGCGATGGTCCCCTGCAGCTGGTTGGTCATGACCTCGCAGTCAGTGAAATGAACGACACACGCCTGCACCACCATGGTCGTGAGTTGATCCGTGCAAAAGCACGTGATGAAGACGCGCAGGATGAAACTGTCGTAGCCAGCAAGTCAGCTCCTAAAGTTCAGGAAACTGAGCAGCAGGAAGAGCCGCAGACCTTCTTTATAGAAGAAAACAACAATGAGACGGACGCCCCTGAAGGTATTCGTGCGAAGCCTCGTTCAACCGAAGAAGAATGGTGGCCGTTTTAAGCGCCGCGGATTCAAGAGTGGCCCGGCTTAGGCTACAATAAGCCCATCAGTAAACGCCCACTGACCAGTGGGCGTTTTTACGACTGCCGTTTGCAACTCCAGAGAGAGACCTCCCGATGACTGTGATCAAGCAAGAAGATCTGATTCAGAGCGTTGCTGATGCTCTGCAATACATTTCTTACTACCACCCGAAAGACTTTATCGATGCTGTACATCAGGCGTATGAGCGCGAAGAATCAAAAGCCGCAAAAGATGCGATGGCTCAGATTCTGATTAACTCGCGCATGTGTGCCATGGGTAAGCGCCCGATCTGTCAGGACACAGGTATCGTGACGGTTTTCCTGACCATCGGTATGGACGTTAAGTTCGAAGGCGACATGAGTGTCGAAGATATGTGTAACGAAGGTGTTCGTCGCGCATACACCCACCCTGACAACGTTCTGCGTGCTTCTGTTCTGGCTGATCCGGACGGTAAGCGTGCAAACACCAAAGACAACACACCAGCCATCATCCACATGAAGTTAGTACCGGGTAACACGGTGGATGTGCACGTGGCTGCGAAAGGTGGTGGTTCTGAAGCGAAGTCTAAGTTTGCCATGCTCAACCCCTCTGACTCTATTGTTGACTGGGTGCTGGAGCAGGTGCCGAAGATGGGCGCAGGTTGGTGCCCACCGGGTATGCTGGGGATTGGTATTGGCGGTACTGCAGAGAAAGCGATGCAGATTGCGAAAGAAGCCCTGCTTGAGCCGGTAAATATTCAGGAACTGCAGGAGCGCGGTGCCCAGACCCGTTCTGAAGAGTTGCGTCTTGAACTGTATGAGAAAGTGAACAAGCTGGGTATTGGCGCTCAGGGCCTCGGCGGTCTGACCACTGTGCTCGACATCAAAGTAGCTGACTACCCAACGCACGCTGCGAATAAACCAGTGGCTATCATTCCTAACTGTGCAGCGACCCGTCACACCCATTTTGAACTGGACGGTTCTGGCCCTGCTTCTCTGAAGGCGCCGAAACTGGAAGACTGGCCAGAAATCAGCTGGGAAGTCGGTGACAGCGTTCGTCGCGTCAACCTCGACACCGTCACTCCAGAAGATGTGAAAGAGTGGCAGCCGGGTGAAACCGTACTGCTGTCTGGCAAAATGCTCACTGGCCGTGATGCTGCGCACAAGCGCATGGTAGACATGATCTCCAAAGGTGAAGAACTGCCGGTTGATCTGAAGGGTCGCTTTATCTACTACGTGGGCCCGGTTGATCCGGTGCGCGAAGAGGTTGTTGGTCCGGCTGGCCCGACTACAGCAACCCGTATGGATAAGTTCACCCGTACCGTTCTGGAAGAAACCGGTCTGCTGGGCATGATCGGTAAAGCCGAACGTGGTCCAATTGCGATTGAAGCGATTAAAGACAACGAAGCCGTTTACCTGATGGCCGTGGGTGGCGCTGCTTATCTGGTGTCTCAGGCGATTAAAGGCGCGAAAGTTGTCGGCTTTGATGACCTGGGTATGGAAGCGATCTACGAGTTCGAAGTGGAAGATATGCCAGTGACTGTTGCGGTCGATAGCAAAGGCGAATCGGTACACAACACCGGACCAAAAGAGTGGTTTGCGCGCATTAACGCCACTGAAGTCTGATTTGATTCCAGTCAAAGCTGACACTTGTGTGTCAGCGGCCACTGACTGGCAAATTCGTGCGTAAAGAAGGGAGCAATTGCTCCCTTTTTTTGTCTCAGTGAGTTAACACAATCGATACGTCAAAGGAGTTCGTATGACCGATGTCCTCACTGAAGAAGAACTTAAGTCTCACCTTATTCGCTATCCGGAATGGCACCGTGAATCTGTCGGCGGTGTTGCCTGTGTCCGCAGGATCTGGACCTTCGATAATTTTATCGATGCTTTCCGGTTTGCCGGGCGCGTTGCTGATCTCGCAGAGAAATATAATCACCACCCCCAAATAACGGTTTCCTGGGGGGAGCTTGCTGTGGCCTGGTGGAGTCATGATGCTGGCGGCGTAACGCAGGCCGATCTGGAAATGGTCGCGCTTTGTGACCATCTGTCTACCTGAGGTCCATCTTCCGCCCAACAATTTGTTACCAATGAAAACAGGGTGACGAAGTTCTGACCTTCGTTACCCTGATCGATGTGAATGTTCTGACATCCACATCAGTCTGTCGGGAAACTGAGCCGTGATGGATTACAAAAGTCGGAGCACCGGCGGAAAAGCCGGTTGTCTCCGTCATATTCTGGTCGTATTTATTTGTCTTATTAGAAAAACATTTGTTTATCAAACACTTGGATAAGTTACATTTCATGTGAAAAAAGGGAACTGAACTAAGCTGACTGTATTCGTTTTACGCTACTTTTACAGGACGCATCTGATGTTCCGACGGTCACTTTCTCCACTGATATCTGTATTGATATTCTGCCTGCCATTTATGGTGTCGGCTCAGGAGTCACTTCCGGGGCTTGAGCCACCTGAAATGCGCTCATCACTGTATACCGGCTTTACCCAGTTACTTGATGACGATAAGACACTCGTTAAAGAAGAGCTGATTGATCTGCCCGAAGAGATCAATCGTGTAGCCCTGTACCACAATGGTGACAGGATGCATCGTAAGGTGCCGAAGCAAGTGCACCTGATGATCGAAAATAAACTGATGAAGCGTATGCTGGACAGCGGGCGCTTCGAGATTATTCAGTGCCTTGAATGCCGCACTACGCAAGTCGCTATGCGTGCAGACCGTCTTGAGATCAGCCATGCTGCTACAGACAATCAGGCATTACGTAAGCTCGGGCAGCATGTCCGGGCAGACGCATTTCTTTTCTGGAACGCTTCCGTTCAGGACAACAAGTTCACCATTAATTTACGCATGGTGGATGCCCGCGATAACAAGCTTCTGTGGCTGAAAGAATACTCCAAGAAAACCACACTCGAAGAGGAAGTGCAGGGCTTCGATAGCGTAAACTACGAACTGCTTGTCGGCGCCTGGGGTATCTCCGCAGAACGTGATCATCTCTCCAGTGCAGACTCTGAAGATGTGAAAGGTCTGACTGTCTTTGGTATTCGCCGTCGTGAAACCACCAGTCTGGATGACCAGCTTCAATACACCCTGGCCTTTGAATATTTCCGCAACTTCTCTAACCGCGAAAACTTCGATATTTCGGGGATCAATCTGGAAGGACGGATTATTGCCGATATTCCAAGCATGGACGATCTGATTGATACCAAAGTGTACCTGGGTATGGGGCAGGCATTCTTTAATGATACCAATGCCATCGTCTTCCGTTTTGGTTTTGAATTTCCGTTCTTTAAAGATGGGTTCATCGATTATGGCGTGACCTACATTCCTGAAAGCACGGCGAAGTGGAGTGAAGTCTCGGGTCTTGAAGATACCGGGAAAATCGGTGGCGCAAGCTACGACCTTTCTCTTGGCCTGAGATTTTAGGAGTCAGTATGAAAGCAGGAATTATTGCAGCAGTGCTTCTGGTCTCTCTGGGGCTTCAGGGGTGCTCTCACGAACGCTCTAACCGTCTGGTGAAAGGGTTTAACCCGAGCCCATGGGTTGATCCGGGTAAACCGGTTGAGGCCGAGAAGAAAACAGAAGAGGAAGTCATTGTTGAGGAAATTTCTCAACTTGAAAAAATCTCTGACAAGGCAAAGAAACAACATGGCCTGATGCATATTCATCGTTATGGAGCTGGGTACGATGTTCTTATGACCATTGATGCTGGCGACTCTGACGTTAAATTCATCATGGAATTACCGCAAAGCGCTGAAGAAAAATCTGCCGGTAGCGATGGACTATCGGATGAAGCTGCCGAAGATCGTGCCGCTGAAAACCACACTGATGTCGACGGAAAAATCAGCGAGCAGGAGTCTGAAAAACTGCGCCGCAGCGAAACAATGACGAAACACATTCTCTCGGCTCAGAGTCTTTTCTATAAAAAAGAATATTGGGAAGCCCTGGATCAGACGAATGCAGCGTTAGAAGTGATTCCTGATTCAGCCCAGGCGCACGCCTTGAAAGGCAGTATCTACTACAAGATGGGGCTGATACCCGAGGCCAGAGCGAGCTGGGAGCAGGCATTAGAACTTGATCCTGAGCTGGATCAGGTACGCGCTAGTCTGGCTCGTGTGCGATGAAAGGGGCTGTGACGATGAAAGAATTAATGACGTGGCTGGTAACCATTGCTCTTTTTGCGGCTTTACCTGTTCTTGCTCAGGACACGTTTGAGGTTCCGGTTAAAAAGGACGAGGTAGAAGAAGCACGTTTCCGAAGTGACCTGGAGGCGCGCCTTCGTCAGGATATTGAATCTTATCTCGGCAATAACCGGTTTATCATTCAGGTCGATGCAGTCATCGAACGAGCGCGCACCGTCGTTCGTGAGAACTCTGAAGGTCAACAGCAAGCAGCAGCGCCACAGTTGCCCGCAGAGCCTCGGGTAAGCGGCACTCTCTCTCTTCCTGATATTGACGCTACTGGCATGGATGAGCTTGAAGAACTGCCGGGCCTGCCCGTCAGCGAAATGCCGTTGCTTAAAGAAAATAATGAAAAGCTAAGGGCGCTGCGTAGTCAGCTACAACAACTTGAGAAAGAGCGTCAGGAGATCATTACTTACGCCGACAAGTTGAAGAACGTAGCGCAGCAAAGTCAGAGTCAGTCTGGCGGTGGCAAGCCTTCAGAAAAGACGATTGGCTATCGCAATATTATCAAGAAGCTTGAAATTACCTTGGTCGTCGACAATGCACTGAAAGATGAACAGATAGAATTTCTTAAAAATCTGGTCACGCGTAAAGCCCAGATTAATGAACTTCGTGGCGATACGCTGAACATCGTCAAAACGGCATTCAGTCACCTGAAGAAAGAAGAAACGCCACTCACGTTCTGGGAGTCTTACAGCCCCTGGATCTGGCTGGTGACCTTGCTGGTTGTTGGCTTGCTGTTAGTGCTGGCGTTTGCGGCACTGTGGCGTCGGCTTAATCAGCCTGTGTCCACAGCACCGGTAAATGCAGCTAGCGGAACCGAATCTGTCAGCCAACACTTCGTAGCACGTCAGTCAGAGGGTGAGGCGGCGGCACTCAGGTACCGGATTAACGAGTCTCGCCAGCGCTTAGTCAGTCAGGGGTTGTCTCAGCCACACCGTTTTCAGCAGGCGGTGTCCCAGGCGCTTGTCAGTGCCCAGGCCTTTGAAGTTGCCTCCTTGTCGGCCACGATGGGGAAAAGTCTTTTTGCCAGTCTGGCGCCGCATTTGACGCCTGCGGACTGGAAGCAGATTGACGAATTGCTGCAGGAAGGAGAGTGGAGTGAAGAGCAACTCTCTGAAGGCATGGAGCAGTTTTCTCAGCGGCTTGAGCGTCAGCAGGATGATGCGTCTAATACCCAGCCGTTTGCTTTCCTGAACAAGCTGAACGACTCGCAGGTACTGTACCTCATCAAGGATGAAGATATCCGCATTAAAGCTCTGGTGATGTCACAGCTACCAGCGCAGCGCTCTGCAGATATTATTCTACGTCTCGACGAGCGGGAGCTCGCTGCCATTGCTTTCGAGCTTGGGCAGTTTGAAAGCTTGCCTGTATCGGCGTTTAAAGATGTTGCCGATCGTTTGGCTAAAGCCTCTCTCACTGTTCCGTCATTCGAGAATATCACTGCCGATGGCCTGTCTGTTCTTATCGGTATGCTTGACCGTATGACGACCAGTGAAGAGACGCGGATGCTCAAAACACTGAAATCCGAGAAGCCCGAAACCTATTATAGGCTGCGTCAGGTTTACTTTACTTACGCTGACCTGTCGCGCACGCCAGATCGTATTATCTCGAACGAGTTACGATCTATCGATGCCGGTGTTCTGACCGCCTCCTTATGCAATACATCCATTGAGTTTAAGCGTCACGTATTGGCTGCGCTGCCAGCGAAATTACGGGCGGGGATTATTAACGAACTGAAAGTATCAGAGTCTGAAACTGTACAGGATCAGATCGAGTCAGCGCGTCGCCAGGTGGTTCAGAAAATGCGGGAAATCATCCGTGAAGGTCGTTTTTCTATGGACGAGCTGGCGGATGTTAAGCCAGCACAGTAATCGATTCAGAAGTCTGCAGATTAAGAGACAACAACAGGGGCAAAGTCAGTGTTTCGATTTTCATTCAGTACGCTCATTGGTTTCTGCGCAGGTATCGGCCTGTTGGCATTTGCGGTTGCCAGTGCCACTGACAATCACGTTATTTTCATCAGCCTGTCAAGCTTCGGGCTTGTGTTTGGTAGCACCATGGCGGCCGCACTGATCAGTTACTCCACTGCTGATGTGCTACATGCGATGCGCAGTATGCTCTATACCTTTTTTCATCCGCCGACGTCGCAGAAGCACCTTAAGCAAGTGACGAGACGCTTTGTTGAGTGGAGCAGTATCTATCGTCAGGGAGGCATTGTTGCGCTAGAACAATCGCTGACGAAGCAGGAAAACAATGACGAATTTATTCGTGCAGGTATCGATCTGATGGGCGCCGGATACGCGAACCATGACGTCCGGACCATGCTGACTGACCAGATGGACGCAACCTGGCAGCGTCACACCCTGGAAGGCAAAGTGCTCAATACCATGGCTGTTTACTCTCCCGGTTTTGGGATGGTCGGTACGATTGTCGGCCTGATTATCATGCTCGATAACCTGAACGGCGATATGGCGGGGTTAGGCAAGGGGTTAGCGCTTGCGCTGATTACGACCTTGTATGGTGTGCTGTTGTCGAATTTATTCTTTAAGCCTGCAGCGAATCAGGTCACTGAGAAACAGGAAACCATGTACTTCCGTCATCAGCTGATTTCTGAGGGCTTTGTCCTGCTGAGTGAAAAGAGAACGGCGCTCTATATGCAGGATCGCCTGAACGCCTTTATCAAACCTTCCGTGCGTGATCAGGCACTCTCGGGAGAGCTGTAATGAGTCACGCCAGCCGCCAGCGGGGGTTGCGCCGGCGCCGCCCTAACTTTGACG
Organism: Thalassolituus sp. UBA675; assembly: GCF_002297765.1. Classification (NCBI taxonomy): domain Bacteria; kingdom Pseudomonadati; phylum Pseudomonadota; class Gammaproteobacteria; order Oceanospirillales; family Oceanospirillaceae; genus Thalassolituus; species Thalassolituus sp. UBA675. The sequence continues at coordinate 75,297 of NZ_DBNJ01000033.1, forward strand.
ATTCATCCAGCTCCTGGCTGGTGACCTATTCCGATGCGATTACCTTGTTGCTGGCGTTCTTCGTCATGATTCTGGCGGTATCCGATCTTAATGAAGGAAAGATCGAATCCCTTAAAGAAGGATTAGCCGAAGTTATCTCATCAGAAACTACCACGACTCCCTTTACCGACATTCGCCAAGGCATTGATGATTATATTGAGCAGAATGGTCTACAGGATCAGGTGTCGGTTACGCTCGACCCTCGTGGTGTGCAGGTAGAGTTTGCGAATGTTGCGTTATACGACTCCGGCGCAGCATCATTAAAGCCTGCGGCAACACCACTGCTGCAGGAGCTGAGTCGTGTAATCCGTGATGTCAGCCATGGTTCACACATGATCGAAGTCGAAGGGCACACCGACGATTTGCCTATCTCGAATGAGCAGTTTCCCTCTAACTGGGAGCTATCCTCCGCCCGTGCGACCGGAGTTGTGAAGTACCTGCTTGAGAGCGGTATCGAAAAGGAGCGACTGAAAGCATCCGGATATGCTGACAGTCGCCCAAAGGAGGGGCTGGATGACCTGCCACTGAACGAACAGCGGAAGGCCAACCGGCGTGTGGTGGTCTCAATAAGACGCTATTGACCAATTACTTATTAATGTCCTGTTTGTCGTTCAGCTGGGGTCATGGACCGTCAAGAACAGTCGAGGCGTTTCAGGTTGTTTGCTGCGAGCCCCGTGATCTCTGGCCTGGTTGAAAAAAGTCTGACCATGTAACTGATTATGACAGCGTAAGAAATCTGTAGTCTTTATCTGTTATGGTTACTGTAATGGTATAACATTCCTACTTGTGAATGACATTTATTCGTAAAAAAAACGTCATTTACGCTCCCTAAGCTCACCTCGCTTTTAATTTTCGGATAGCCCGATTTGAACTTGAGAACAGGTGAGTTATGACCACTAAAATGAAACTACTTGCTGCTGTAATTGCTGCTTCCGCAGTCAGCTCAGTAGCCCAGGCGGCGCCCGCAGTGCCTGCGCATCAGGCTGAAAATGCCTGGTTCACCGATGCAGAAACCTCTGTAATGAATAAATCTGCCATGGAGCTGCCCGCTGCCAACGCCAAGAACGTGATCCTTTTCGTGGGTGACGGCATGGGTATTTCTACACTGACTGCTGCCCGTATTCTTAAGGGTCAGAAACAAGGTCAGGACGGAGAGGAAGGCTACCTCTCGTTTGAAAGTTTCCCATATTCTGCGCTTGTTAAAACCTACAACGTCGATGCACAAACGCCTGATTCTGCCGGAACCATGACGGCTATGGTGTCCGGTGTTAAGACTGACGTCGGCACAATTGGTGTTGACGAAGACGTCATCCGCAGCGATTGCTACAGCGTTGCTGGAAACGAAGTTGTGACCGCGCTGGAACTTGCTGAAATTAAAGGTCTGTCTACCGGCGTTGTCTCAACAGCCCGCATTACACACGCCACTCCAGCGGCGACCTATGCTCACGCGGCGGATCGAAATTGGGAAGATAATTCAGATATGCCATCTGCGGCTTTCGCCTGCGAGGATATTGCATCGCAGCTGGTGAATTTTGAAGACAACCTCGAAGAGCGCTACCCGGGCGTCGATGTCGATGGTATCGAAGTCGCCATGGGCGGTGGACGTCGCCACTTCTTGCCCAAAGATGCTGCATTCAATTCAGCTGACGCAGTCAGTTCGACGGAAGGTGATCGTACTGATGGTCGTGATCTGACAGCTGAATGGCAGGATGCTTACCCGAACGGTACATACGTAATCGATCAGTCCGGTTTTGACGCGCTTGATACTGAATCTACAGAGCGTGTTCTTGGCTTGTTCAATGAATCTCACATGCAATACGAAGCAGACCGCGAGAACGATATTGCTGGTGAACCATCAATTGCTGAGATGACAGAAGCTGCTATCAATATTTTAGATAACAACGATAAAGGATTCTTCCTGATGGTTGAGTCTGGTCGCATTGACCATGCACACCACGCAGGAAATGCGGCTGGTGCTCTCGAAGATACGCTGGCGTTCGCTGATGCTGTTCAGGCCGCGGTTGACAGCACTGATCCAGAAGAAACTTTGATTCTCGTTACTGCTGACCACAGCCATGTATTCACTATTGCAGGCTATCCAAAACGCGGTAACCCAATTCTGGGCAAAGTCGTACCGGTAGGTGGTGAATCCCCCGCGCTGGCATCTGATGGACTCCCATACACAACGCTCGGCTACACCAATGGTCGCGGCATGATGGATCTGGGGCAGGAAACTGATTCGGACGCGGGTTACAGCGAAGCGATCAATGCGGGTCGTCAGGATCTGAGCGCAATCGATACAACAACGCCGGGTTATCACCAGGAAGCTCTGGTTCCAATGTCTTCTGAGACTCACGCTGGTGAAGATATTACATTGCACGCGACAGGCCCAGGCTCTCATCTGGTGCAGGGCGTTGTTGAACAGAATCTGGTCTTCCAGATTATTGGCCGCTCTTTGAATCTGCTGGCTGACTGAGACTGAGGAGAAAATGATGAAACTTAATTTATTACATACAGCGATCGTTGCCGCAGTAATGACGCTTGTTGGTTGTGCCGGTGAAGATGGAAATGACGGTCGTGATGGTGTCGACGGTCAGAATGGCGTGAATGGTTCAAATGGTGTTGATGGTGCACCGGGTGCAGATGGAGCCCCTGGTCTGGTGGAAGATTTGCCATTTAAACTTTCCGATGTTCTTGCAAATACCAAAAATAATGACTGGTATATTCAGGCGTCTCAGAAAGTAGCAAGCACTCAGAGTGCGGTGAATACAATTATCGAAGAGGCGGGTGAAGCGAAAAATATTATTCTCTTCGTTGGTGACGGTATGGGCGTTTCAACCGTCACTGCATCCCGGATTCTGGAAGGACAGATGAAAGGAATGTCGGGTGAAGAAAACAGCCTGAGCTTCGGTAATTTTCCGTTCAGTGGTTTGTCCAAAACTTATAACGTCGACGCTCAGACTCCAGACTCCGCAGGTACGATGACTGCAATGATGTCGGGTGCAAAAACGGATGTTGGTACCATCGGTGTAGACGAAGATATCGCACGTGGTGATTGCTCATCTGTTGCAGGTAATGAGCTGGCGACGGCACTTGAGCTGGCCGAGATTGCAGGTATGTCGACCGGGATTATTTCTACCGCTCGTATTACGCATGCAACACCTGCTGCGACATACGCAAAGTCTGCAGACCGCAATTGGGAAGATAACTCTGATATGCCAGAGACGGGCGCAGAGGGTTGCGCCGATATCGCTCTGCAGCTGGTCGAGTTTGAAGAAAACCTGGAAACGCGTCACGCTGATTCTATGCTCGATATTGATGGTATCGAAGTTGTAATGGGTGGTGGTCGTCGTCACTTCCTACCAAAACAAGCCGAGGCTAACAGCCCGGATGCAGTCAGCGCAGTTGAAGGCGATCGTACTGATGGTCGCAACCTGACGAATGAGTGGTCTGCTCAGTATAACGCTCCGGGGGATTTCTACGTTTATGATCAGGCTGGCTTTGACTCTATCGACCCTGAACTAACTACCCACCTTTTTGGTTTGTTCAACGAGTCGCATATGCAGTATGAAGCAGACCGTGCAAACGACGTCGCTGGCGAGCCATCTTTGGCAGAGATGACCGAGAAAGCCATTAAAATCCTGGATAATAACGAAGAAGGCTTTTTCCTGATGGTTGAGTCGGGTCGTATTGACCACGCTCATCACGCAGGCAACGCCTACAACGCACTTCAGGATACGATTGAGCTGTCTGAAGCGGTGGCTATCGCAGATGAGCTGACCAGTAATCGCGATACGCTGATTATTGTCACTGCCGACCACGGCCATGTATTTACTATTGCAGGCTATCCGAAACGTGGTAACCCAATTCTGGGTAAAGTAGTCGCCGTTGGTGCTGACGAGCCAAGCCTCGCATCTGATGACATGCCATATACCACTCTGAACTATATGAATGGTCGCGGTCACGTTGCTGTTGATCCATCTGAAACGGATGCGGATGCGGGGTACGGTGCTGCCATTAACACAGGTCGTGTCGACCTGTCTGGTGTTGATACAACTGCTCCAGGCTTCCACCAGGAAGCTCTGATTCCAATGAGTTCAGAAACGCATTCAGGTGAAGATGTCGGTATCTATGCGAAAGGACCTGGTGCTCACCTGGTTTCAGGTACGAATGAGCAGAGCATTATTTTTCACGTGATGAACTTCGCTGGAGATCTGGCCAATCGTGCCGATGCTGTTGTAAATCAGCCTTAATACTGCTCGATAGTTCAAGGGGCCTTACTGGCCCCTTTTTCCGTTTAAATAAATACAGATTGAAGATTATGAAAACACTTATTACTTTGAGTCTCGCGGCCATAGCCGCTTCGGCTTCAGCTGCAGTTAGTGCAAGCGACTGTGTTTCTCCAGTTTCGTTGGAATATCAGGTAACGTCACAAGGAAATACTAAAGAGATCGCTATTCACAGAGCTGGCAGGGAAGTTGTCCGTGAAGATCTGACAACCGGCGTTGTTGAGTATTGGTATCACTCCCCTGCAGGCCGCCTTAAGTTGATTCGCTACGTTGATTCTGAAAAGCATGGTATTGAATATCAGGCCGAAGACTTCAGAGGGAATGAGGATCGGGTCTGGCAGGAAATATCTCTGGCAGTACCTGCGGATGTTCGTGACAGCATGACACTGGTATCCAAGCAGGGCAGCGGTTGTGAGCTGGTAGAAACTTGGGAATCAGAGGCGCAGAAAGAAAAGCTTGTCTGGCTACCTGCCCAGCAGATCGTTGTAAGCTATGAAAATCCGGTTCTCGCATGGTCGTTGACTGAGCAAGGTGATTCTGGGCTTCAGCAGCGTTTGGTTTCGAGAGACGATTACACTCTCATAGATTTTGCTGATATCGGTGACTCTGAGGAGAATCCATTTGTGAAGAAGATGATCAATTGGGGCTTTGTGGAACATGGTGCCAGTGGGTTCTACGACGAGCACGGTCATGCAATTGAAGGGCATGGTCACGCTCACTGATTATACTGGAGAGAAGAAAAGGCGTGCTGTAGCGTCCGGATACGCTACAGCACGCAAACTGATTACGAGAACTCAGTAATGATTACTGACGAGCTCATTCATATCTGAAGACGCTCCCCAATTCAGACGTATGTCATAGCTATACCGGAAATCATTTTCGAGCGGAGCTATTTCGGCATCAATATTCTCGATAACGTTGCTGGCCGGTGAGAGCACAACATCGCGACCAAAGATGTAGCTCTGTTCTTCAACAATACGCTTATAGACTTTATTCAGAGCCAGCGCCCGGTCGCGACTCGGAGTGATCAGCTCATACACTGAATCTGCCGACTTAACTTTTTCCTTGTTAACCGTTCCGTTCTCAAAGTATTTCTTCTGCATCTCTTTGTTCTGTCGGAATTCATCACCACCGCCCACACGTTCAAAGTAGGTCAGGTACTCACCCTGAGTTTCATTGATGGTAGGGACATCTTTCATCGCTTTCAGGTCGATGTAACCCCAGCCGTCTTCGCCTTCCACTTTACGGGCAAAAGAGAATGTCTGATCAATCGTACTACCGACCGTTTTATGGCAGCCATTGCAGAATGCCATTTCCTGTTTGTTCTGCTTACGGAGTTCACCATGTTGATCTTCGATGTAGGCATTCAGTGTCCAGCCAAAGCGGTTATCTATGCCTCGTTCACCAATGTGAACGGTCAGCGGAAGGTTACCCAGGTGCTTTTCCTTGGCTTCGAGAAAGTAAGCACTGCGGAGCGCAACAGCAGACTTGAGTTGATGCTTCTTCATGTAGCGTACTTCTTTCATACGCTTGGGTACGAAGATATCACCATCATTGTTTACACCGACATAACGAACAGTGTGCAGAAACTCTGTTCCTTCAGGGTAAAGCATATCTTCGACCGGAATATCTGAGGCATCACCGAGATAGTTACCTGAACGAACCAACTCAGAGACATTCTCGGTCAGAACACCGTCGCCATTAACATCAGAGCCGATGTCACGTTCGTTCACCGTAGGAATTGAAATACCACTGAGCCGTTTCATTGTCAGCTCCAGAAGTGATAGGTTCGCGAAGTACAGAGCCTCAGAGTATTTTCCGTCTATTTCGCGGAATTCTGCGGGTAAACGAATCATGACATCGTCAGTAGAACCATTTGTTGGCCAGAAGGCGCTAGGGAATGGTTTGTAGTTAAATGCGATCCAGTGACTACCGTCGCGAGCGACCCCTCGTTCATCAAATGCTTTCACCGGATCTGCCAGGTTCTCCAGGAACATAGGGGGAGCAGCAGACTCTTCGCGCTGACTCTCGCGCTCTATCCAATCAGAGTAGTTGTCTGTATTTACCCAATTGAGAATCTGATCATCGGGAATATTTTTGATTTCTTCGCTTCTGTCTTTAAAGAGATTCTTCCAGCTGTTTGTCATCCCCGCATCTGAGAAATCGTAAAGGCCTTGCAGATAAACGTCTTTCATTACATTCGGACGATCATCGGTGTACGTCTGGTGACAGACATAACAAGGGTTATTCTTACCATCGGTACGGGTATAGCACTGAGGTGGGATGACGGCCTCAGGGTTATAAATTTCATCGTGCTCAATGTACGCCGTTGCAGGGATGTCATCCCCAGGCTGATAGGCAGGCTGAACTTCGTCTGATAAAGCTGTTTCAGATTTTTTTATTGTTTTGGTATCTGAATGGGCTTTGAAATGAGTATCTACGTCTTGATTACACGCGCTTAGTAATGGCAGTAGTACCAGGATTCTAATCAGGTTTTTCATACTTACATCCGGAAAGAAAATAGGGGGAGAAAGCTCTCCCCCTGAAAGGTCTTACATATTTGTACTAATACTTTGTCTTACTTATGGTGTGGCTCGTACATCCACAGAGTGTTGTTTTCCTGGAAGCCATCTTCACCGATCAGAATACGACCGTCCTGCATAACGATAACGTTGTCAGGTTGAGACAGGTTGTCCACATCACAACGCTCTGCACCATCCAGTGAACTGCGGTAGGTCGCACCCATCACAACTGGTTCAATACGGCTCAGGCTGTAATCTGAATCGATCAATGCACGGAATACACCACCACAATCTTTCACGCGACCAGAAAGTTGGATGTCGCCTTCTCCGTCGATCATGGTGTTATCAATATCAGCGATACCCATGTACATGTATGCGTTCTCGACTTCTTCACCCGGAATCAGGTCGATGCCTTCAATGGCTTCCTGAACTCGACCAGCATGAATGCTGATACCTTCCAGCTTGCGCCATTCTGCCGTTGCACCCAATTGCTTAGCGGCCTGACGTGATTCGAGGAAGGCTGCACGGTCATCCATTGGCTGACCCGCAGTGACTTTGCCGCCACCGTTTTCTACGGTTGGGTAAGTAGTGTTCGCAGGGCGACCTGAAACTACCCAGGCTGCCCAGGCTTCAACGTCTGCAACCGTCATATAGCTGGTTTCGCCATCGACATAGTCTTCAGTGCTGATACCATCAAACTCATCAACCCAAGCTTCGATGGTTGAGTTGTCAGAAGTCGCAAGCTCTACCCAGTCAACATCAAAGCCTGTAACCGCTGGATCATTTACGCCCGCATCCTGAGTCAGCTTAGCGCCGTATAGCGTACCAGAGCTCAAGTCTTCAGCTGTGTCAGCAACGAACTTAAATAGAACGCCACCCGTGTCATCCTGTGAAGAGTAAACAGTGCGACGGTCTGGCATAACGACCGAGTTTTCATGCTCGTAGCGGCCAATGGTGAAGTGTTTAACCGGTACAGGCGTTGGTGAAACAGCGTTGGTGATCTCAACGATGTAGCCGTAATCGTACGGGTTAACAGGCTCATCCATCAGCTGCCAGAAGCGATTCAGACGATCGTTGTTGGCCACTTCTTCAGGGTCGTTCCAGCTAGCGTAAGTGGTCGAGTTAACATCAGAGTTCACGATCCACTCTTCAGATGTCAGTGGTGTATTCCAAGGTGAAACAGAGCCGAAACAGTTAGCACCCGTACCTTTTACGTTTGCAAAGTTCACCATCATGGCATCTTCTACAGACCATTCGCCAGAAGCGGATTTGCTCAGCCCGATACGGCTCATACCACCCGGATACTCTTCCCAGTTAGTGAAGAGGTAGCCAGTGTTTGCACCTGTAGATACGAAGCCATTGAAGTCTGGCATGTCGTTTTCAAGGATCAGAGCGTCACCAGCGAGATTATAAATATGACCCAGCCCTTCGCTGAGCTCACCCTCGTATTGGTCGCCAGTCTGACCAATAACACGGTAAGAACCGTAAGCTGTCTGAATCGTCTGGCGCTCGTAGTCAGACTCAGGAACCGCTACTGAAATCAGTGTGTTTGGCAGATTATTAAAGCTAACACCCTCTATCACACCAACGGTACCTGTGTTGTAAGCGACACCGTTGTTATCAGTTTCCATGTTGCTACCTGCTGGGTGTTGCGCATTGAAGAACAGATCACCGTCTTCGGTCAGAAACAGCCCCGTTACTTCAGCACCGGAAGGTACAGTCGCGATGCGCGTCAGAGTACCTGCACCGGCGTCAGCATTCGCACCATCTTTACCGTCGGCGCCATCCTGGCCATCTTCACCGTTGGCACCATCTGAGCCTGGTGCGCCCGGAGCTGCGTCAGGCGAAACTCCGTTCTGGCCATTCAGTCCATTCAGACCGTCGCGACCATCGTCACCATCTTCTCCACCACAAGCAGTCAGCAGTGACGCTGATGCTACAGCGATTGCTAATAATTTCAGTTTCATCACGGTTCCCCAATATTGCTTCGTTATAGGTTTCAGGAGCGCTCGGGCTAAGTGTGGTCTGTGACAGAAATGTTTAACTTCTGTAACCCAGGTGGTGAATTATTTATTACAAAAAATGCGGATAAAAAGGCATGGGTATTAATAAATATGTAAAATCCAAAGGTTAATGTTCTAAGGTTTTTAGTAATGGAAATAACGATGCGCAGTGTTTACGTTGGTACTCTAATCTCTCTTGTTATTTCAATGACTGGGTGTCTCTATGAGACTAAAAACGAAGCACCACTGGACTTCTTACCTCAGGATAACGCCTGGTTTGTCGAGGGGCGGTCTGCCATAAAAAGTAAACGCGAAGTTTTACGAGAGACTACACCTGCCAAGAACGTGATCTTGTTTGTTGGTGACGGCATGGGAATATCAACAGTCACAGCCGCCCGAATCTACGCCGGACAGCAGCAGGGCATGAGTGGTGAGGAGAATCTGCTCAGTTTTGAGAAATTTCCTTTTACTGGTTTAAGTAAAACCTACAATGTTGATGCTCAGACTCCTGATTCAGCAGGCACTATGACCGCAATGATGTCTGGTGTTAAGACGGACGCCGGTGTTATTGGTCTGGCTGAGAGCGCAGAACGTGGTCTTTGTCACCGTGTGGAGGATGAAGTCCCTTCGGCTCTGCTTCTCGCTGAGTTAGCCGGTAAGAAAACTGGGATAGTCACGACAGCTCGCTTAACCCATGCGACTCCGGCGGCTACTTACGCATATTCTTCTGAACGCAACTGGGAAGATATTTCGGATATGCCGGAAGCTGCAGTTGAAGCAGGCTGCGAGGATATTGCTTCGCAGTTTCTGAGTTTCAGGCAACGTACTTTGCAAGACTATGGTGTCGCGGTAGATGGCATCGAACTCGCTTTTGGTGGCGGTCGTCGACATTTTCTTCCTGATGATGTTCAGTCTAATACCCCCGATGCCAGAAGTACGGTAGAAGGTGATCGTACTGATGGCCGTAATCTGATGGAAGAATGGAAAGCCCAGAATCCGCAAGGTCAACTGGTTATCGATGAAGAGGGGTTTAATCAGTTGAGCAGTACTCCTGTGTTGGGGTTGTTTGAAGAGGCGCATATGCGGTTTGAGGCAGATCGCAACCAGGACACATTAGGGGAGCCATCACTTAGCCAGATGACAGAAAAAGCGATTAAGTTGTTGTCAGGCAGTGAGGAGGGGTTCTTTCTCATGGTGGAATCCGGTCGTATTGACCATGCGCACCACGCCGGAAATGCGTTTAATGCGCTCAATGAGACCCGAGAGTTTTCTGATGCTGTTGCTCTCGCCGAGTCTATGACTTCTCCGGAAGATACTTTGATTATCGTTACTGCTGATCACAGTCATGTATTTACCATTGCAGGGTATCCTAAGCGCGGTAATCCTATTCTTGGTAAAGTCGTTGCGCCCGGTGAGACAGAACCCACCATGGCCGGTGATGGCCTGCCGTATACTACGTTGGGTTATATGAACGGTCGCGGACATCATCACCTGGGTGGTGAAACAGACGCCGAACTTGTATACGAAGAGCCAATTAATGCAGGACGTAAAGATATTACCGGTATGAATACGGAGGCCGCTGGTTATCATCAGGAGGCTCTGATTCCACGTGATTCAGAAACGCATGGCGGTGAAGATGTGGCGATTTATGCAACAGGTCCGGGGGCCGCAATGGTGTCTGGCGTGAACGAGCAGAACGTCATTTTCCATGTCATGGATCGTGCTGCCAACCTATCCGGAAAGGCAGCAGCACGCCTCAGCGCAAAACAATAACCTTCAGGATTTTACGATCCGGTAGCACGGATCATATTTTCCACTGATTTTCATTCGGCCATGGTCAACCATGGCTCGCAGTAAACGGTCCATACCGTCGAGAATATCTGCGTCGCCGTGAATTTCATAAGGCCCATGCTTACGCACCAGCTTAACGCCATCGGCCTTCACGTTACCGGCCACGATACCTGAAAATGCTCTGCGCAGATCTGCGGCCAGCTCATGGAACGGAGCATCGTGCGTTAAACGAAGGGTTTTCATGTTGGCGTGGGTCGGTTCAAAAGGCACCTGAAAATCATGATCGATTTTTAAGGTCCAGTTGAAAAAGTAGGCGTCGTTGTTATCACGGCGATACTGTCGAACGGCTTCCATACCGGCTTTCATTTTTCTCGCAACCGTCACCGGATCATTAATCACCAGTTCATAACGCGCCTGAGCTTCTTTTCCGAGCGTATCGCCGATGAAGCGATTAATGTCTTCGAGATATGCCCGGGTTTCTTCTGGGCCGGTAATTATCAGAGGGAAGGGAATATCCTTATTTGCCGGGTGCGACAAAACACCGAGGATATATAAGATCTCTTCGGCGGTACCCGGGCCACCAGGGAAAATAATAATTCCGTGCGCCATGCGAACGAAGGCTTCCAGCCTCTTTTCGATATCCGGCAGGATCACCAACTCGTTGACGATTGGGTTGGGTGATTCGGCAGCAATAATACCGGGCTCGGTAATACCGATGTAGCGACCGTTTCGGATATGCTGCTTAGCATGGCCAATGGTTGCGCCTTTCATCGGTCCTTTCATGGCACCTGGACCACAGCCCGTACCGATATCAAGGCCTCGAAGCCCCAGTTCATAGCCGACTTCCTTGGTGTATTGATATTCGTTAGGCGGAATGGAATGCCCACCCCAACAGACGACTAGTTTAGGTTCTACGTCTGGCTTTAGCAGGTTTGCATTGCGCAGAATATGGAATACCGCATTGGTAATATCTTCGCTTTTATCTAAATCAAAACGATGGGCTTTCAGGATATTTTCTTCCGCATAGAGGATGTCCCGCAGCACAGAAAAAAGCTGCTCGCGTACACCCCGGATAATTTCATCGTCAACAAATGCACCGCTTGGCGCACCGCTGAGTTGCAATACAATGCCGCGCTCTTCCTGCTCGACAGTGATATTGAAGTTCTTGTAGCTCTCTTCCAGTCGGGTGTAGTCATCCTCCAGGCTTCCGGCAGAGAGGACTGCGAATGAGCAGCGACGGAGCAGTTCGTGAGCACCGCTGCTGACATTTTTAAGCTGCTGAATTTCATACTGCGAAAGCACGCGTAGATGTGTCTTCGGGTGAATTAACTCATATTGTTTAGCCAAAATCATTCTCCTTAATGCCCACCTAAGGGCATGTCAGGCCCACAATTCCAGCGGGCCATATTCACTGAGCAGGTGCAGTAAATCACTGCGGGTGATGATACCTGTCAGTTGTTCTTTGTTATTAAGCACAGGGAGGGCACCGATGTGATATTCCGTAAGTAGTCTTGCTGTCTGTCGTATGTCGGTGCTCTCTGCTGTGCAATAGACTGGTCTGACGGCAACCGTCATGACGGAGTCATGTTCTATAGAACGTTGCTCGGCCAGTGCTCTTAATATGCGCCGGTCTGAAATTAACGCCTGAAGATTATCGTGTTCGTCGATGATCGGCAGATGGTGAATGTCGTGCTCCCGCATGAGCTGGTAGGCGTCCCGGATTGTTGTTTCCTGGCGAATGGTAATGACATTACGCGTCATGATGTCGGCGGCGAAGGCAACCGTCTGTGGAGCATGCTCCTGACGTTCGGTGGTACCTTCTGGGGAGTAAATCAGATCGTCGGATGATAGTGCCTGATCAGGCTCGTTTTCGATATTGGAAACCGCAGAAGTTCGCTCTACCGGCGACACGCGCCGGCGTGGGCTGTTTACGGGCGTTTCTACTCTGCGCCCCATGTCGAAAACAATTAAACCCATCGGCTACTTTTTCTGGCTGCTGAGCGTTAAGTATAGCGCGTCCGACGGCTAAAACCTCTTACGCAGCTCTCAGATGTGATGAGCAACCTCATCAAGACGTCCAAGAATACCGTCGGCATAGCGCATCACCAGAAACGGAACAAGGCGCGCATTGGTATCGGTTGCCGCTGTTTCGATAAACAGCCACTGGCTATGAATCTTGCTGAGCTGGCGCTGAGCTTCACTTGCCGTGACGCGGCTCTTCATATCGGCAATACCGCGCTCAAACTGCTGGCATAGTACTCGGATGTCGACGTTATCAATGGTCAGGGGAGCTCCCATAGAGGACGCCGCACGTTCGATGTAACGTTCAACCACTTCAAGGAGCAGGTTTTTCTGCTGACGCTGCCAGACAGTGAGTTCTGACAGAGTAAGCTCGTTTTCTGCCAGTATCTGGTCAGAAAGTAATTCTAATTCCTGCAACATAGCTCGCTGCGCTTTGCGCATCAGAGTGACGACTTGCAGTTCAGGGTAATTGCTTTCGCGGATTTCAGCGATGTTCTCATCGAGCAGGCTATTAAATTCGTCCCAGTGGGTCTGGATCCCTTGAGTTCTCGCAGGAAAATTAGCTCCAAGATCCTCGAGCAGAAGACTTTTCTGAAGACTGACTTCTTCGCGATGGCGCAGAACTTCCTCGACGAGTTGAGGATTTCCCTCATCCGCCTGGACGTGGTAGTACTTTAGAAGCAAAATCTTAACACTGGTACTCAGCTTAAAAACGCTAAGCTCTTCTGCCAGAGTTGATGCATGCGCAGGCAAGCTGAAAAAAAGGCTGAGTAAGAGTGTCCTTAGGAGTAACATAGATCCGTCTCTGTTTTAGTTCTGAACAGTCATTAGAGCGTCAAAGAGTTGACCATGAAAGGTTTCTGGATGCAAGCTGGTGGCTATCGTTATTGAGTGATGTATCACATTATGGAAAGAGTATTCAGGCTGACTATCTCCTGTCCTGACAGGGTCGGCATCGTGGCTAAAATTGGCCAGTTTTTTTCGGGGCACGGTGGCTGGATTGTTCAGGCAAACCACTATTCAGACCCGGTTAGCGGACGCTTTTTTATGCGTCATTGTATCCGCGCAGACTCCCTGCCATTTGATGCTGATGGGCTGAAGGCAGCTTTTGCGCCGATTGCCGACGAATTCGAGATGGACTGGCAGCTCAGCGACAGTGGTTCACCTAAGAAGGTCATCCTGATGGCGAGTAAGCAGAGCCACTGCCTGGTTGATCTTCTGCACCGCTGGCACAGTGGGGAGCTTGAGTGTGATATCCCATGCGTGATCTCAAATCACGACGACTTGCGCTCGCTGGTGGAATGGCACGGTATTCCGTACTTTCATGTACCGGTTGATAAAGATAACAAGGCCGAACACTTCCGCCGGGTGACAGAGATTGTCGAAGAACACAAGGCCGATACCATCGTACTCGCGCGCTATATGCAGATTCTGCCGCCAGAAATCTGTGAGCAATACGTTGGGCAAGTGATCAATATTCATCACAGCTTCCTGCCATCGTTTGTAGGGGCCAAGCCATATCACCAGGCCGCAGAACGCGGTGTAAAACTGATCGGTGCTACCTGCCACTACGTGACCCAGGAGCTGGATGCCGGGCCTATCATTGATCAGGACGTAATCCGCATCAGTCATAACGATACGGTCGAAGACATGGTGCGTTTAGGCAAAGACGTTGAGAAGTCAGTGCTGGCGAGAGGGGTGCGGAGTCATTTGGAAGATAGGGTGTTGCTCCACGGTAACAAAACAATCGTGTTTTAAAGCTAGCTGCGTTGTCACAGCGTTGTTAAAAACCTTCTCGAAATGCTCATTTACTAAAGTAAACTCCGCTTTCTCGAATGTTTTTGCCTTGCTGTGACCGCCTCGCTGACGCTTTAACTGATATAAACGCTCCGTATCTTTGGCCGATGTTTGCCGCGCTATGACTTCTTCGCCGACGGCTCAGTTTTATAACTAGCTCCGCTTTCTCGAAGATTTTTGCCTTGCTGTGACGACTTCACAGACGCTTTAACTCTCTAAGTAAGCTCGCTATGTGCGAGGCACAAAAAAGCCGGCGTTAAGCCGGCTTCTTTCGTTAGCGCTGCAATCAGATCATCTCGATTGCAACGGCAACTGCTTCACCACCACCGATACACAGAGCAGCAATACCTTTCTTGCCGCCGGTGTTTTTCAGGGCGTTCATCAGAGTCACAATCAGACGCGAGCCAGTAGAGCCAACCGGGTGGCCCTGTGCGCAGGCGCCGCCATAGATGTTTACTTTCTCAGCATCCAGTCCGAATGCGTCGATAGGCATCATAGCGACCATGGCGAAAGCTTCGTTGATTTCCCACAGATCAACGTCGTCTTTGTTCCAGCCGGTTTTTGCCAGTAGGGTTTCGATAGCACCACAAGGTGCGGCCGTGAACTCAGAAGGGTGTTGAGAGTGAGTGCTGTGTGCCACGATACGGGCAACCGGCGTCAGACCTTTTTCAGCGGCAACGGATTCGCGTGCCAGTACCAGTGCCGAAGCGCCATCAGAGATAGATGAAGCGTTAGCAGCTGTGATAGTGCCGTCTTTCGCAAATGCCGGGCGCAGAGATGGGATTTTTTCGATGTTGGCGTTGAATGGTTGCTCGTCCTGTTCAACGACAGTCTCACCACGGCGGCTCTTTACAGTAACCGGTACGATTTCAGCGGTGTTCAGACCTTTCTCAATCGCGTCTTTAGCACGATTCAGGGAGCGGATCGCGTATTCGTCCATCTGCTCGCGGGTGTATTCCTTCTTATCTGACATGTCCTGAGCGAAAGCACCCATCAGTTTGCCAGTCTCTGCATCTTCAAGACCATCGAAGAACATGTGGTCTTTGGCCTGATCGCCGTGGCCCATGCGATAGCCACCGCGTGCGTTTTCCAGGATGTAAGGGGCTTTTGACATGGACTCCATGCCGCCGGATACCGCGATATCAACAGAACCGGCTTTGATTGCATCATGAGCCATCATGGTGGCTTTCATGCCAGAGCCACAAAGTTTGTTGATGGTGGTTGCGCCAGTGTTATCCGGCAGACCTGCCTTGCGCATCGCCTGACGTGCAGGACCCTGACGCAGACCAGCAGACAGTACGTTACCCATGATAACTTCCTGAACATCAGCTGGTTGCAGGCCAGAGCGCTTCACTGCTTCTTCAATTGCGATAGCACCAAGCTCGGGTGCAGAGACTGAACTGAGGCTGCCCATAAAGCCGCCCATTGGGGTACGGGCACCAGCAACAATTACAACGGAATCCTGATTGGACGACATAGGGATCTCCTGTTCGGGAATGAGGGTTGGTTTAAAAGGGCGCCTATTCTATGACAAAGGGGTGCGTAAATCCTATCCCCCGGTTTGGTAGGTTGGCCGATCTGGACTATGGTTGATTACGATCAGATACAAAATGCCCCGGTTTAAGGAGGCGAATCATACTTTCGAGTGATGAGGGTATGAGTCGACGGGATTATAGTCAGGTGATTGCTGATATCCGCAAGGGATGTGTGTACCAGCGCATTTGAATAACCATAACAACACATTACAGGTACATGTATGGTGAAGAAGACTTTACTCAGTCTGGCCATCGCAGCCACAGCCGCAGGTCTTGCGGGCTGTAAGACTGGCGGTGATTATAAAGTTGATACCGGGGCGGTGACTGCCGGTTCTCCGGGTTCGGAGGTGTCGCGCGTTTCTCCTATTTTTTCTGCGGGCGGCGCAACCCTTCCTTTAGCAAACGATTTCCTATTTGCGGATGCCGGTGATACCGACGGCACTGCGAACACGAGTGACACCACTCCGCCAGTAACTACCGCACTGAACAAACTCGATGGTTTTTCTACATCTGCAGCCATTTACGTTAAGTTCAATGCTGAATTGGACGCAGACACTGTCGCAGCAGGTCAGACTGTTTTGCTGGTAAAACTGAAAAATAGTGAAGACAACGCTGCGATTGATCCGTTGGATATCAGTACCATCGTTGAGAATGAGGGTGATAACCCGTTTGCAGCAGATCAGCCTGTCGCTGGTACAGACTACGAAGCAAGATTCATCACAATGGACGGAGGTTCTACACCGGCCATTCAGATTCTCCCTAAAACCCCTCTTGATCCAAAAACCAAGTATCTGGTGGTTTTGACTGATGCACTCGAGTCAGCGAGCGGTGTGGAAGTTGGGCCGTCAGCTGAATATGACCTTGTTACAAGTGATCTGGAACTACCGGCGCCTACGTTGCAGCCGGTTCGTGATGCGGTTCAGGCATGGGAATCTCTGGCGGGTGCTTTCCTGAATGGGGCGACCTCCGGCCAGGTGACCCAGGACAACATCATCCTCAGTTACGCATTCACAACGACTGGTACGACGGATGTGTTACACGCAATGGCAGCTCCTGCAACCTTCCTGACTACTCAAATTACCAGCATTGACGCAGCTGAAGCGACGATATCCGCGTCTGTAATCGCGACCGCGATTGCTGGAGGAGCTGACCAGGCGACAGCTGAGGCAACTGCAGAGGGAACGTTACTGACAATTGCACAGGGTGTTGCTGCGGCGATCAATGCGCAGGCAGGAACCACGGTCGTTCCTGTTGATAGCACGACTCGCGATGTGCTGAAGGCGAGCGAGACCTTCTCTCCGAATTACTATCAGGGCCTCATTACCACAATCGCTGATGGTAGCGGAGCAGGCGTAGATACGATTGTTGATAAGCCTGCGTCCCGTACTTATACGCCGATTACGGCGGATGGTTCTACAGCGGTAGAGATCTCTTACGATGCTTTCCTTACAGTGGCACTGCGCCCGGGCGTTGAAGAAGCGAACCCGGACGCAGATGAGTCAACTGTTGACGCTATTGTCGCAGGTCAGGTGTCAGCAATTTCATCTGGCGGCTCGATTCTTCAGGGTGGTCTGACGATACCTAACTTCCTGCCTCTTCCTGAAGCAGGTACAGCGGATGCGGACCTTGGTAGCTGGTCTGGTAGCAACAATGCTGCCCTGGCACTTGGGCTCGAAAGTGCTCCTGCCGACGCCGACGGTAGCATCAACGTTACCTGGCGTTTCCCGTACGCAGACAAACAGGGCGATGTGACTGTCCCTGTATTGGCTATGATACCAGATGCTTCCTGTGATCCTGATGGTCCGGGGCCGGCTTCTGGTAAGCCTGCTGATGGCTGGCCAGTAGTTATCTATCAGCACGGCATTACCGTTGACCGTACTGCAGGTCTTCTGGTGGGTAACGCTCTGGCTTCGGCATGTATCGCTACCATCGCGATTGACCACGTAATGCACGGTATTGCTCCACTGAACGACGGTGAGGCGAACAGCCTGCGTCTGTTTAACGTCGAGCAGGTTGCTGCATCTGATGCCGCCACCAATAGCCCATTTGCTGCAGCACGTGCAGGTGTTATCCAGGCGGTTGGCGCTGAAAACGTTCCTGGCCTCGCTGCTCTGGCTGAGCGTCACAATAACGTAGGTAAGGCCGCCGATCAGAGTAATGTAAGCATGGTTTTCCAGGGTGCTCTGGACGCTCAGGGTAACCCAGTGACTGCAGCCTCGGTCGGTGAATCCGGTGACCTGTATATCAACCTGAACGAATTTGCGCGTACCCGCGATGCAATTCGTCAGACGGTGCTGGACATGCTGAATGTTGCCGCATCCATTGACGATATGGATGTGAACTCAGATGGTACAGCGGATGATCTTGATCCTGCCAATGTGTACTTCGTAGGTCACTCTCTGGGCGGTATTGTCGGTGCGACCTTCCTGTCTGTTGCTAACGACACTAGCGTTCGTGCGTACAACTCAAACATTCCGCAGATCAAAGCGGCTGCTCTGGGTAATCCAGGTGGTGGTGTCGTGAAGTTGCTGGAAAACAGTGCTCAGATTGGTCCACGTATCATTGCTGGTCTGGCAGCTAGTGGTGTTGAGCAGGGTTCGGACAGCATCGAAAGCTTCTTTGGGGTTTTCCAGGCCATGCTGGACTCAGCTGATCCGATTAACTTCGCTGCCGGTACTGCAGATGTGCCAGTGCTTGTTTATGAAGACGTAGGTGTAACGGGTGATGCTGATGAACCGTCGGATCAGGTTGTGCCGAATAATGCAGAAACAGCGACGCTTGCAACCTCAGTATCCTTCCTGGCTGGTACAGATCCTCTGGTAGCTGAGATGGGTATCGACACTCTTATTACGAAGGAAGAGGCGGAAACCGGAAGTGTGATCAGTCCTGATCCTCAGTACTACTACCCAAGCACTACTAACGACGCAATCGTTAGGGCGAATGTACGTGTTGCTCAAGGTACACACGCGACTTTCTCTTCGGCAGACCCTCAGGCGGTATTTGCTGAGATCTATCAACAGATCGGATCTTTCTTTGACCCTTATGGCGCGACCAAACTATCTGGTCTTGCGGGTGATCAGCAAGGTCTGATCATTGAAAATACGGCTGTCCTTGAAAGCACCGGTAATTGAGTTGCGGAGAATAAAAATCATGAATAAAGCAATTTATCAGATGTTTAAAAAGACTCCGCTGGCTCTGGCCATGGCGGGAGCAGTCACGTCAGCTCAAGCAATTGAGTACAACGTTGGCGAGTTAAATATTCAGCTGGCAAACACAGTGTCCTATGGTATTGGCTGGCGTGTTGATGAGCGTGACCGCTCTCAGATTATGCCAGGTAATGGGAATGCGATTGGAGAGAACACCTCCGGTGCATCGTACAACTACGACGACGGTACGCTTAACTACGATCAGGGAGACATTTATACAAATGTCTTCAAGTGGAGCGGCGATCTCGAAATGAGCTACCGCAACTACGGTGGTTTCTTCCGTGCCCGTGCTTACTATGATCACGCGATTATGGATCAGGACACTGAGTTCAAACAGTTGAACGAAGAAACTGAAAACGCCGCCGGTCGTGGTGCTGAACTTTTGGATGCTTTTGTCTGGGCAGACTATGACATCAACTACGTGCCTGTGACCTTCCGTCTTGGTCGTCAGGTTCTTAGCTGGGGTGAAAGTACCTTCATTCAGGGTGGCATCAACAGCGTTAACCCAGTGGATGCCTCCGCATTCCGTAAGCCGGGTGCCGAGCTGAAAGAGGGACTTCTTCCGGTCAACATGTTCTATACCTCGATTGGCCTGACGGGTGAGATCACTCTGGAAGCTTTCTATCAGTTGGAGTGGGATCACACACGCAGTGACCCGTGCGGTACATTCTTCTCAACGGTTGATTTCGTAGCCGACGGTTGTGGCCCGGTTATTCTGGGTGGTACGGCTGATGAACGCGATATCCTCGCGTTGCGCGATCTGGAAGTGGACACGGGTGTGCCGCTGGCAAACCGCGTGGCACCAGTAACAGAGCGGATCGAAGATGAAGAACCGAGCGACAGTGGTCAGTACGGTATGGCTGTTCGTTGGTATTCAGAAGCGCTGGGTGATACCGAATTCGGTTTCTACTACATGAACATTCATAGCCGCCTTCCATACATCAACGGTGTTATCACGAACCAGGACCGCCTTGGTGTTCTGACCGGTACGCCGGATATGGAAGTGAATGAAGATGCTTCATATAACACGTATCGTCCGCTGTATCAGATCGCTTATCCAGAAGACATCAAAATTGCGGGTGTCTCGTTTGCGCGTAGTACCGCAAGTGGTGCATCTATCTCGGGTGAGATCAGTTATAAGCCAGATATGCCAGTTCAGTGGAACGCATTTGAGCTGATTCTGGCGGGTAACGGTGCTCCGTGGAGTCGCCTGTATCAGCAACGTGCTGAAGAAGCAGGTAATGCTGCTGACCTGTACGGTGAAGTTGGTAAGGGCTACGACGAGTTTGATATCTGGCAGGCACAGTCAACCTACATCATGTTCTTTGATCGTGTGTTAGGTGCAGACCGTCTGGCGCTCGTTGGTGAAGTCGGCGCGACCTACATCCCGGATCTTCCGGACACTGATGATGCCCGTTATGGCCGCTCAGGTGCCTACGGTATTGGTAACAACGATGGGGTCTATGAACCTGGCGGTGATACTAACTATTGTATCTTTGGTGGCACGTCAGCAAACGTGAACTCGGACTACTGTACCGACGATGGTTACACCACCAAGCTGTCAGGTGGTATCCGTCTGCGCTCTGGCCTGACGTACAACAACGCCTTCGCGGGTGTAAATATGACGCCTAACCTGTCGATTGCTTACGACAAGGGTTACGGTCCAGAGCCAGGTTCTCAGTTTATTGATGATCGTCTGACCGTAGGTCTGGGTGTGTCATTCCTGTATCTGAACCAGACATCCGTAGACGTGTCATACACTAACTTCTCGGGTGGCAAATATAACCAGTTGAAAGACCGCGACAACATCAGTCTTTCTGCTAAATATTCATTCTGAGCAGTTGAACAAGTTACACAGAGGTTCCGAATATGTTGAAGAAACAATTTAAAACCTGGGGAGCGGCTGCGGCCCTCTCCATGCTGGTGGGTTCTGCACACGCAGGTGTGAGCGCTGATCAGGCTGCCAAGCTGGGTACAGAACTGACTCCAGTGGGCGCAGTGAAAGAAGCTCAGGGTAATATCCCTGCATGGACGGGCGGTCTGGCAACAGACGCAGCCAGCGTTGATAAGAATGGTCGTCTTGGTAACCCATTTGCGGGAGACAAGCCGGAGTTCGTGATCACCGCAGAGAACTACAAAGACTACGCCGCAAATCTGACCGACGGTCAGAAAGCGATGTTCGAGAAGTATCCTGATACCTACCGTATGCCCGTGTACAAAACTGTGCGTTCAGCGGCTTACCCTCAGGACGTCTACGACGAGACTAAGAAGAACGCAGTGAACACCTCTCTGCTGAATGACGGTAATGGTATCGCGAACTTCACGTTCGGCGTGCCTTTCCCATTCCCGCAGACAGGTGTTGAAGTGATCTGGAACCACATTACGCGATATCGCGGTGGTTCGGTCAGCCGTATCATCGGTCAGGTGACGCCGCAGGTGAACGGTGATTACACCGTCGTTCGTTTTAAAGACGAGTTCACCTTCCGTAATAACCTGGTCGATTTCCAGGCGGATAAAGATGACAACGTTCTCTTTTACTTTAAGCAGGATGTTCTGTCTCCAGCGCGTCTGGCGGGTAACGTTCTTTTGGTTCACGAAACACTGGACCAGGTAAAAGAGCCACGTAAGGCATGGGTATATAACGCTGGTCAGCGTCGTGTACGTCGTGCGCCGCAGGTTGCTTACGACGGCCCAGGTACCGCGTCTGACGGTCTGCGTACTGCAGATAACTTCGATATGTTCAACGGCTCTCCGGACCGCTACGAGTGGAAGTTAGAAGGTAAGCAGGAAGTGTACATTCCGTACAACTCATATCAGCTGAAAGACACCAGCCTGAAGTATGACGACATCGTCAAAGCTGGTCACATTAATCAGGATCTGACTCGTTACGAACTGCACCGTGTGTGGAAAGTAACAGCGACTCTGAAAGATGGTCAGCGTCATGTATACGCTAAGCGTGTTTTCTACATCGATGAAGATACCTGGCAGGCGACTGAGATCGATCATTACGACGGCCGTGGCGAACTGTGGCGTGTGGCTGAATCACACAACATGTTCTACTTCGACCGTAAAGTGCCTTGGTATGCCATCGAGACACTGTACGACCTGAACTCAGGACGCTACCTGGCTCTGGGTCTGGATAACGAAGAAGAGTCAGGTTACCAGTACGAATTTGAGCGTACTTATTCTGACTACACTCCAGCGGCCCTGCGCCGTGGCGGTGTTCGCTGATACTCTGACTGCGAACCTGATGGGGAGGTTTATCTCCCTGATCTAAGAGAGCTCCTCATCCATTTAGGGTGGGGAGCTTTTTTAATCCACTTTATGCATAAAAATGCCCGGCACTGAGTTGTATTTCAGGCCGGGCATTTTTATTTATCCTGACTCAGATTATTAATCAGGTCATTAGTCAGGATCAGATTACTAGTCAGGTAATGAACTTAGAAATGAAACAAGGCGCCAACCTGATAAACAGAGGATGCATCTTTATTAATAAATTCTGCGCGAAGCCCGACCTGTTCGTTTACTTTAAATCCGGCACCTGCGCCGAGAAAAATACCGTCGTCGTCACCCAGGTCCAGGCCACCGCGACCAATAACGCTTAAGCGTGGGTCAATTTCCGGCAGGTACTTTTCTGCAACCGCAGCGACCCAGACACCATTGATATCCTCGTCACCGTTACCATTGCTGTTGTAAAAATCGCCCGTGTCACTGTATCCAAACTCAACTGCTGTCATCAGGTCGGCAACCGAGTTGTCGAACTTATACCCCCCAAACAGCGAGTAGCCATTGGCGTCCAACTCGTCGCCGCCGAACGGTGAATCAATGACGTTGTGATTAACGGCACCGCCGAGATAAAGCGCATTACGCAGGTTATTTTCCTCCGCAGAAACGGTCGTAATAGTTGCGGCAGAAATGGCGGTAGCGATCAGGTACTTTTTCATAACATCCTCTTTAAAATACAGGTAATGCCAGTGGTTCTTCTTGCAGTGCGGACAGTTGCTCACGCAGTGCCAGTAAATGTTCTGACCAGTAGCGGTGTGATGCAAACCACGGGAATGCCACCGGAAATGCCGGGTCGTCCCAGCGCTGGCTCAGCCAGGCGGCATGTCGAACAATTCGTCGTGTACACAGGGTCTCTATCAGAGGGAGTTCCTCTGCAGGAAATCTGCGAAACATGCTGTAGCCTTCTGCTATGACCATGATTTGTTGGCGATGTTCCTCTCGGCTGCCACTGAGTAACATCCAGATATCCTGCATTGCAGGACCCTGAGCGCAGTCATCGAAGTCGACGAGGTAGAGGTTCTCGTCCCGGATAATCAGATTGCCCGTGTGCATGTCACCATGCAGACGAATCTGTGAATGATTCGACAGCTTGATCTGATCTGTATGTGCGCAGATGTCTCTGATGAGTGACGTGTACGCCGCATGATAATCCTCAGGCATTAAACCGCTGGCAAGTACGGTATCTGCTGCTGCGGAAATATCTTCACTGCCATTGATATGCGGCCGGTGAATAAACGGTGTGGTCTCACCAATGTTATGCAGGCGAGCAAGCCAGCGCCCAATCAGTTCCAGGTCGTCGTCATTACTCAGTTCGGGAGCGTGACCACCGCGGCGAGGAAAAAGTGCAAAACGGAAACCGCCATAGGTGAATAAAGTTTCGTTATTTATCTCTATCGGAGCAATGACGGGCACATCTTCTGTGGCCAGCGAAAGCAGAAACTGGTGCTCCTCACGGATGCTCTCATCAGTCCAGCGAGTCGGGCGATAGAACTTGGCGATTAAAGGTTGTTCATCTTCAATGCCTACCTGAAATACACGGTTTTCATAGCTGTTTAATGCCATTACGCGGGCATCGCAGAGGTATCCGAGCGATTCAATTGCGTCCATGACCAGGTCGTGGCTTAAATCGGCGTAGGCGTGCATAGCGGAATCCGGAACATGAGTGTGGTGGACATTATGCCTGAAGGTGAGCTGGGTTTATCGGGTTTTCGGTGTTCTGGCAAAACACCAGGCGCCGACCTTCTGCGCATTGGATTCTTTCAGAAGTGCTGCAGCGGTGTGAAGCGTGCTGCCGGTAGTCATGACATCATCAACGATAAGAATGTGTTTGCCAGCAAGGTTGAGATTGGTTTCTACGCGCATATCGGTTTGACTACTGGCTCGCTGTCTGGCGGAACGTCCACGTTGCTCTTGGTGTTTCGTTTTCTTCAGAAGACGATGGAATGGCAGGCCGAGATCATGGGCGACTGCGCGGGCCAATTCTTCACTCAGGTTAAAACCGCGCCAGAGTCGTCGTCGGTGGCTGGTGGGTATGCAGGTAACCATATCTGGGTAGTTTTCAGGCTGGTCATCTAAGGCAGGACGTGCCATCAGCATGAGCGTCTGCATCCGGCTGATTTGCCTGGTATCGCGTTTGTCCTTACAGCGATGCAGCCAGTGAGGAAGCGGGTGTTCGTAACTGAGAGAGCAATAGCTGTAGTCGTACGCTGGTGGCGTTCGCTGGCAGCGACCGCACAACCCCTCCGTCGAAACACTTTCGCTGCACTGCGGGCAGGCAAGTCCCATGTAGGGTAAGCGGTTCAGGCACTCCTCGCAGATTCCTGTACTGCTGCCATCGGGCTCAAGGCAGAGCTCACACTCGAAGAGTTGATCAAAAAACGTACTGAGGTTACCCCGGATTTTCATCAGGGTTGACCAGTTATGCCTCATCTTTATCATCCGTGATACTGACACCAAACTGAGGGTACCATGATGAGCACTGTTCGCCACGACTGGACTGTTGAAGAAGTCGAGCAGCTACTGAACACGCCGTTTAATGATCTGCTTTTTCAGGCTCAGACCGTGCACCGTGAGTATCATGACCCGAACGCCGTACAGGTAAGTACCTTACTGTCCATTAAGACGGGTGCATGCCCGGAAGATTGTGCGTACTGCCCTCAGAGTGCCCGCTACGACACCGGACTGGAGCGTGAACGCCTGATGGAAGTTGAGGCGGTTATTGAGAAGGCCAAGGCGGCTAAGGCTGCGGGTTCGGATCGTTTTTGTATGGGCGCTGCGTGGCGTTCGCCGCGCGACAAAGATATGCCTTACGTACTCGCGATGGTTAAGGGCGTGAAAGAGTTGGGCCTCGAAACCTGCATGACGCTCGGCATGCTGGATGATAAGAAGGCGGATGCCCTCGCTGAAGCGGGCCTCGATTACTACAACCACAATCTTGATACGTCGCCTGAGTTTTATGGTGAAATTATCACGACGCGCACGTATTCAGATCGCCTGAATACTCTGGCCAATGTGCGTAACGCCGGCATGAAAGTATGCTCCGGTGGCATTCTGGGGATGGGCGAGTCCCATAAAGACCGTGCGGGTCTTCTGGCTCAGTTGGCTAATCTTCCGGTACATCCCGATTCAGTACCGATTAACCAGTTGGTGAAAGTGGCGGGCACGCCGCTTGAGACTCAGGGCGATCTTGATCCTCTGGATTTCATCCGCACCATTGCAGCAGCCCGCATTATGATGCCAGCGTCTCATGTTCGTCTGAGTGCTGGGCGAGAGGAAATGTCGGAAGAAATGCAGGCAATGTGCTTCTTTGCTGGGGCTAATTCCATTTTCTATGGTGAGTGCTTACTGACGACTCCTAACCCGGCTGCTAACAAGGACCAGGATCTGTTCCGTAAACTGGGAATCAACTCAGAACATCGGGTTACCAAGGCCCCACAGGAGCTTGACGAGATATTGGCGCAACCTGAGCAGAATGCTGATCTTTTTTATGACGCTTCTCAGCAGTCAGCACAAACTCACTGATTTATATAAGAAATCAGTCTAAACGCCATCCTGTCCGGGATGGCGTTTTTGTTTTTGATTTGATTAAATAATGATCAGGAACATTTGTTCAGTAGAGGTCGTTATGAATATAGGATCAACAGCAGGTTCGACGTTCGCCACCGCAGCATATGGTGTCAGTCAGGGAACCGAGCAGGTTGCCAAGGCTGCCCAGACCGTCGTTGAAACTACAACCGAGCGTCCCGTTGAGGGGACCGGAGATCTTGCGTCTGCGATGACAGACATGAAGCAGGGTCAGCAGGCTACTGACGCAAACGCGAAAGTACTGCAGGCAGCCGACCGTCAGCTGGGTTCTCTTATCGATACGCAGGCGTAATCCCCTGAGGGCGTTATATGCAGATAGCGTCAGGTGTACTCTTCACCGCTCCTGAGCCCGCTTATTCTTCGCGGGCTGAGAGAAGCCCCCAAAATACCAACATAGGCACTGATGCAACGACAGACGTCGGTGCCGACTCCCCGGTAAATGCCGCTCCCGAAGCGGGGAAGACCCTTGATGGCGCCTCTTCATCCGTCCGCCAGCCTGACGCTGACATGCGTAATCAGCAGGAGGATGCTGACCTCGTACGGCAACTACAGAGCCGGGATATTGAAGTTCGGAACCATGAAAGAGCCCATCAGGCAATTGGTGGGCAGCTGGCAAGCGCACCGACGTACAGCTTTACGAAAGGCCCGGATGGTCAGCGGTATGCGGTATCGGGGGAAGTCAGTATTGATGTCTCGGACGTGCCGGGAGATCCCTCCGCGACTTACGAGAAGATGGCGCGTGTCCGGCGGGCAGCGCTGGCACCTGCGGAACCATCTGCTCAGGACCGTCAGGTCGCTGCCATGGCGGCACAGAAAATGGCCGAAGCTCAGGCCGATATTGCTCAGCAGCAACGCGAAGACCTGAGCGCAGAGGCTGAGCTAAGAGATCAGAAACGTGATGATATGCGTGCAGAGATCGAAGCGGCGCGACAGGCTCAGTCAGGCTCCGATGAAGACGAAGACGAAGGTTTCGTCTCCGTCGCTGAGCGCTTCGCTGAATACAACGCCAGACTTCGTCAGATCAACGAAACATTGCTGCGCATAAGTTCTCCGAGCCTTCCAACCTCCGGGACTCTCTTCGACGAAGAAGCCTGATTGGCTTAATCGGTCATAACCCTTTCTTTTCAATTTCTATGCGATCAATCCCCGATGTTGCATCCCTCTCAGGCTTGACAATTCCATTGTGCGAACGTATGTTTCAAACACTTGTTTGAATCTGGATTGTATATCCTGATCGAAATTGCGCCCTGCCAGGCTTTTGGTCTGCGGGAAAATAATCAGGCAGCCTAGCTGCGCTAACAAATAACGGCAACGAGGTCATCCCTATGCCAGAGTATAAAGCTCCCCTCCGTGACATTCAGTTTGTAATGAACGAACTGCTGGATATGCCAGGTCATTACGCAAACATCCCAGCTTATGCTGAGGTTGCAACGCCTGACATGATCGACGCCATTCTGACTGAAGGTGCAAAATTCTGTGAGCAGGAGCTGGCTCCTCTGAATCGTACTGGTGACATCGAAGGTTGTACCCGCCACGATGACGGCTCCGTAACCACGCCAACTGGCTTTAAAGAAGCTTACGCTAAGTACGTTGAAGGCGGCTGGCCTTCACTGGCGCACGAAGAAGACCATGGCGGTCAGGGCCTGCCAGAATCTCTGGGTACTGTTATCTCTGAGATGGTGGGTTCATCTAACTGGTCATGGGGCATGTACCCGGGTCTGTCTCACGGTGCGATGAACACTCTGGACTTGCACGGTACGCCAGAACAGAAACACACCTACCTGAGCAAGCTGGTGTCAGGTGAGTGGACTGGTACCATGTGTCTGACCGAATCACACTGTGGTTCTGACCTCGGTATCCTGAAGACCAAAGCGGAAGCAAACGCTGACGGTTCTTACGCCATCACTGGTTCTAAAATCTTTATCTCTGCTGGCGAACACGACATGGCAGAGAACATCGTACACATTGTACTGGCTCGTCTCCCAGGCGCTCCAGAAGGTACCAAGGGTATCTCTCTGTTCATCGTTCCTAAGTTCCTGCCAAACGAAGATGGCACTCCGGGCGAGCGCAACGGTGTTGTATGTGGTTCTATCGAACACAAAATGGGTATCCACGGCAACGCGACCTGTGTGATGAACTTCGACGGTGCTAAAGGCTGGCTGATCGGACCTGAAAACAAAGGTCTGAACTGCATGTTCACCTTCATGAACACTGCCCGTATCGGTACTGCTCTGCAGGGTGCATCTGCGGCTGAAGCGTCTTTCCAGGGCGCACTGGCGTACGCGAAAGATCGTCTGGCTATGCGTTCTCTGACTGGTGCTAAAGCGCCTGAGAAAGCAGCTGACCCAATCATCGTTCACCCAGACGTACGTCGCATGCTGCTGACTCAGAAGTGTTTCGCAGAAGGTGGCCGTGCACTGGTTTATCTGGCGGCACAGCAGAACGACATCGTTAAGAAAGCGGAAAGCGAAGAAGAGCGTAAAGCTGCAGACGAACTGCTGGGCTTCCTGACTCCAATTGCGAAAGCTTTCCTGACTGAAGCTGGCTACGAAGCAACTAACCTGGGTGTTCAGGTATTCGGTGGTCACGGCTTCATCGCTGAGTGGGGTATGGAGCAGCTGGTACGTGATACTAAGATCGCTTGTATCTATGAAGGTACTACTGGCATTCAGGCACTCGACCTGCTGGGCCGTAAAGTACTGATGACTCAGGGTGCGTCTCTGCGTAACTTCACTAAGATCGTTCACAAGTTCTGTCAGTCTGTTGAAGGTGACGAACAGATGGCTCAGTTCGCAGCGCCTCTGGCTGAAGTGAACAAAGAGTGGGGCGACCTGACCATGAAGATCGGTATGACCGCTATGAAGAACCGCGAAGAAGTGGGTGCTGCATCGGTTGATTACCTGATGTACTCTGGCTACGCGACTCTGGCTTTCCTGTGGGCTCGTATGGCTAAGGTTGCTCAGGACGCTCTGGCGGCTGGCACCAGTGAAGAAGACTTCTATAAAGCGAAAATTCAGACCGCTAAGTTCTACTTCGCACGCGTACTGCCACGCGCTAAAGGTCACGCTGCAGCCATGGTTGCCGGCGCTGACAGCATGATGGATCTGGACGCTGAACACTTCGCGTTCTGATGTGTCTGACTAAGAAGAACCGCGCCACGGCGCGGTTTTTCTGCGTTATATATAAAGCTATTTTGATTGAATTTCTGAACGCTCCGGATGTGCGTTCTGTACCAATATAAATGAGGTGAGTCATGCCAGAATATAAAGCTCCGTTACGCGATATGCGCTTTGTTCTGAATGAAGTTTTTGATGCGGGTTCAATGTGGGAATCCCTTGCTGGTCTGCAGGGTGCTGTGGACATGGAAACCGCGGAAGCCATCCTGGAAGAGTGTGGGAAAATCGCAAGCCAGGTTCTGGCACCGATCAACCGTGACGGTGATGAGAACTCATCTACCTGGGAAAACGGTGAAGTGACTGCCGCTCCAGGCTTCAAAGACGCCTACCAGACTTACGTTGAAGCGGGACTGAACGGTCTGGGTGGTAACCCTGACTTTGGCGGTATGGGCATGCCTAAAACTCTGGTTGCTCAGGTTGAAGAGATGGTTCAGGGCTCGAACATGGCGTTCGGTCTGGCGCCTATGCTGACTGCTGGCGCATGCCTGTCTCTGAACGCTCACGGTTCTCAGGAACTGAAAGAGAAGTACCTGCCAAACATGTACTCAGGCGTATGGTCTGGTGCGATGGACCTGACCGAACCTCACGCCGGTACTGACCTGGGTATTATCCGTACCAAGGCTGAGCCAAACGCTGACGGTTCTTACGATATTACTGGCACCAAGATCTTTATCACTTGGGGTGAGCACGACATGGCGGAAAACATCATCCACCTCGTGCTGGCGAAGCTGCCGGATGCTCCAGCTGGCCCTAAAGGTATCTCTCTGTTCCTGGTACCTAAGTTCATGGTGAACGAAGATGGTTCTCTGGGCGAGCGTAACGCTGCTTCTTGTGGTTCGATTGAGCACAAGATGGGTATTAAAGGTTCGGCGACCTGTGTAATGAACTACGACGGTGCGAAAGGTTGGCTCGTAGGCGAAGAAAACAAAGGTCTGGCGTGCATGTTCACCATGATGAACTATGAGCGTCTGGGTGTGGGTATCCAAGGTCTGGGCGTTGCCGAGAACTCTTACCAGAACGCCGTGGCGTATGCTCGTGACCGTATTCAGAGCCGTGCTCCAACTGGTGCTGTGGCAAAAGACAAAGCCGCTGACCCGATCATCGTACACCCTGATGTTCGTCGCATGCTGATGACCATGCGTGCCTTCAACGAAGCGGGGCGTGCGTTTTCTACTTACGTAGGTGCGTGGCTGGATACTTCTAAGTACAGCGACAATGCAGATCAGGCGAAGCACGCTGAGCAGATGGTTGCTCTGCTGACGCCAGTTGCGAAAGCGTTCATGACAGACGTAGCTCTGGAGAGCGCGATTGCGGGTCAGCAAATCTTCGGTGGTCACGGCTTCATCCGTGAGTGGGGTCAGGAGCAGCACGTTCGTGACCTGCGTATCACTCAGATCTACGAAGGTACAAACGGCATTCAGGCGCTTGACCTGATGGGTCGTAAGATTGTCGGTACTAATGGCTCTCTGTATAAAGTGTTTGAGCAGGACGTTAACGATTTCGTTGCCTCTCAGGCAGGTAACGAAGCGGCGGCTGAGTTCATCGAGCCTCTGAAGGCAGCGATGGAAAATCTGTCTGACCTGACCCAGTGGGTTATCGATCAGGCTCAGAGCAATCCGAACGAGATCGGTGCGGCGTCTGTTGAATACCTGCACGTCTTTGGCTACGCGGCGTACGCTTACATGTGGGCGAAGATGGCGGTTGTTGCTCTGCCTAAGCAGGACGACAGCTTCTATAAGGCGAAAGTGGAGACTGCACGTTTCTACGTTAAGCGTCTGCTGCCTCGTTACATTGGTCTGTCTGCAACCGTTAAGGGTGGCGCTGAGTCACTTTATGGTCTGGACGACGAAATGTTCGAGACTGCCTGATACTGACATTGTCAGTATGAGCGTAAAGAAACCGCCTTCGGGCGGTTTTTTTGTGCCCGAAGTGTCAGGCCATCTTCTTCCCATTGATAAGTTCATGTACACTTGCGCCAATCTGTATATTTATAAGAAAAACTCACCAATCTGTAGGGGGCGCTGTGGCCGCTGCGAAGGAACTGGATAAACGGGTAGAACGATCTCGCCGCCTGTTAGTTAATACATTGCTTAAGCTGATGGCAGAGAAACCATACTCGAAGCTATCGGTAGCAAACATCTGTGAGCACTCAGGTGTAGCCCGGCCGACATTCTATCTGCACTTCCGCTCGAAGGACGATTTGCTGCGTTATTACATTGAGCAGATGTTTCTTGAGTTCGCTGAACAGATTGACCCGATTCTGACCCGCTCTCCGAACGTCGACCCTGAGATCGCGGTGCTGATGTTCCGTCAATGGCAGTTGCACTCTGAAGTAGCCAAGCTCTTGGTGGCTGAAGATGTCGAAGCGATCCTGTTGAACGAGTTCAAAACCTATGTGGGTCGTACTATCGAACGCTACATTGAGGCACACAAGCTCAATATTGCCAGCAACAGTCGTATTCACTACGTTATCGATTATCTGGCGGGTGCGTCATTTGCGGTTATTGTCCGCTGGATTCGTGAAGACTTTAACGAAAGCCCGGAAGAACTGGCATCTCTGTATGCCGACCTGTCACGGCCGGGTCTGCTTCAGGTACTGCTTAGCGGTAAGCTGTAAAAGGACGGCTGGTGAAACAAAAAGGGGCCGTGAGGCCCCTTTTTAGTTGGCGAATTAATGAATCCTGCGCTTGTTATCGATGCGCTTATTGTGAATCTTGCCGATTTTTCTCTGCGCTTTATCAAAGGCATCACGCAGTGCAACATACATATTTTCGTGTTCGGACTTGTCATGATGGTCGTGAGTGATAGCGACGGTTTCACCCGGCAGTCCGACCTCGAGGGAGATGTGGGCTATATTCCCTTTGTGGCTATGATTGTGGGGTAAGCCAACAACGGCTCGAATTCCTGTAATTTCATCGTAGCGGGATGCCAGCTTGCTGGCTTTTTCGCGGATCTGGTACTCAATAGCGTCAGAGTGCTCGATATCACGGAAAGAAATTTCCAAACCTTTCATAGTCGCTCCTTTTCACAGTGGCGAGACGTCGCTTTAATGCTCCGTCTTGATTAAGGATGGACTATTTACACTACGCCTGTGGTGATTCAGGTCAATCCTCGAAACGTGGCAAAATTTAATTTGTCACATTTATGAAGTCTCTCTGTGATGGCGCCTTTACAATCGGGACACTATGGTCATCCCGGCCGTGTGGTAGTCTGTAGGTCAGAGGAGGACAGAATGAAGGTTTATGATGTCCCGGTCGTATTCTTTGACCTTGATGACAGCCTGATAAATAAAGACGCCAACAGCTTGTGGATTCGCTGGCGCTTCCGCCGCGACCGCTGGGCTATGGTCGAAGGCGTTCAGGCATTGCTATCTTTGTATCGTGCCTACAAAAAAGGCCGCGTCACTCATACCCGCCTGTCTAATTACTATCGTACCCGCACCCGCGGAATGACCCTTGCCGATTACCAGTCGTCTGTCGAACGTTTCTTCAATGAGCGCGGCCAGCTTCATATTTACCCGCAGGCGGCCTCTCTGTTATTTGCCTATCAACGTCAGGGAACCCGGATCGTGATGATCACCGGCGCTGATGAGGTTGTCGCAGAGGCTTACGGCCGCGAGCTGGGCATTGGAGATGTCATCAGCAATCGTCTGGATGTCGCCGAAACTCAGATCAAGGGGCTGCAGAAACCCTTGTGTTACGGGATTGGCAAAGTAGATATGGCGCGACGTTTTTTGAGTGGTTCGGGCTATGGCCTGGATCAGGCAGCCTTCTATTCTGACAGCCATGCTGACCTGCCATTGCTTGAGCAGGTCGGGTTTCCGGTGGTTCTGAATCCGACTCAAATTCTTGCCGATGTCGCACAGGAGCGTAGCTGGCCGGTACTGGATTGGCGTGAGACCGTTTCATAGTACGCAAATTCAGGAGAGGTCTTGCTCCTGCGGCGACCAGCCGTTATATTCAGCCGTATCTCTCAATTATTCTCCGGAGCAAGCGGTGTTCTTCCAATACAGCCGCCCACAACAACAGGGTCAGCACCTGACCCGTCGATGGTGTTAAGCGCCAGAACTTCTTACGTCTTTTATTTTTTACGCGCTTAACAATCTGAAGGTTTTATATGACTCCGCAATCTTTTGCTGCTCTGGCTGAACAGGGCTATAACCGTATTCCGGTCGCACGCCAGGTACTGGCTGATCTTGATACTCCTCTGTCTACTTATCTCAAGCTGGCTGATCAGCCATATACCTACTTATTCGAGTCGGTGCAGGGCGGCGAGAAATGGGGGCGTTACTCCATGATCGGCCTCCCAGCCCGTGAAGTCATCCGGGTAAGTGGTTACACCGTGCAGCACCTGCGGGACGGCGAAATCATTGAAGAGCAGGAGGTTAATGATCCTCTGGCATTCATCGAGGAATTTCAGGGGCGCTTCCGGGTGCCAGATCTGGAAGGCCTGCCGAAGTTTGACGGTGGGCTGGTGGGGTACTTTGGCTACGACACGATCCGCTATATCGAACCGCGACTGAAAGACAGTTGTCCTGAAGATGAAATCGGTACGCCGGACATACTCCTGATGGTCTCCGAAGAGGTCGTCGTTTTCGACAACCTCAGCGGCAAACTGCACCTGATTGTGATGGCCGAC
The DNA here is from genome assembly GCF_002297765.1 of Thalassolituus sp. UBA675. Classification (NCBI taxonomy): domain Bacteria; kingdom Pseudomonadati; phylum Pseudomonadota; class Gammaproteobacteria; order Oceanospirillales; family Oceanospirillaceae; genus Thalassolituus; species Thalassolituus sp. UBA675. Next base: position 109,185 of record NZ_DBNJ01000033.1, read on the forward strand.
CCGTCTGTGGAGCAGGCTTTCGAAAAAGCCGAACAGCGCCTGGGTGAACTGCGCGAAACTCTGCGTGCGCCTTATCAGGGCGAAGTTGGTCAGCTTCGTACGGCAACGGAAATTACCGAAGAGGATTTTCGCTCGTGTTTTGGTGAGCAGAAATTCATGGATGCCGTCGATCAGATTAAAGAATACGTACTGTCTGGCGACATCATGCAGTGCGTGATTTCTCAGCGCATGCGCATTCCTTTTGACGGTAACCCTGTTGATGTATACCGGGCTCTGCGTACGTTAAATCCATCGCCATATATGTATTGCCTGAACCTTGGTGATTTTCATGTAGTGGGATCTTCACCAGAAATTCTCGCCCGACTTGAAGATGGTGAAGTGACCGTGCGCCCGATCGCTGGCACGCGCAAGCGGGGTTATACCGAGGAAGAAGACAAGGCCTTCGAAGATGAGCTTCTTGCTGACCCGAAAGAAATTGCCGAACACCTGATGCTGATCGATTTAGGCCGCAATGATGTGGGCCGAATTGCAAAATCCGGTCAGGTGAAAGTCACTGATCAGATGGTCGTTGAGCGTTACAGTCATGTCATGCACATCGTGTCTAATGTGACTGGTAAAGTAAAAGACGGCATTACGGCAATGGATGTGTTACGGGCAGCCCATCCTGCCGGTACCTTGAGCGGTGCTCCGAAAATTCGTGCAATGGAAATCATCGATGAATTCGAATCCACCAAACGCGGTGTTTATGGCGGAGCAGTGGGCTATCTGAGCTGGAATGGCAACATGGATACCGCTATTGCTATCCGCACGGCTGTGATTAAAGACGGTACCCTTAACATTCAGGCTGGCGCCGGTGTTGTTGCTGATTCTGTGCCGCGACTTGAATGGAAAGAGACGATGAACAAAGGCCGTGCCGTATTCCGTGCAGTCGCAATGGCGGCTGCAGGGCTGGATCAGTAAAGGAGAAATAGCATGCTGGTAATGATCGATAATTATGACTCCTTTACCTACAACGTAGTCCAGTATTTCACTGAACTCGGAGCCGAAGTAAAGGTATTCCGCAATGATGAAATTACCGTCGAAGAAATCGAAGCGCTGAAACCCGAGCGCCTGGTTATTTCACCGGGGCCCTGCACGCCGAATGAAGCGGGCATATCTATGGAAGCGATCCGCTATTTTGCCGGAAAAATTCCAGTGCTGGGTATTTGCCTCGGGCACCAGAGCATCGGCCAGGTTTATGGCGGTGACATCATTCGTGCCGGGCAAGTTATGCACGGCAAAACCTCTGATGTTTATCATGCGGGTCAGGGTGTTTTTTCAGGGTTACCCAACCCTTATAAAGCGACCCGCTACCATTCTCTGGTGATAGATAAACAGAATCTTCCGGACTGCCTGGAAATAACTGCATGGACTCAGAATCCTGACGGCAGTATCGAAGAAATTATGGGTGTTCGACATAAAGAGCTGGCCGTCGAAGGTGTTCAGTTTCATCCGGAATCTATTCTGACGGAGCATGGGCACGAATTATTAGATAACTTTTTAAAAACGACGCTTAACCGCGACTGACAGGAGAAACTCATGGAAATTAAAGAGGCACTGGCTCGCGTTGTTGAGCGTCAGGACCTGGCTACTAACGAAATGATCGACGTCATGCGTCAGATTATGACGGGTCAGTGTGACGATGCTCAGATCGGTGCTTTTCTGGTTGCGCTGCGTATGAAAAGCGAAAGTATCGATGAAATCGTGGGTGCTGTTACCGTCATGCGCGAACTGGCTACGGGCGTTTCTGTTAAGGCTGAAAATGCGGTTGATATCGTGGGTACCGGCGGTGATGGTGCGAACCTTTTTAACGTATCAACGGCGTCATCGTTTGTTGTCGCGGCGGCTGGTGGCACAGTTGCAAAACACGGTAACCGCGGGGTTTCTTCAAAATCCGGCAGTGCGGATCTGCTTGAAGCCGCAGGGGTCAACCTGACGCTTACTGCAGAGCAGGTTGCGCGTTGCATTGATGAGCTGGGTGTTGGCTTCATGTTTGCGCCATCACACCACAGTGCAATGAAGCACGCCATCGGCCCAAGAAAGTCGCTGGGCATGCGTACCATTTTTAATATCCTTGGGCCAATGACCAACCCAGCGGGTGTTGCGAATCAGGTCATTGGTGTTTTCTCACAGGCGCTTGTGCGCCCTGTTGCCGAAGTATTACAGAGAATGGGCGGTGGTCATGTATTAGTCGTGCACTCAAAAGACGGACTTGATGAAATCAGTCTGGCCACTGAGACATACGCCTGTGAATTAAAGAATGGCGAGTTGCGTGAGTTTGTTATTACTCCAGATGAGCTCGGTATTGAGTCTCAGCCACTAAAAGGACTGGACGTTGAAAGTGCTGAGGCGTCCCTGACCTTAATTAAGGATGCCTTAGGAAAGCGTGAAACAGCCGAAGGCCAACGTGCTGCAGATATGCTCGCATTAAATGCAGGCGCCGCGATCTACGTGGCTGGTCTTGCGACAAGCCTGAAAGAGGGCGTCGCCATGGCAGATGATGCTATTTGTTCTGGCCTTGCGCTGGGCAAACTCAATGAACTGGTCAGCTTCTCCGGACTGCTGGCGGAAGACAACGACCGCTGAGCGGCACGAAAGAATTGCTATGAATACTCCGACCATTCTGAAAAAAATCATCGATACCAAAGCCGTAGAAGTGGCTCAGCGCAGTGCGAACCTTCCATTGAATGAGCTCAAAGCTCAGGCACTCGATATGGACAAAGACGCACTGCGTGGTTTTTACCGCTCAATGAAGGCGAAAGTCGACGCTGGCCTGCCAGCAGTGATCGCCGAGATCAAGAAAGCATCGCCATCGAAAGGCGTACTGCGCGAAAACTTTATTCCGCAGGAAATCGCAGAATCCTACGAGAAAGCCGGCGCTGCGTGTTTGTCTGTACTGACTGACCGCGATTATTTTCAGGGCCACGAAGACTTCCTGAAGGCGGCACGCAAAGCCTGCAGCTTGCCGGTGATCCGTAAAGACTTTCTCGTTGACCCTTACCAGATCTACGAAGCTCGCGCGATTAATGCCGATTGCGTGCTGTTGATCGTTTCTGCTCTGAGCAAAATGCAGCTTCAGGACCTTGAAGGCATTGCCCACGAACTGGGTATGGATGTACTGGTTGAAGTTCACGACGGCGAAGAGCTTGAAACTGCGCTGACTATGCAGACACCTCTGGTTGGCATTAACAACCGTAACCTGCATACCTTCGACCTGACACTTGAAACCACCTTCGGCCTGCTGGACAAAGTACCATCTGATCGCCTGCTGGTTACTGAGAGCGGTATTCTTGGGCCAGAAGACGTTGCAGCCATGCGTGAGCGGGATGTTCATGCGTTTCTGGTTGGTGAAGCCTTTATGCGGGCGGATGATCCGGGCGAGGAGCTCGCCAAGCTGTTTTTCTGACCTGACGGTCGGTTTATAGCCACCTTCGGTGGGTGGGCTTCTTTGGCTGCCGCCGGGCCTTTGTTTTTTCTGCAAGGGGCAAGTCTCTTTCGGTCCTCAGAGTTTATAGCCATCTTCGGTGGACAGGCTTTTTTGGCTGCCGCCGGGCCTTTGTTTTTTCTGCAAGGGGCAGGCCCCTTCCGATCCCCTTTTCCGGCGCGATGCCCTAATCCTTGTCTCTTGATACCGATTGGGGCACGCCTGCAGCGGCCATCCATGGCCGCGGGCAGGCTTAACCGGCGTCCTGCCGGTTAGCACCCATCGTTATCTGCGATCCTGCGGGGTCATCACAAGCCGGGCTTCATCAGCGCTTCGCGGCGAGGTTGAATAATATTTATGTAGGCCTTTTGGTGGGTAGTACCCACCCTACGGTAGGGGGGGGGTATTGCGCACCATGAGAAGAGCACGGTTTCGCGGATTCAAATGCGCCTCTGGGGTCGCCGGGATTTACGCCAGCTTTGCAGGCAACGTGAGGCAGGATGCCGAACGAGGCTCCATACGGGCATGGATGCCCGCCGGAGCCGGTTGCCGGAAAAGCCAGTAAATATCGGATTCACGGCCCAGAAAGCGCGAAAGCAGGGGGATGGGCCGCCCGCCCGGGGGATGCAATCCCCCAACAAGGGCATAGGAACCTGGCGGCAGCCAAAAGCGCCTCTCTGCCGAAGGCAGCTACTGCTAACAAGGGCAATGGAACCCGGCGGCAGCCAAAAGAACCTCTCTGCCGAAGGCAGCTATAAACCTCACATACAAAAACGCCCGGTCAAAACCGGGCGCTTTCAGCAGCTGCGGTACTCAGCGAGTACCAAACACCACAATGGTTTTACCAGACACACTGATCAGCCCCTGTTCTTCCAGAGATTTGAGTACGCGGCCCGCCATCTCGCGGGAACAACCAACGATGCGGCCGATTTCCTGACGGGTGATTTTGATCTGCATGCCGTCTGGGTGGGTCATGGCGTCTGGCTGTTTGCAAAGATCCAGCAGGGTGCCTGCGACACGACCGGTTACGTCAAGGAAGGCGAGGTCGCCAGCTTTGCGGGTGGTACGGGTCAGGCGCTCGGCCATCTGGCGGAAGATACGGAATACGAGTTCAGTATCGGAGTCTGCCAGTTCACGGAAGCGGGCATATGAAATTTCAGCGACTTCGCAGGGGGTTTTGGCGCGGACGCACGCTGTGCGCGGGCTGTTTTCGTCGTCAAACAGGCCCATTTCTCCAAAGAAGTCGCCTTCGTTGAGATAAGCCATGATCATCTCACGGCCTTCGTCGTCCTCAATGGTGACGCTCACAGACCCTTTCATCAGGTAATACAGGGTGTCGCTTTCTTCACCTGCATGGATGATGGTGGTCCGGGCCGGATAGCGCTTCTTATGACAGTGCGTCAGGAAGTGTTCCAGCGGCGCGTGCATTGATGGAATACGAGGGATGATCATTTGTTATTGTCCTTAATCGAATCTCTTTTGATTATTACGCATCGCCGGCGTGAGTTGAACCCGGCATTGGGGCCATTTATGCCGTTTGCCTTTGTTTTTCAGGCTTTTATTGATTTTTCTCGCTGTCATATTATCGGTCTGGCCCGTCTGTGTTAAGCTCCGCGTTTTTACCAGCCGGAGTGAACGCAGATGAAAACGCGGGTTAAATGGGTCGATAACGCTATGTTTCTCGGGGAGTCAGGCAGCGGTCACTCGGTGGTGATGGATGGGCCTGAAGATCACGGCGGCCGTAACCTCGGTGTGCGCCCGATGGAGATGTTGCTGCTGGGGCTGGGTGGTTGCACGAGTTTTGACGTCATGAGCATTCTGCGTAAGCAGCGTCTGGATGTGACGGACTGTGTTGCCGATATCGACGCTGAGCGCGCAGATGCCGTTCCTGCTGTATTTACTAAAATCCACGTCCACTTCACTGTGACGGGGAGAAGCCTGAAGGAATCGGCTGTGGAGCGGGCAGTGAAGCTGTCCGCCGAAAAATACTGTTCTGCTTCCATTATGCTGGAACAAGGCGGTGTTGAAATTACTCATAGCTATACTGTCGCCGAAGCTGAATAAATTCTGGCTAGGCATTTGAGGTTACCGATTTGAATAATAAGCTGCGCCTGCATGGCTTTAACAATCTGACGAAGACGCTGAGCTTTAACATCTATGATGTCTGCTATACCAAGACAGAGAAAGAGCGTCTTGAGTACATTGAGTACATCGATGAGCTCTATAGTGCCGACCGATTGACCAAGATTCTGACGGAAGTTGTCGACATTATTGGTGCTCATATTCTGAATATTGCGCGTCAGGACTACGAGCCAGAGGGTGCCAGTGTCACCATGCTGATTGCTGAGCATGAGGTACCACCACCGGAGGATATGGTTGAAGAGAAGCCAGGCCCTCTGCGTGACTCCGTAGTCGCTCACCTGGATAAGTCTCATGTCACCGTGCATACCTATCCTGAAAGTCACCCGCATGGCGGTATTTCGACTTTCCGGGCAGACATTGATGTGTCTACGTGTGGGCTTATTTCACCGCTGAAGGCGTTGAACTATCTGATCCACTCACTGGATTCGGACATAGTGACCGTTGACTACCGCGTCCGTGGCTTTACCCGTGACGAGGACGGTGTGAAGCATTACATCGATCACGACATCAACTCGATTCAGAACTACATGACCGAAGACACTCGTAATGCCTACGAGATGATTGATGTTAACGTGTATCAGGAGAATCTTTTCCACACCAAGATGATCCTGAAAGATTTTGAGTTGGATAATTATCTGTTTGGAGAGCGCTCCAAAAATATGAGCGCCGAAGAGCGTGCTGAAGTAGAGGCTAAGGTGCGTAAAGAAATGCTCGAAATCTTTTACTCAAGAAATATGCCGTAACCTTGAGGTTGTTGGCCGTCAATGTAAAACGCTGAGCTATGCTCAGCGTTTTCGTATGGGGTAAACGGCGAGAATACGCCCACGGGAATCCTTAGACTGGCGTAATGCACAGGTGAGCAATCCGCCCACAATAATCACTCCGCTGAGAACGGCGTAGGTAAACAACATCGGAAACGTCTCCTGGTCCTTATGGTCAGTGTCTGTTTCAGAGTAGCTGCTTCAGTGGATTATGCGAGTAGCTCTTTCAGCCAAGGGCGTGAAACCATGGATAAGGCCGGGAAAGCTACTTCATAGGAAGTAGCGATCGTAAAAACTACGTCTGATTGGTTATTTTGGGTCAGATGCGCAAATCAGCTTAAAGCCGTTTCTCTGAACCATCACCTCAGCACTTCTGAATGCTTCAGAGGCCCACTCTTCATAGGCCAGGTGCCGGTTGGCCACAATCCACAACTGTCCGTCGCGTGTCATGTGTTGTCTGGCATCACGGAAAAGTCGTAAGGCGAACTCGTAATCGGTACGCTTTCCCTGATGAAAAGGCGGGTTACTGAATATGTAATCGAAACGCCCTTCGACACTCATTAACCCATCGCTGGCTATTGTTTCTGCACTCAGTCCGAGACGGGCGGAGTTCAGTTCTGCGCTTCTCAGTGCCATGGCATCGACGTCACTCAGTGTTATGTCGAGAGCAGGGCTACGTGATTTCATGGTTAGCCCAATGACTCCAGAGCCGCATCCCAGATCCAATATCTTGCCGTGGGCCGGAGCGGGTACATGTTCCAGCAACAAGGCTGTTCCCTGGTCGAGTTTGCCATGGCCAAATACGCCCGGCAGCGTCATAAAACTGAGGTCGCCCGCCTGAAATGAGCTGGCGAAGCGTAACCAGTTAGCTGGCGCATCAGATTTATTCAGACGCACATTCCAGAGTGAGCAGTGTCGGGCACTGTCCATTTTTGAACTTTCGCTGGCGTGATCTTTCAGGGCGTTTCCGATACTTTTACCACCCGCATCATTGGCGGCGACAACGTAGCAGCTGTCGAGCTGCTGGCTGAGCATACTGATCAGAGCCTGCCCCGCGGCTTTGGCTTTTGGCCAGAGCACAATCACCAGTCGACCTGAGAGCTCAGAAACATCGGGAACGCCGAACTGTACCTGTGGATTCTCTTTGTCAGCGTGGTAGGCCTGAGCGGTCAGCCAGTCGGCGGTGATAATCTGAACCTTGTGTTCGTTTATGTGTTCAGCCCAGCCTGATGGTAAGCGTGCTTCTGAACCAATAATCGTGGTGTTGGCCGTCAGCAGCATCGGGTGGCGCTGTAGCAGTTCGTATACGTTGCTCATTCGTTAACGCCGGTCAGTACATCTCTTACTGTGAGAGCATCCTGTTGTGGGTCGCGGTTCAGTGCCACGAGGCCGCGCTCCCGTAACGTACTCGCCTGAGAGACATTCTGCCCACTGCAGAAGATCAGCTGACCCGTTTCGGCAGCAAGGTTTCTGAGACTCTGTAACTGGCCCGGCTCCGGCGTATCAGCAACGCCAACGACTGCGCCCTGAAGCTTCTGCGTGCGGATGAGTTCGGAAATTTCCTGCGGTGTCGAAAGACCGGCGAGGCGGATAACCCGAATACCAAACTGTTTCAGCAGTATGCCCAGCAGAAGCAGCTCCAGATCATCACTGTATACCGTATTAGCCAATACCAGAGTGGCGTTGAGTGAATGCTCAGAAGATTCGCTGAGCCGCATGCATAGCCGGCCCTGCAGGAAGCCTGCGAAGAACTGTAACCGGGCGGGGCCCAGGGGTTCGGTTATCTGCTCCCGTAGCTGCTGATGAAGTGGAAGCAGCAAAAAGCGTAGGGCGATGTCGACTGGAAAGAAGCCGGTTACCTCGTCCATGACCCGCGTAATTTCAACGTCGTCGAAGTCCCGTATCGCGCTAGCGAGGCGGGCTCTGTACTGTGACCATTGTGACGGTTGACTGGTCTGCACATTAATATCGGGCTCAGGCTCACCATTTTCCAGCATCGCCTTAGCTTGAGAAATGGGAATGCCGCGCTGCAAAAGTGATACAACTTTGCGTATAAGTTGTATGTCTGCTTCGGTATACAGACGATGTCCCTTGGCGGTACGTTTCGGGGTAATGAGGCCGTAACGTCGCTCCCACGCACGCAGAGTAATCGCGTTAACACCGGTTTCGTTCGAGACTACCCGTATCGGATAGTAGGCAGCCTGAGATTCAGAGGGGGCGGACATGACGAATTTATTTCCAGAACTATACAAAGCAGTCCAAATTCTATAAGTAGTTGTACATAATGTAAAAGAAACCAAAAGGCTGATACGCTCAGTCTTGATCTGAATGATATGAAAAGCGACTCTGATCACAGTCAGAGAGTCGGCGACAGAGAGTAACAGCGGAGACGATCGATGGTCACAGACCTGAATGATGAGCAGGGCCCTATCAATCTTGAACTTCTGAAGAAGGCAGTTGATGCCTCAAACGACGGCATCGTGATTGCCGAGCAGGAAGGTGACGATAACATTCTGATTTACGTCAACAAGGCGTTTGAGCGCCTGACAGGCTATACCGCTGACGAGATCCTCTATCAGGATTGTCGCTTTCTGCAAACCGGTGACCGTGAGCAGGAGGGATTGCAGGAAGTACGTGCGGCCATCAAAGAAGGGCGCAGTACCCGGGTAGTTCTGAGAAATTATCATAAAGACGGCACAATGTTCTGGAATGAGCTGAGCTTGTCTCCTATACGCAATGATCAGGATCAGCTGACGTATTACATCGGCATCCAGAAAGATGTCACCGCACAGATCGAAGCCGAAGCCCGCGCCCGTGCGGCGGAGGAAGAACTTGCTGCGCTGAAGGCCAGCAAAGCCTGACAGTACTTATAATCAGGCAACAAAAAGGGAGCTGACAGCTCCCTTTTTTGTTCACGCCAGAATCAGGCGTTTTTATAGGCTTCGGCAGAGTCCAGGATCATCTGACGAGCTTCGTCAGCGTTACCCCAGCCTTTCACTTTCACCCATTTACCTTTCTCGAGGTCTTTGTAGTTCTCGAAGAAGTGACCGATCTGATCGCGCAGCAGCTGCGGAACGTCGTCGATGTCTTTTACATCGTTATACAGCTGGGTCAGCTTCTCGTGTGGAACAGCGACCAGTTTTGCATCTTCACCAGCTTCGTCTTCCATGTTCAGAACGCCAACTGGACGTGCACGGATCACTGAGCCAGGAGCCACTGGGTAAGGAGTTACGACGAGCACATCCAGTGGGTCGCCATCGTCAGCCAGGGTGTTTGAGATGTAACCGTAGTTCGCTGGGTAGAACATCGGCGTCGCCATGAAACGGTCTACCATCAGGCAGTCCATGTCTTTGTCGATTTCGTATTTGATTGGGGCGTGGTTCGCCGGGATTTCAATCACAACGTAAACGTCATTTGGCAGGTCTTTGCCAGCAGTAATCGCGTTATAGCTCATGGTATTTCCTGTAACGTGAGAGTTTTTAACAGATGGCGCGGATTATAGACCTATCTAATGTGTCCTGTCAGTTCCACCAATGGAGAAAGACTCTATAATCGGGACAGTAGAAAACGAGAATAACAGAGAGGGTGCAATGAAGGGCTATTTGGGCTCAATGGTCGCAATTCTGGCCACGGCAATGAATGCAGCAGTTGCAGAAGACTTATTTCTGCCTGATGCGGGTCTGGATGCGGAACTGTCCGGCTTCACTGTGGTACCGGAAGTACTGACTGCGACACGGCTGAAGCAGCCCAGGTCGGAGGTACCGGGTAGCATGACTGTGATCACAGCAGAGAATATCGAACAGTGGGGGGTGCGTACTGTTCCTGAACTGTTCAGGTTTGTCCCGGGCATGTTCGTTAAGCATGGTGATCAGGACTCTATTGCCTATCACGCGTCCAATCCTAACCTGATGCGTCGTATGCAGGTTTTGATCGACGGTCGCTCAGTATATCGCGCAGGTATCGCTTCTGTGGTCTGGGAAGATATCCCGGTTGCGCTTGAAGACATTCAACGCATTGAAGTGTTCCGTGGGCCAAACGCCTCTTCATACGGTGCCAATGCCTTTATGGCGGTGATCAACATTGTGACCTTCCACCCTGCGGACACATTGGGCTCTCGCGCGTTTGCCCGCTCTGGTTACCAGGGAGTACGTGACTACGAGGTCAGTCATTCGGCTGAACTTGGCGAGTGGGTGTATCGCGCGACCGTGTCCCGTAAGCATGATGATGGCTTCGATGGTAGTGAGCGTCTCGGCCAGGAGACTGTTCAGCCAGGGGACAACCTACATGACGGTAGCCGCGATAGCTTTATCAGCCTGAATGCAACGACTCAGTTCTCCGATCAGAGTCGGCTTCTTGTCGAAGCGGCATACAAAGATGGAAAACAGCGTATCCGCCAGCGTCGTGGGGAAGATGAGATTGCCCCGGTCGACGACAATCAGAGCGGCTTCGTGATGGCTCAGTGGCAGTATGATTTCTCCGCGAGCCACACCACCCAATTGCGAACTTATTGGCAGAGGGAGAAGCGTCGCACGGATTTCCGCAAGTGCGGTCCGGCTGTTACTTTATCTCCAACTTTGCGGGCGCTTTATCAACAGGACCCGTATTGGGCATCGGCTTTACTATCGTCAAAGTTCCCGGATGAGCAGCTCGCTCGGGTTTTCTATGGTCTTGCAGACCCTGAAGTGGTTGAGGCCGAGATAGAGGGGGTGTTTGAACGTGGTTTCGACATTTCCCAATCTGATCTTGATGAAGCGCAGGCGTTACTGGCAGAAGGTGGGGCGGATCCGCAAACTGCGGCGCAAACACTAGCGTCCACCGTTTGCGGGGACTATTTGTTGGATTTTGACGAAAGTCGGTTTGATGTAGAGTTTCAGGATACTGTCCAGTGGAATGATGTTCTGCGCACCGTTGCCGGGGTGAACTTTCGCCGAGATGAAGTAACGTCTGAAACATACTTTAATGGCACTGTGAGTAATGATCTGATGCGTGTATTTGCGAATGCTGAGATACGCCCACTGGATAAACTGATCTTCAACCTTGGTGGCATGTACGAGGACGAAGACAAGAATAGTGCTGTTTTTTCGCCTCGTGTTGCCGCTAACTTCCTGATCGCTCCCCAGCACAGTTTGCGCCTGGTGTATTCAACGGCGGTACGCTCACCCGACTTGCTCGAGCAGGAGCCGGACTACCGACTCACGCTTGATAATTTGACGGAGAACTATCTCGGGTTAGAAGAGGGTACTTATTTCGAGACTCAAAACGGCGCTTATGGAGAGCTTGATCATGAACGTATCACCAGTTGGGAATTGGGGTATTACGGTCGAGTGCCTTCTCAGAACATTGAGATGGACATCAAGTTATACCGAGACCACTTATATCAACTGATTTCAGCACCTATCAATTTGAATACCCCTGATGTCAGCTCAGATACCGAAATGAATTTATCAGGTGTTGATTGGCAGTTTACCTGGAATCCGGTACGGGCACACTCGCTTTGGTACTCGGGAGCTTATGTTGATGCTGATGTCAGGTTAGGGGATGTTTCACTTTTGTCGGTGAGAGAAGTAGAAAACCTTTTCCGTGTTGAAACTCGCCTCAGCTCAGAATTTAGTCATAACCTTAGCTGGAGTTTCGAATACCGTAGCTGGCGTCTGACGCAATCTTATTTCTGGCACCGTAGCTATGACAGTGGTAATGACGATGAGCTGAATCCATATCGTCGTTATGAGGCGCATCTGAAAAAAGGGTGGGCATTCAACAGCTTTGAGCTCGAAACCAGCGCATTTCTGCATCACTTGATTGATGATGAACCGATCGCTTATAACACTAACCGCATTGAAGATAAGTATCTCGGATTCCTTCAGGTAGGTGTTAAATTCTGATGCGCGTAGCGGGATTCTTCATCCTGCTTTTCGGCGCGGCTCTGGCCCGCGCTGATGTTCTGCTATTGTCTGAGAACCACTCGCCTGCGCTGTTAGCACTGGCCGAGGGAGTTTCCTCTGCAATCGGAAAGCCCGTACGGCAGGTTCATTCTGAAGAGCTGGTGGGAGAGGACGACCTGGTCATTCTTGCCGGTGACGCGACCGCTAAAAGCTGGCGCGGTAAGCAGAAAAGCGTGGTGGTCTGGACCCGTCGAGAGGCGATTGAGGCTAACAGTAGCAAGATTCAGAGTGCGATATTTTCTGAGCCCCCTGTGCAGCGCCAGCTTGATCTGACGAGGTTGCTGTTTCCTGACGCTCGTCTGGCGCTGATCCTGTCAGATGAAGCGCCTGACTGGGTCAGCCGTGAAATTGGATTACTGCAAGGCGATGACTTTACTGTGTTTGCCAGGAAACCAGAGGACAGCCTGAACCGGACCTTAAAAGAAGCTCTGGCTGAGCACGATGTATTGCTGGGCACCCTCGACAGGGGGGTGTACAACCCATCAACGATCAAAAATATTCTGATCACGGCTTATCGCCAGAACATCCCTCTGGTTGGCCCTCATCAGGCCTATATCCGCGCGGGTGCTATTGCCACCACTTATAGTTCTCTCGCAGATACCGTTAAGCGACTGGTCGAAATCATCGAATCAGACGTGCTCCCTCCCCCGGGGTACAACCCTTACTTCTCGGTCACCGTGAATGAGCAGGTGGCGCGTTCGCTCGATATTGTCCTGCCCGAAGACATTTCTGAAATTACCTCGCGGTTACGGTAGTCACACCTCATAATCTGAACTGCTTTCTGTTCCGATGCTCTGGTCTGGCACAGCGTTTTCAGGTCTGTCAGAGGTGAGCGATATCATTGAGTATTCATTTGTATAGATAAAAGCGTTTGTTATCAGGAAGCGCTATACTGCGCTGAGGATATCATCAAGGCAGAGATATGCGCATGGAAGCAGTTATCAGGATATGTTGGGCATTGTTGCTTTATTGCAGCATGATTGCCGCGCATGCTGATATTGCAATGATTGCACCTTCGGCGACGGCTCAGGCACAGAAATTTGCCCAGATGCTGGAGGATTCCCTCAAAGACACAGCGACCCCCGAACGCGTCGAATTGGTTGACCTGAACTCAGAGGTTAATCTTGAGAAATACCGTCTGATAGTCACTCTCAGCGGTAGTACATTACGTCAACTGATTGCCGAGGACAGGCTTCCGGGCAATATCCCTGTTGTGGCCTCCTACCTTTCCAGAGCAGAACACCGCGAATTCCGCTCTTATGTTGCTAGTGCCGTGTATTCTGAGGCTCCGTTGCAGCGTCAGTTAGCGCTTGCCGAGGCCATATTCGGTGAAAAGGAAGTGTTTGGCGCTTTGGTTGCCAGTGATGCCAGTAGCCTTGTGTCGGCCGACAACCTTCGTGTTTACCCTGTATCTGAATACGACAGTCTTAATCATGCGTTGGTTGAATTGCTTGGGTCCAGCAGAGCGCTTATCGGTGTCTATGATCCTGATCTCTATAGTGCTGAAAATATAAAAAGTATTCTGATTACCTCCTACCGGCACAACCGGCCATTAATTGGCCCGACGCAAGCCTATCTTAAGGCGGGAGCGCTGGCATCGACTTACAGTACGCCAGAAGATGTTGTGCAGCGGCTCACCGAGATAGTTAATGAAGGTCTCAGTGAGGCAGCGACCTTTCCTGAGGCTGATTACAACCCTTATTTTAGTGTCGGATTCAATCGTCAGGTCGGGCGTTCGCTTAACCTGTTGCTCCCTGATTCTGTTGACGTGGCCAAAAGGCTAAGGTCGCAGGAGTCAGATCAATGAGGATCAGTCACTGGTCTATTCGTCGTAGGGCTATTGTGCTTGCTGCGGTGCCGGCGTTCATTACTGTACTGCTGTTAACGGCAATGCACATGTCTCAGCGCTGGTCAGATGCAGGTGAGAACAGCGAATCGATTGTGCGTCTGATGGTAGAGAGTATCAGTGCCTCTGCAGAGTACCCCGTGATCTCGGGTAATTATGAGATGCTGGCGCCATTAATGGATGCTGCACTGGGAAGGCCGGAGATAGCAGCGGTTCGGGTGCTGGATCCTCTCGGTCTGCCCCTGATCGAGCGAACAGTTGAAGGTTATGACGAGCTGGAATTCGATGATCTCCGTGTTTTTCAGAAAGAGCTTAACCGCACCGTTATCGATCTGGACCCGGTTGATATGGGAGGGCTGCTGGACGAAGAAAGCTCAGAGCGAAGCGTGACATTCGCAGTGATTGAAATAGCGATGACGGATCACTACCTGCACGCCCGGGAGATGGAAATTCTCTATCAATCAGTAGTTGCTGGCGTGCTGGTGGTCTTGCTGGCGGCGCTGACTGGCCGATATATTGCTCTGATGATTGTGCGGCCGCTGGAGCGCACGGCGGCTTTTCTGTCGTCTCTTTCCGGAGGCGACTACTGGAACCGCATTGAGGAGTCGGATGGCGCTGAATTGGGGCGCGTACAGAACAGCGGTAATCGCCTCGCCGAAGCCCTTGAGCGGGCTCAGAGTGAGCAACGCGTGTTTACCGCCAGGCTGCTGGAAGAACAGAAAAAAGCTCGCAGCGCGAGTGAATCCAAAAGTCAGTTTCTGGCGATGATGAGTCATGAACTGCGAACCCCTCTGAACGGTGCTCTGGGAATGCTGGAGCTGATGCATCATGAGATGCAGAAAAGCGACTTTACGCTGCATAAAGAGCAGGCGGAGCAGAGCCTGGTTCAACTCGGTCAGCTTCTTGATGACATTATGGTCGTTGCGGATACCGACCAGAAGTCCGTGGCTGCGGCGCCGGAGTACTGCCTGCTCAGCGACTACTTTGATTCTTTCTTTGAGGTTCTGAGGTCTCGGGCGATGTCGCAAGGTCTCTCGTTTATCACCGATATTCAGGGAGAGCTGCGTGAGCAACCTATTCTTACTTATCCGGGCCTTTTGCGGCAGATACTGAGGCACCTGATTGATAACGCCCTTAAGTTTACCCTGCAGGGGGTTGTGTCCGTCAGTATCGCGCCACAGGGGGCGGGGATACGTATTACTGTTTCTGATACTGGTATTGGCATCCCGGCATCGGAGTACGCATCCATTCTTGAGCCCTTCACTCAGCTTGAGTCAGATCTTAACCGCCAATACGAGGGCGCGGGGCTGGGCTTAACGATAACGTCGCATGTAGTTAAGGCACTGGGGGGTGAGCTGACCTTCAGCCAGCACGAAAGTGGAGGCTGTATTGTCGAAGTTACCTTGCCGGAAGTGATATTGGCACCCGTTAATCAAGTGCCGGGCGCAATTCCTGATCACTCCTCGGGCACTCTATATTCTGGAGGTCGTCGGGTTTTTTCTGGGGCTGAGGGGAGTAGTGAGGACTCCCCGTCGGGCAATAAAGGAAAGCTGCTGATTGTTGAGGATAATGAGGTGAACCTCAAAGTAGCTGAAAAAATGTTAGCGCGGATTCATCCTGATCGTGACGTGATCGCCGTGATGTCTGGGGCTGCCGCGTTAGTCGCCGTCGAAGAACAATCCGTTTCATTGGTGTTGATGGACTGCCAGATGCCGGGAATGGATGGCTTTGAGACGAGTCAGAAGTTGCGTGAGGCAGGGTTTAGTGGGGCTATTATCGCTTGTACCGCGAATACAACCGATCAGGTTGAAGAGCGATGTCTTGCCAGTGGTATGAATGATTATATGGCCAAGCCGATTTCTCTTAAGGGGCTGATCCTGATGACTGAAAGGTGGCTGGAGAGTACAGCCACCTGAGTCAGACATCGAAGAGAGAACGCTGCTTACTTATGGTAGGAACAGGCTTTCTCAACTTCGTCTGCTGAACCCATAACGACAGACACACGCTGGTGGATCGCGTCAGGGGCAACGTCCATAATATCTTCAAAGGCGGTGCTGGCTTTACCGCCAGCCTGCTCGATCAACATGCTCATCGGATTGCCTTCGTACATCAAGCGGAGTTTGCCTGGCTTTGAAGGATCACGATTATCGAACGGGTACATGAATATACCGCCACGAGTCAGAATTCTGTGTATCTCAGCCACCATAGACGCAATCCAACGCATGTTGTATCGCTTACCCAGAGGGCCTTCTTCGCCTTTGAGAAGGTCGGCTACATAGTTCTGCATCTGCGGTAACCAGAAACGTTGGTTCGACATGTTGATGGCGAACTCCTGAGTTTCAGTAGGTACCTGAATGTTGTCACGTTGCAGTACGAACTCACCGATACGAGGGTCCAGGGTGAAGCTGTGGACACCTTCGCCAGTGCTGAACACAAGCAGGGTCGAAGGGCCGTACAGTACATAACCTGCAGCAACCTGCTTATTTCCAGCCTGCAGATAGGTAGCTTCGTCGCCACCATCAGCCCCAGGTGCTGCTTTCAGTACAGAAAAGATGGTACCGACAGTGACATTCACATCAATGTTGGATGATCCGTCGAGAGGGTCGAACAGAACCAGATAATCACCCTCTGGGTTACAGGCAACCGGATCTGGCTCCTCTTCACTGGCGAGACCGCGCACCGCAGGCATCGCTGCGAGACACTCTTTGATGAGGTCGTTAGAGATCACATCCAGCAACTTCTGAGATTCTCCCTGCACGTTTTCCTGTCCGGCGCTGCCAAGTACGCCTGCCAGTGCACCCAGGTGCAGGCGATGTGAAATATCCTTACAGGTAACCGTCAGACCTTCAATAATGTTGGCGACGTCTGAATCCTTACAGTGGTTGTCGAGAAAAGTGCGCAGGCGCTGCATGCTCCGAACCTCATAGTCCTGATTTAAGTAATGGGCGCATACTACCTTAATCTGTGCGGAAATTCAGTGGCTGTTGGGGAGACGGCAGTGGCCGTGTAAACTAACCGCTTTGTAAGATGACTGGTCGACGGATGAAGCTTCACATTCTGGGAATCTGCGGCACCTTTATGGGGTCGCTGGCACAGCTGGCAAAAGCCTTGGGACACGATGTGTCTGGATCCGATCACGGTGTCTATCCGCCGATGAGCGATCAGCTGGAGCAGGCGGGCATTGCGTTGACGCAAGGGTTTGATCCAGCGGGGATCCCTGAAGATGTTGATCTTGTTGTTATTGGTAATGCTATGGGACGTGGCAACGCTTCGGTAGAGTATGTGCTGGAGCGGGGTATTCCCTATACCTCAGGCCCTCAATGGTTAGGCGATCACGTGCTTCAAGGCCGCTGGGTGTTAGCGGTTGCAGGGACTCACGGCAAAACCACGACCGCCAGTATGCTGGCGTGGATTCTTGAGTTCGCGGGGATGTCTCCGGGGTATCTTATTGGCGGTGTCCCTGAGAACTTCACATCTTCTGCAACATTGGGAGATAGCCCTTTCTTTGTTATCGAAGCAGACGAGTACGATACGGCTTTTTTCGATAAGCGGTCAAAGTTCGTGCATTACCGCCCGCGAACCTTTATTGCCAATAACCTTGAGTTTGATCACGCCGATATCTTCCCTGATCTGGCGGCGATTGAACGCCAGTTTCATCATGTCATCCGTACTATTCCTCAAAGCGGGCAGGTCATTCGCCCAGCCGACTGTGAGGCAATTGATCGTGTGATGTCTATGGGCTGCTGGAGTAGTCAGACGACTTTTTCATCGGCCGGAGCTGACTGGCAATGGACGATGAGTGCGCCCGATGGCAGTCAGTTTGAAGTGACTGTCCGTGACGAGGCGTATCCCATCCATTGGAGCTTGTCTGGCGCTCACAACGTCAGTAACGCCGTGGCGGCGATGGCGGCAGCGTTTCATGTGGGCGTCAGCCCGGCTGTTGCGGCCGAGGCACTTGCTGAGTTCCAATCGGTGAAACGGCGCATGGAGCTTGTGAACCCCGAAGGCGCAATTCCTGTATATGATGATTTTGCGCACCATCCAACCGCGATCGCGACCACGCTTCAGGGGGCGAAGGCTCAGCTGACTAACACTGACGGACGTCTGCTCGCGGTTCTGGAGCCACGTTCTAACACAATGAAAGCGGGCGTTCACAAAGAGACACTGGCGGGCTCGGTAAACGATGCTGACGGCACGTATTGGTTTGAGCCTGAAAATATCAGCTGGTCATTGTCGGATGTCGTGAGGGCGTGTCGTGCCCCAGCACATTCTTATCAATCGACAGCGGAAATAGTCGATGCGGTCGTCAATGACGCGCGCCCGGGAGACCGTATCCTTGTGATGTCCAACGGAGGCTTTGATAATATGCCCCGACGTTTAGCCAAGGCTCTGGAGGAAAAGTATGGCTGATGCTGGCCGAATCCTTATTGCAGTGACAGGAGCCTCTGGCTCTGCTTATGCGTTGCGGCTTGGCCAGGCATTGATTGCTGCGGGTGTCGGTGCTGATTTTATCTTTTCAAAAGCTGCGCTGCTGGTTTTGGCAACTGAAACTGAGCTGACGCTACCGGCCAAGCCTCAGGCTCAGGCTCGTGAGTTGCAGAAATACTACGGCTGTGATGAGGATGATGTCAGGGTATACGGCCGGGAAGACTGGATGGCGCCGTGGGCATCGGGGTCAGGTCAGCCAGGCCCTGTGGTGATCTGTCCTTGCAGTACGGGTACCTTGTCAGCGGTGGCTACCGGGGCAAGCAACAATCTGACCGAGCGAGCGGCGGATGTTGCCCTTAAAGAGCGGCGTAAACTGATTCTTGTGCCTCGCGAAACGCCATTTTCTGAAATACACCTGACGAATATGCTGACCCTGACCCGCATGGGAGCGACGGTCATGCCGGCATGCCCTGGCTTCTACCATGACCCGAAAAGCATCAATGATCTGATCGACTTTATTGTCGCGCGTATACTGAATCAACTCGGCATTGACCACAAGCTGATGCCCTTGTGGGGCGAATCTCCGGAGAAATAAGCATGACTGAAAGTACACCTGAGCAATACAACGAACCGGACAAAGCGAAGTGGAGCTTTATCGGGTTTATTGTTGGTGTCATCGTTACTGTACTGGCCCTCAAACATTACGGTTATATTCAATTTCCTGACGAGAAAGACCGGGCTACTGTGGCTGAATTCAAGCTATTGTCACTGAGCCCCGAGTATTCCGTCAAAGTATCCGAAAAGTCTTCCGGCAAAGAAGCATTCTGTGAGAGTGGCTATCTGTTACTCAGACCACAGAATGATAAAGACGTTGCCGGTATTCTGGTGACTGATAAAAATCGTCCGGTTGAATGCCAGCCTGATCTGGCCAGAACACAGCCTTAGGAATAAAAAGAACTATGTGGCGTACACCACTTGCGCTGGCGATATTAGCGGCGCTGTCACTGCCTGCCCATTCGGCCCTTGATGATCTCGATAATGATGGCATCGCAGATGCTCAGGACCCGGACCGTGATGGTGATGGACTCCCGAACTTTCTCGAGGCGGCTGCCGGTTTTGACCCTGATGTCCCTGACCAGACAGACATCGATGGTGATGGTATTCCTGATTCCATTGATGATGATATGGACAATGATGGAGTGCCCAATCAGAAAGACGCCTTTCCGCAGGACCTGAACGACTGGAAGGATACGGACGCCGATGGTGTAGGCGACAATACGGATCAGGACCTCGACGGTGATGGTGTTGGCAACGAGTACGAGGAAAAGCTTGGCTTTGACCCAACGCGTGCCAGCTCCCGTCCGAAAGACCGCGACAGAGATGGTATACCAGATCTGCTTGACCCTGATATGGATAACGATGGTGTCCCTAACGTCGACGACGCCTTCCCGCTGGATAAAAACGAGTGGTCAGACCTTGACCGCGACGGAACGGGTGACAATACAGACTCCGACCGTGATGGTGATGGCGTAGCCAATAGCTTCGAAGAGGAGGCGGGTACTGATCCGGATGACCGTTTTTCAGCGCCAGCCGATACGGATCGTGACGGCATTCCTGACACCCTTGATGATGACCGTGATGGCGATGGTTTTGCTAATGATGTCGATCTCTACCCGGACAACAGTGCGGCGTGGGCGGATACCGACGGCGATGGTATCCCGGACAACGAAGATCCGGATGCTGATAACGACGGTATTCCGAACGTTTTCGAAATGCATCTTGGCACCGGCGTTCTTGATCCGGATAGCAAGCCGTCGGATGTCGATGGTGATGGCATGCCAGATTACTTCGACTCTGACCTCGATGGTGACGGCGTCGATAACAGTGTCGATGTATTCCCGTCGGATGGCGAAGAGTGGGTAGACACTGACGGTGACGGTATCGGTGATAACCGCGACCCTGACAGGGATAATGATGGCTTCAGTAATGAAGTCGAGCGGATCGCGGGTTCAGATGACTCAGATCCTGAAAGTAAACCACGTGATCTGGATAAAGACGGCATTGTTGATGTACTGGATGATGACATTGATGGTGACAGCTATCTGAATAAAGACGATGCCTTCCCTGAGGACGCCTCTGAGTGGGCGGACTTTGATGGCGATGGCCTTGGCGACAACTCAGATGAAGACATCGACAACGACGGCATCAATAACGAGTTTGAGCTTACCCTGAGCTTTGACCCTTACAATGCTGACAGCGTCCCGAACGACTTTGATGGGGACGGTATTCCGGACGAGCTGGATACCGACCTCGACGGTGACACCATTGGCAATGATATTGATCTCTTTCCGCGTGACCCGTCCGAGTGGTTTGATCTGGATGGTGACGGCATCGGCGATAATCGCGACAGAGACCGCGACGGTGATGGCATCGATAACGTCTATGAGGAACAGGCAGGGACGAATCCTGCAGATGCCAGCTCCGTACCTCGTGATGCTGATGGCGACGGAATCCCCGACGTTGTTGACCAGGACAGAGATGGTGACGGCTACCTGAACGAGGAAGACGTTTTTCCTGATAATCCCCTTGAGTGGTCTGATCTTGACGGAGACGGCGAAGGCGACAATATCGATCTCGACATCGATGGCGACGGTATCAGCAATGAATATGAGGTACGGCTGGGTACAGATCCAAAAGACCCATTAAGTGTCCCTTCAGACATGGACAGGGACGGTATTCCAGATGCCCTGGACAAAGACATTGATGGTGATGAAGTCCCGAACGGCAGCGATGTATTCCCGCTGAATCGCAAGGAATGGAGCGACACGGACGGTGATGGCACTGGCGATAACAGTGACCCGGATATTGATGGTGATGGCATCATTAATCGCTATGAGCGCGAACTATCGTATGATCCATACGACAACACCAGTACACCGCCGGACTCCGATGGTGATGGTATTCCGGATGAGCTGGATGATGACCGAGACAATGACGGTTACAGCAATGACGTGGACGCCTTTCCATCTGACCCAACGGAGTGGGCAGACTTTGATGGCGACGGCATTGGAGATAATACAGACACTGATCTCGATGGTGATGGCTTCAGTAACGATATTGAAGCGCGGGATGGTACGGACCCATGGGATAAATCGGATTACCCCGATTATGATGCTCCCGTGATTGGTGACATAGAATGGCTCGATGAGACGAAGAGGCTGTCAGGCATGGCGTATGATGATGGCCGCGGCATTGAGTCAGTCTGGCTTGAAAGTGTTATGGGGGACCGTTGCGATGGTTTTGTGTCTTACCCTGGCCACGTTATGGTGCCATGCCAGATCATTGGCAACAGTACTCGCTGGACGCTGGTTGTCGAAGATAAGTTTGGCAACCGTGCTGAGAAGTCGGTGAATTTCGAGTAGTTGCAACTGTGTAAAGGTCGGGGGTTGACCTCACCTCGCAGGCGAAACCGGGATCACTGGCTATACTCACACAAAGAAGGTCAACAACTTCTCCCGAAGGAGAGTTATGTCACTCAATTGTGTGTATTGCAAAAAGCCCGTATTCGGCACCAGTGGTGTTACGGTCCCGGGTAGCGGCCCAGCCCACCAGCATTGTTATCAGGCGCAGGCGGCATTAGCGCGTACGTTTCAGGCTCTGGATATCAGTCAGCTTACCGATGATGAGCTTCTGGACCTGCAGGATATGGTGCTTGCTGAAGTCAACGATCGGCGCCGCAGAGACGAGGGCGGCGGTGACAGCGAAATTGAGCTCTTCTGAGGGGCTTTCGGGTGGGGTACACTGGCGACTTTTAAGTCGCCATTTTTGTCTATGATTATTGAAAATTCATCTGATCTGATCCGTGCCTGGAAGCTTCTGACCCTGGTAGATGGTACGCCTGTGGCTGAGGCTGAGCTGGTCAATGGCAATGCTCTTGTCATCAGTCCACAGTCGATCGCTCTATTTCGTCGCCCGGGAGATTGCGTAGATCCCTTGGCTGGAGGCATGGTACGCAATGAAGCGCTTGCACAAGGACTAGCGTTACATTCCCCGTTTATTGAAGAGCACAGAGCCGGGTTTGTCGGCCTTACTGGAGGTCTCGCTCTACTTATCGGCCTCAACGACGTTCGCATGTATCCCAACAGAAATGATGCATTACGGAATCAGAATGTGATCTGTGAATTGTCACTGGCCGTCGATTAAATCCCGCGTGCTGTCTAAGGATTGCAGTGGTAACCTTGCTTTTTTGAACTCCATACTCGGAATACGCACTTGGCTATCAGTAGTTTTCACACCCACGTCATTGGTGCAGACCGCCCAATAGGTCGTTATCTCTGTCGCTATCTGGCAGAACAGAATCTCATTCATCGCGGCGTGTCTATTGCCAGTACTGAGCGTCCGATGTTGCAGTCCAGTGCCCGACCGGTGTACGTAATTTCGCCAGCGCTGAATGAAACTACCGATTTTGAGTCTGCTAAATTCTGGATTGGCCGGGCCCAGGAAGAGGGTGCTCTGGTGGTGTTGCTCTCCACCTTGCATCGATACCTGGGCAGCAAAGAAACAGTGAAGGAGCAGTCACCTGCCGACAATACCAGTGAATTGAGCTCAGCTTTTGCTGAGCTGGAAATACTGGTGGCCGAGAACCCTCAGCATATTATTCTTCGAGTTGGGCAGTTGCTAACGCTCGATGGCAGCGACTTTGCCAGTCGTATTCTCAGCGTCATCCGCTCAGAGCCGTCGCTGGCGTTAGATATGCAGCGTGAGTTTGAACCGACCCCCGTCGACGATGTTGCGATCGTGGTGTTGGCGATGCTTCGTCAGATTCATCTCGCAGAGGATCTCTGGGGAACTTATCATTTTTCTGGCGTTGAGCCGGTTTCATCATACACCTTTGCAGAAGCCTTGCTGGCAGAGGCGCGTCAGTTTGAGGATTTGACGGCCGTAGAACTGACTACTCAGGAGGGGGGTATGACACCGGAGGTGTGGGTACCTATTGCTGATCACACGTCTCTGTTCCACACGTTTGGGATTAAGAATAAGGCGTGGCGACAAGGGTTAGCGCGTCTGGTTCGGGCCTATTACCACGACCCATCGAAAGAAACCGCCTGAGATTTCAGACTTTTGGGTCAGCTGCCGGTGTTGAAAGTCGCAGACTTCTGGTAGAGATCCATCAGCTTATCTGTGATCAGGCTGCGGATACTTTCACGCTCCAGAGATGACAGCCCAGACAGTTCGCTCAGACGCAGACGATGCAAGTGCAGGCACGGCAGTTTGTCGTTGAACTCACGTAGGTCACCTTTCATCAATACGGGCAGGAAAGGATCGTCGCTGTTTGTTCGGCGAAGAATCTGACGCATACCTTCCTGGAACGGAATAGGCACCGAGCGAACCTTCTTATCCTTGTGAGAAATCACCAGATACAAGCCTTGCTTGCCTATCAGGTTACCCGGAATGACATGCAGGCCTGTGGCACTGACAGCATCAGGGTTCAGGTGGCTGAAGGTATCGTGAAAGGCGTAAGGATCTGGAAGAATCACCATCTGGCGGTGTGCTTCTTCCGGGAAGAAAATACTGTAATTGGTGTAAAGCTGACGTACGGAAGTTGAGAATACACAGAAGCGGTTTTCGAACTGCTTTACGAAATTCATCGCACGTTTGTGCTGATTGAGTTTCTCAAGATCCCATACGAGATCGCTGTTCTGCTGCTGGGCTACTGTGTTCATTTTAATCTCCATCAGACACGCGGTTTTGAAACCGCTTATTTTTTACCGGATTATGAATCCGGTATGACGGCACTGGCTACACTTCCGAAATCTTAATTGCCAAATTCTGTCGATATCATGACGCGTGATTAGTCGTCGTGAGCCATATGACTGGCAGAGTACAAATTCAGGCTGATTGGATCACTCAGGAGAGTATGGCAGCGGCAATCGGAAAAAAGTGTGACTGAGCTAACGGTTCTTTTCAGGTCAATGTAAAGAGTTTGTCTGCCTGACCTGATAGGATAATGACTATTTGCCCCATTTTGAGCCAAGCGTCGTCGCCGCTGCCTTTGGCGGCCAGGTCTGCTTCTGCCGCAGTGCTCAGTGCTCTGTGGAGATCTTTCATCGACAGACGTTGAAGGGCTGCTTTATAAGGGGCCTGCTGTCTTGGCCAGACGCCCTGAGACCGGAAACCCTCGGAGAGTGCTTGTGCCCCCTGACAGGGCTTTAATGCAATCAGTTGCCTGATCTTCCGGGTCAGGGCGCCCAACACCATAATCGGCTCGTGCCCCTCAGAACGCAGGTGACCCAGCATACGGTTTGCCTCGCCCAGCTTTCCCATCAGGCAGGCATCTGCCAGCCCGAACGCATCGAAGCGGGAGCTGTCGCCCGCACTCTGCATAATAAGCTCTTCGCTGACGTTAGTTTCGCCCAGCATCCGCAGTTTTTCGATTTCCTGAACTGCGGCCAGTAAGTTGCCCTCTGTCTGGTGAGCAAGTGCAGAAACGGCAGCCTGGTCAGCCTGGAGCCCTGCCATCTGGAAGCGACGTTTCAGCCAGCCAGGGTACTGATTTCGCTCGATGGGCCAGATGGGCAGTACAACACCATGTTTCTCAATCGCTTTATACCAGGCGGTTTTCTGCGTCTTAGCATCGAGTCTTGGGCAGATGATCAGCACAATATTGTCGGGCGACGGATGCTCGGCAAGATCCTTAATCGTCTCCCCTTTGTCGGAAGGCTTACCATTGGGGATGCGTAGTTCCAGCAGGCGACGACTGGAGAACAGAGACATGGCTGACGCTTCTTCTCTCAGAGTGCGCCATTCGAAACCGGCTTCCGCATGAAACAGTTCGCGCTCATCAATGCCCTGTTGTTTGACGGCTTTGCGTATATCGTCGCAAGCCTCCATGACCAGTAACGGGTCATCGCCTGAAATCAGGTAGCAGGGAGCCAGTTCTTTGGCGAGATGCGGCCCTAACTGATCCTGACGTAATTTCATTACAGGCGTTCCAGACGGCGCATCAAGCGACTGAGCAAGTCTGAATCCAGCGCATCGCGCAACTGTCGTTCTTCTTGCTGTGTGGCAACGACGTTGTTGACGTCATTACTCAGAGTGCGCCGGGATTCTGTGACAAATTGATACGTCTCTTCTCCACGGATTACGGTCACATCAAGTAATGCGTTGAACTCGTATTCAGCAATCTGGCCAACGCTATTTACTGTCAGAGTACGCCGCTCTACGGAGTATTCGTTAATTTCAATCTGAGCAGGTGCGTCGAGTGCTCGTTCGGGTACAACAACGTCATTAAAGCGAAGGCGCTGCACTAGCTGTTCACGAATGCCCTGAGGGCCACCACTTACGTGAATAATACGGAAGCCTTCTGGCAGCTCCGAAACACCCCTGAGTTGCCAGCCGCAGCTGGCGATCAGAGTGAGTGACAATAAGAAAATCAGGTGGCGCATATTAATTCCGAAAAATAGAAACCCTGAAGGCTATGTTTTTAACCGGACTCAGTGCTTCGGGAGCGTCAGCGAGGCCGCTATGGCAAGGCAAAAACCAGATTGAAAGCGCAGTTTATACGTCATAAATGAGCATTTTAATCTGGTTTTTAACACCGCCAGAGCAACGCAGCTAGCTCCATTAATTAGCAACGATGTTGACTAATTTTCCTGGCACAACGATAACTTTTCGTACGGTTTTACCGTCAATCTGGGCTTTAACGCTGTCGTCTGCCATCGCCATGGCTTCGAGTTCGTCTTTGCTCGCGGTAGCGGGCGCTTCCAGTTTGGCACGCACTTTACCGTTCACCTGAACGATCAGCAGGATACTGTCTTTTTCCAGTGCTTTTTTATCGACTACCGGCCACGGCGCATCCAGAACCAGACCGTCATTGCCAAAGGCCTCCCACAAAGACTGGGCAATGTGCGGAGCAATCGGTGACAGCATGCGCACCACGGCGTCCAGACCTTCGGTGACGACAGCACGAGCACCAGCGCTATCGAGTTTCTGCTTCTGCAGGGTGTTGATCAATTCCATCACTGCAGCAATGCCAGTATTGAAGCTGTAACGACGGCCTACATCGTCGCTCACTTTCTGAATGGTTTCATGCACTTTGCGGCGTGCGTCTTTTTCATCTTTGTTCAGTTGAGCGATGTCGCCACGATCTGCTTGTTGCAACAGCTCATAGCTTAAGCGCCATACACGCTGCAGGAAGCGCTGGGCGCCCTGAACGCCAGAGTCAGACCACTCGAGTGTTTGTTCCGGCGGCGCGGCAAACATGGTGTACAGGCGCACGGTGTCGGCACCGTACTGCTTAATGGCTTCCTGAGGGTCAACGCCGTTGTTTTTCGACTTGGACATTTTGCTCATGCCCGCTGCCGTCAGCTCCAGACCGTCTTCGGTACGTTTGGCACCGGTAACGCGGCCTTTCTCGTCACGCTCAACGGTCACGTCGAGTGGGTTAACCCATTCTTTGGCGCCGTTTTCCGTGGTGTAGGAGAAGGCTTCGGCCAGTACCATGCCTTGGGTCAGCAGGTTTTTGAACGGCTCGTCGCAGTTCACCAGACCCGCATCGCGCAGCAGCTTGTGAAAGAAACGCGCGTACAGCAGGTGCAGAATCGCGTGCTCAATACCACCAATGTACTGGTCAACCGGGAGCCAGTAGTTGGCTTCTTTCGGGTCCAGCATCTGGGTGTCGTCCTGCGGTGAGCAGTAACGCGCGTAGTACCAGGACGATTCCATAAAGGTATCGAAGGTGTCGGTTTCGCGGAATGCCGGTTGACCGTCGAGTTCGATGTTCTCGAATTCAGGATTGTTCTTGATCGGCGAATTCACGCCGTCCATCACTACGTCGGTCGGCAGAATCACCGGCTGGTGGCTCTCCGGCGCTGGAACAGTGTCGCCGTCCTGTGTACGGATCACTGGAATTGGCGCACCCCAGTAGCGCTGACGGCTGACCCCCCAGTCGCGCAGGCGGTAATTAACTTTGATTTCGCCTTTGCCTTCGCTTTTGAGTTTCTCTGCAATGGCATCAAAGGCTGATTCAAAACTCAGACCGTCGAATTCACCAGAATTGACCAGGGTGCCTTTTTCGGTAAAGGCTTCTTTGCTCAGATCAATCTCTTCACCGTTGGCAGGTTCGATGACTTGTTGGATCTCAATACCGTATTTGGTTGCAAACTCCCAGTCGCGCTGGTCGTGCGCGGGCACGGCCATTACGGCACCGGTGCCGAATTCCATCAGTACGAAGTTCGCGACCCAGACAGGGACTTCTTTGCCGGAAATTGGGTGAATGGCAGTGAAACCGGTGGCCAGACCTTTCTTCTCGGCGGTGGCAACGTCGGCTTCAGCGGTACCGGACTTGCTGCACTCGTCGATGAACGCCGCGAGCTCAGGATTGTTCTCGGCGGCTTCTTTCGCCAGAGGGTGGCCCGCCGCGACGGCAACGTAGCTCACGCCCATCAGGGTGTCCGGACGGGTAGTGTAGATCTCAAGGCTGTCTGCTCGATCTTTAAGACCAAATGTCATCTGGATGCCACGGGATTTGCCGATCCAGTTGCGTTGCATGGCCTTCACCTGATCTGGCCAGCCATCCAGCTGGTCCAGATCGTTCAGGAGCTCTTCCGCATAATCGGTAATGCGGATAAACCACTGCGGAATTTCTTTGCGCTCAACCACGGTGTCACAGCGCCAGCAGCAGCCATCGATGACCTGTTCGTTCGCCAGTACGGTCTGATCGTTCGGACACCAGTTCACGGCAGAAACTTTCTTGTACGCCAGACCCTTGTCGATCAGAGTGGTGAAGAACCACTGTTCCCAGCGGTAGTATTCAGGGTCGCAGGTGGCCAGTTCACGGTCCCAGTCGTAACCAAAACCCAGCGATTTCAGCTGACCTTTCATGTAGGCGATGTTTTCTTTGGTCCATTTTGCTGGCGCGACCTGATGTTTGATCGCGGCATTTTCAGCGGGCAGACCGAACGCATCCCAACCCATTGGCTGCATCACGTTTTTGCCTTGCATGCGCTGATAGCGCGAGATCACATCACCGATGGTGTAATTACGCACATGCCCCATGTGTAGCCGTCCGCTTGGATAAGGGAACATCGACAGGCAGTAGAATTTTTCTTTGTTGCTGTCGACTACGGCTTTAAATACCTGATTTTCTTCCCAGTGACTCTGAACGGCAGATTCAATGGTTTGGGGCTGATAAGTCTCTTGCATGGTCATGTGCTGTATTAGGCCTGATTCGTGGCGTGGATTCGCAAATTCTATGACTCAGGAGTTTACCTGATTGAACCGGTCGATGGGAGTTCTGCCGTCTGAAGAGTAAGGCTCAACCTTCGTTGCTTGGGGTAGTGCAGTACGGTGACTGTATAAAACCGACAAATGCGATTGTATACAGTAATGAAATACTCTTGTTAATAGTAATCTGTAGCATTTGCTTTTGTATTGTGCATTCGGGTATCTTTCCTGTCGCAATCGAACAACCTGATGAAATTGATGACCTTAATTTGGAGATCCCAGATGAAAAAGCTCGCTGTGCTTGGCACCGCTATCGCTCTGTCTAACATGACCTATGCGGCGGATGCTGCAACACAAGCTCAGATTGATGAACTGAAAACTCAGAATGACATCGGTGTGAACTACTGGCTGGCTGATACTGCAGTTCTGAAAGCTGATTACTTCCGTCAGGAAACCGCTGGTGAATTGAGCGCCACTGGTTACAATCTTGGTGTAGGTTTCAGCTTCTGAGGTAGACCGGTTTGTTACGCTCGCTTTTTACTTTCTTGCTAATAATAGGTTTGCCGGTGTCGGCCGGAACAACGTATTACACGCCAGCGCAGATCAGTGCTGAAGTATTCAGCGAGTCTGAACCGGAAAAATCGGCGCTCTGGATGACGCCAGAGCGCCGACAGCAAGCTGAGGCTTTGCTAGGAGACGCGCCTCGCCAGGCTCGGCTTCGCTATCTATCGGCTGGAGGGCGGTACCTCTGGACGCTGAGTGAGATCGGCAAAGAGAAGCCCATTACCTTCGGCATCGTCACCTCGTCTGGGCGCATAGAGCGTATAGAGGTTATGGTATTCAGAGAAGTACGTGGTGACGAAATTCGTCTTCCACAGTACACCCGCCAATATAAAGATATTTCACTGACAGACAGTGGAGATCTTTCTCAGCATATTGATGGCATATCAGGTGCGACCTATTCAGTGCGCACAATGAAGAAAGTCGCTAAACTGGCGCTTCTATTAGATCGCTGGGCGAACGAGGATAATGCAGTCGAACCTTAGACCGCAGCTAAGACGAAGAATCCGCTTTTTTCTGCACCGCTGGCATCGCCGCCTGGGACTGCTGGTATCTATCCTACTTATTCTTCTCGTGATTACCGGTGTTGCGTTGAATCATACTGGGCAACTTGAGCTGGACAATCATTACCCTCAGAGCCGTGTCCTGCTCTGGCCATATCAGTCGGTATTGCCGGATAACATTGGCTACCGCGGCCGCTACGGGTTGCTGTACTCTGCTAACGGCATGCTGATGCTAGACGAGGAGGTCATAGCAGATTGTGACCGATTGACGGGGGCTGCAGAGGCTCTGGATTATGTGCTCGTCAGCTGCCTTTCTGGCTGGCACTTGCTGACGGGCGATTATCAGCTGATCGAGTCTTTTGATCCTGCTTTTCTTAGTCTGGCCGACGACGCCAGGCCGGCGATTTCAGAGGGGCAGCTGGTTGCTGGATCGCCTGATCATTGGCAGAGGCTGAATACTGATGCGCTCACTCTTGAAGAAATTATGCCTCATGCCCGAATTGCCTCGTATGAGGTGCTTCCTTCCGTCAACCAGTCCATTAGCTGGCAGCGTGTGATGCAGGATATGCACAGTGGGCGCTGGTTTGGTCGTGGGGGGATATGGATAGTCGATGCCGCCGCTTTTGCAATGCTTCTTCTGGCATTCAGCGGTATCTGGATGTGGTGGTCGCGTCCTGGTAACAGAAGGTAACCAGAGCAACGTTGCCGCAGCTCGTCCGATTTGTTTCTATAGGCCCCAATAACTAATTTTGCGTCACGGATTCTGACACTGTGTTTGTACACCCCGCCAGCAATAACGAAAGCGATGTAGAGGCGCGCGTTATCGCGGTTAAGACAACCCGTCCTGAGGTGCCTGCCAGCCATATCGACCGTTCTGATATTCTCATGGCGGCCTTGGCATCTTCGCCTGTGGCAATGCTATTGGCGCCGGCGGGCTATGGGAAAACGTCGGTGATATCCTCGTCTATCTCTTTACTGCAGATGGACCACACGGTCGTATATTATCAGTGTGACCGTTTTGACGAGTCGTCGCGGTTGATGGTCCGAGCGTGTGAGAAAGAGCTGGGCCTGACCAGTAGCGGTGTTTCGTCGTCACTTTCCGACATGGAAGCGGTGGCAACTTTGCTGGAGCATGTGCGACAGCAAGACACTCAGTATGTATTTATCATCGACAACGTCGAATATCTCGATTTTGAAGAAAGCCGGGCGATTACGACTCTCCTTTTACGGTATCGACCAGCGAACCTGAAACTCGTATTCAGCGGACGTCATTTACCGTTTGCCCGCGGCAGTATTGGATTATTGCCTGATATTGCCTGGCTCACCACTCAACAACTCAGCTTCTCGATATCTGAATTCAACGCGCTGTTAGAGTGTCAACAACTGACTCTTCCCTCGGCGGAGGTGCCGTCGTTATTGCGAAAAATGCAGGGTTGGCCTGCGGGCCTGGCTCTCTGGCTCATGGCCTGGCGTTGTGCTGGCATGCCAGAGCGCTGGAGCAGTGATCTGGGTCTGTATGAGGTGTCTGATTATCTTCGTGGCGAAGTCATCCCAAATCTGGCTGTGCCGCTGAGGGATCTCATGTGTTTATGTGCAGTGCTTGGCACCTTTCATGATGATCTGGTTAAAGCTGTCGCTCCTGACCTTTATGCAGCGGGTGATATGCAGGGATTACTGGCGCTGGGTCTGTACTTACAGGAGGTTCCCGGCCGTCCTGAGTGGTTCAGAATGGATCCGATTGTAGCCCAGTGTCTATCGCGGCTACGCCCAGCCGATTGGCGAAGAGATATTCACCTGCGCGCGTTTAACTGGTTTCGGGATCGTAACGATGCGATTGCAGCGTTATTTCATGCTGGGCAGTCCGATCATGATGCGATCGACGCCGGTTGGATGGCGCAACAGTCTGACAGTATCCTCGCTAGTCTGGATACCCAAGGGCTTACTGTCTGGTTTGATCAACTGAACGAAGACCAGCTATACACGTCTCCCGATCTGATGCAGATTGCGTGCTGGACGCACCTTTTGACGAACCGACTGGATGCTGCTCAGAGCTTGATCGAGCGTCTGTCACTGATTCCGGGCATAGATGAAGCTGGCCTGATTGCTTTGAAAGGGTACATGGCAGGTTCGCGAGGCGAGTTAACCCGGGCGGAACGGCAATGCCGTCAGGCGCTGGAGATGTTACCCGCGGAACGTTTTAGTCTGAGATTTCTTACCGCCTCTATGCTGGCTCTGGTATCGCTGGCGCATAGGGATCTTGATGGCTCACGTATCTGGAATCGTTTTGCACTCGATATCGCCCGTAAATCCCGCCAGAGTGCACTCGAGGGTATGGCACATCTGGATCATGCGCGTATTGAGTTTAACCGCGGTCACGCGTCGCGCTGCTTATCTGTTCTGACTCAGGGCCATGAGGTGTTGGAAGCAAGTCCGCATGGCGGTAACAGTCTGGCGTATGCGAGGCTGCAGATACTGAAAGCAACCGTTGGCTGGATTACGGGTTACAGTGATGAGCCAACGGATACCGCTCTTACTCAGGCATTGCTGCTATGTGAAGAGCGTTCTGACCCGGCAGCAGCCTATGGGTATGCAATCCGGGCGCTTAATCTGATGGGGCAGGGGCAGTACTCCCTGGCTCTGAATGTTCTTGATGATGGCGAGCGTCGCTTACAGGAACAGCAAGTCGATTTTGTTGCGTATGCCTGGTTGCATACAGTGCGTTCGAATATCTGGATCTCACAGAAAAAATTCCGCCGGGCTCATGATTGCCTTGAGGCGTTACTGGCGGATGCTGACAGTGCGGGCGTTGCGCGTTGTGAATACAGCGCGTTGCTACCGGGGTTCAGCACCTTGACGCTCTCAAGACTTCACCTGATGGCTGGGCGCCCAGAGGTATGCCTGGAGCTGACTGATCGCTGGTTGCGTCATACTCCGGACGGTTTTATGTCTGTGTTTATCCGCATGATTCGCGCTGGGGCCTTGATGACGCTGCAACAACCGGCTGAAGCCATGCGCCAGATCGACGTTGTGAAGAAGACATTTCGTGCAGAAGGCGTAAACCAGCAATTACAAAGCTGGCTGCCCGGGCTGGTGGCTTTTCTTGATTTGCCAAAGGTAGAACTGAATCCGGCTCATGAGCCAGGGTCTGCGCTCAGTGAGCGCGAGCGTGATGTCCTCAACCTTATGGCTCAGGGATTGTCGAATCAAGCGATTGCAGATCAGCTCTACATTTCGCTGCATACCGTGAAAACACATGCTCGTAAGATAAACGTGAAACTTGGCACTGCTAGCCGGACTCAGGCGATTCATAAAGCCAAAGAGCTGATGTTAATCTGATTTCTGACACTATCTCCAGCCTTTCGGTGTGCTTGATAGTGGCTTGGATTTTCTGAATACGCCTAACAGCGAATGTAACTATTAATTTGATATAGATATCAATAGGATAGCTTTTGTAATCCAATCGTGAATCGCGTTGGTAAATTTGCGTTAACTGGACTAAACCTTGTAATACGTCTCACTAGATGCCTTAACGCCTATGGAATACAAGGTCCTCGTTGTTGGCTGCAACGATATAAAAAAGCTCGGGGAAAACCTCGGAAATCAGTTCTCGCTGTTGGCTGTTGCGACTGCGCAGGAAACATTTCACCTGCCTGACCTCGAAGAATACAAGCTTGCTATCGTGCTTGACAAAGAGGCTGACGGAACAGGCGCTCAGGCACAGGTTCGGGCACTCAAACATCACCCGGTAATTTCACCATTACCCGTGGTTGTACTGGCAACAGAAGAGCGCGATCTGGATTCCCGGCTGGGTTTCTATGATGCCGGTTGTGATGATCATATCCAGTTTGGTAACGGCGCAGAGTTACAGGTTCGCCTGATGAAAGCCATCTTTAACCGCATCGCTAACGAGCAGTTAAAACAGCAGCTGGATAAGGCTAATGAGATGGCCTTTATTGCCATGTCAGACACCTCTGATCTGGGAGTAAATATTCAGTTTCTGCTGGATATCAATCAATGTGAGAACCTCGATCAGGCGGGGATGCGACTGTTTCAGGCACTCAAAAGTTACAATATCAGTAGTTCCCTGCAGATTCGCAGTCGTTTCGGTGAAAAGAACATGGAAGCGAATGGGATGGCGAAGGACCTGGAGTCGACCTTACTGCGGGAATGCAGTGAGATGGGACGCTATGTCGACTTCGGGAAGCGCTCCATAATGAATTACGGGCGTGTTTCCTTACTGGTCAGGAACATGCCAGTAGATGACCCGAATAAATACGGTGCGATCAAGGACAATGTCTTTTCACTGCTACAGGGTTTGGATGCCAGAGTCGGCGCTTTGGATAATGTTGAGTCGCTGAAACTCGAAAGTCAGCTTGTAGTTAAGCTGACCTCACGGATGACCAGCATTATGGAAGGCATCGACAAAGGGTATCACGATGTTATGGTTCGCATTGCCGATGCGGTGGAAGACATTGCCGATGGCATTGAGCAGGAAATCCAGTTCCTGGGCATGGACGAGCAACAGGAGCGGGTAATTCAGAAGGTTCTTGAGAAGGGGATCCTCGAGACCAACCGGGTTTTCAACGAGGGCCTGAAGATGGACAAGAGTCTGACAGGCTACCTCACCGAAGTCGGCCGGGTTTTCGCTTCAGATAAAGTGAAGACCGAGGAATTAATGGCTCTGGTCGAAAAGATACCGGCGAGCGGTTGATCCGCTCGGATCAACCCTTCTTCAATCACCTATCAATGACGTTTAAGGTGGTCACTCAGGGTTTCGTCGGCGGCAAACATGTCGTCTGAGATATCACCAGACATAAGCTCATCAGTCATGGGTTTCCCTGGAATCGCGTGTCCCTCGCTTGCCCACTCGCCAAGGTCGATCAGCTTGCAGCGCTCACTGCAAAAAGGGCGGTACTTCTCTTCTGGGGTCCATTGGACCGTTTTTTCGCACGTTGGACACTTAACTTCCACGAACACCTCAGGTTAATTGCAGGTACGACTGATGAAGCGGTTCAAGCTGACTGTACAGGGCTTCAAGATTGCCTGAATTATCCACCGCATCGTCTGCTCTCTGCAACCGCTCTGAGCGAGGTATCTGTGCTGCAATAATACGGCGAATCTGTTCTTCCTCGTTGCCATCACGTGAAGAGGCTCTTTCAACCTGAATCTCTTCTGGAACATCGATCACCAGGGTGCGGGCGACCAGCTCGCTCTGACCGCTC
This sequence comes from Thalassolituus sp. UBA675, assembly GCF_002297765.1. Classification (NCBI taxonomy): domain Bacteria; kingdom Pseudomonadati; phylum Pseudomonadota; class Gammaproteobacteria; order Oceanospirillales; family Oceanospirillaceae; genus Thalassolituus; species Thalassolituus sp. UBA675. The sequence goes on from NZ_DBNJ01000033.1 coordinate 144,277, forward strand.
TCAAACAAAAGTGGAGATTCCAGAATGGCGTAGGGGGAAGTCGCTGCTTTTAATTGCGCAATAATGCTATCCCGTATTCGCGGGTGGGTCTGGCTCTCCAGCCATTTGCGTTCATCAGGTTCTGCAAAGACTTTTGCGCGTAGCCAGGCACGGTTAAGCGTACCATCATCATGAAGGGCTTCAGACCCATATCGCTGTTTGATGGCGAGCAAGGCAGGTTGGCCTGGCTCAACCACTTCACGGGCGACAATATCGGCGTCGACGACGACAATCCCCTGGTTTCTGAAATACGCGCTGGCAGCGCTTTTACCACTGCCTATGCCGCCGGTAAGGCCGAGAATAAACATACTGATTGAGAGCCTGCTTCAAAAAATACTAAAAAGAAAAGAACGAACAGGCCTGAACCTTCGACCTGTAAAAGCGACTTGCAACGGCACCCCGTAAGAGCTATTCGAAGAGCCGCTTATATGACCGAGAAGTACCACTGCGTGATTTCATTACCCCACATGGCTACGATCCAACCTGCCATAGCGAGATAGGGGCCGAAAGGAATGGGAACCTGACGATCACGTCCAAGTACAATCACGCCTGCGATACCAACGACGGCACCGACAACGCTCGACATAATGATAATGGTCAACAGCGACTGAAAGCCGAACCACGCGCCAAGTGCGGCGAGAAGCTTGAAGTCACCGTAGCCCATACCATCTTTGCCCGTGAGCAATTTGAAGACCCAGAAGAATCCCCAAAGCACACCATAGCCCAGTGCCGCCCCAAGAACAGCCGACTGAAGGTCAGTAAACATTCCCTGGGTATTCAGCAGAAGGCCGAGCCAGAGCAAGCCGAGTGTTAATGTGTCCGGCAGGATCTTATGATCAATATCGATAACCGACATCGTAATCAGAAGCCAGGTGAACACCAGCATCGCCAGTAGTGGCCAACCCCATTCAAACTTGAGCAGTAAGAGGCCGCTCATTAACGCCGTAGCTATCTCGACCAAGGGATAACGCAGACCAATCCGAGTGCCACATGACGCACATTTACCACGAAGGAAAATCCAGCTGATCACCGGGATATTCATCCACGGTTTAACCGGTGCTGAACAAGAAGGGCAGTGCGAAGCTGGGGTAACGAGGTTATAGGGTTTGCTCAGGTCGTTAATGGCCGGGTGGTCCGGAAGTTCACCTTCCATCCCCTGGCATTCTTGCTTCCAGCCTCTGAACATCATGATCGGCATACGCAGAATCACGACGTTCAGGAAACTGCCGATAAGAAGTGATAGAGTTAGAACTGCTAATAGTAGAGCATCAAAGCTCCCTGATAAGTATTCGAGGACAGACATCATCCGATGACGCTGCCCATCTCAAAGATTGGTAAGTACATAGCTACAATCAAACCACCAATAACGACACCAAGGAAGATCATCATTGCCGGCTCAATCATGGCAGTGAGGTTGTCGACAGCGTTATCTACTTCCTCTTCGTAGTAATCGGCAGCTTTCGAAAGCATATCGTCAAGCGCACCTGACTCTTCACCTATACTCGCCATCTGAACGACCATATTTGGAAATACTTTAGTGGAGCGCATCGCTAGATGCATTTGCTGCCCGGACGCGACCTCGTCTTTAACCTTGTGTACTGCATCTCTATACACGGAGTTACCTACCGCGCCGGCAACAGAGTCGAGAGCATCAACGAGGGGAACCCCGGCCGCGAAGGTGGTCGATAAAACCCTTGAATATCGAGCTATCGCAGCTTTCTGAATCAAATCACCAAATACTGGTACGCCTAGAAGGAATGCTTCGAAGCGGTCTCTGAAATGCTTTGAGCGACGCAAGCTTTGTACGAAAACGACACCAATAATGACCAATGCTGATAATATATACAGATAGTAATCTTGGGTTACTTCTGAGATTGAGACTACCATCTGAGTTGGGGCTGGGAGGTCTGCACCAAAGTTATTGAACATATCCTGAAATGACGGCACTACTTTAATCAATAGAATAAGTGTGACCCCAAAAGCTACCGATAGAGTAATTGCTGGGTACATCAGGGCTTTCTTGATCTTTGCCTTGAGCGCTTCCGTTTTTTCCTTGTATATTGCAACCTTCTCTAGCATCGTCTGCAGTGTACCTGCCTGCTCGCCGGACTCAATCAAGTTACATGTAAGGTCGTCAAAGTGCTCTGGATACTTCCTTAGAGCTGCGGCAAAGTCATTACCAGAAGAAACTGAATCCCTGACATCACTGATGATATTCTTCATCTTCTGGTTATCTACGCCGTCACTGACGATATCGAAGGCTTGAACAAGCGGAACGCCCGATTTAACCATCGTAGCCATTTGTCGCGTAAAAAATGTTATATCTGCTGGCTTAACCTTTTTACCTGCCCCAGGGCCACCTATACCGAAAAGTGGCTCTGCTGCTTTTCTAACTTTACGCGGCTCGATACCTTGCTTGCGAAGCTGAGCTTTTGCGTATGCTGAACTCAAAGCGATTATCTCACCTTTTACAGACTGCCCGCGGCGATTAACGCCTTCCCAGGCGAAAGTGCTTGTTTTTTCTTGTTTTGCCATTGTTTTTTAACTCTTTTGCACTGACCTTCCCGATAGAAGGTTAATCCATGGTCACTCGGTTTGCTTCTTCGAGGCTTGTTGTACCCATAGCTACTTTTTTAAGCGCTGAAGTTCTAAGGTTTGCAAACCCTTCTCGGCGTGCCGCATCAGATATTTCAATTGAATTCCCGCCAGACATAATAATACGCGAGACCGCATCTGTAACCTTTACGACTTCATAGATGCCCACTCGGCCCTTGTATCCACCATTGCAGTGGGGGCAGCCCACCGGTGAGAAGAAGTCTCCGTGAGAAATTTGCTCTTCAGTAAACCCCTCTTCTTGCAGGGTCTCAGGCGGAATCTCTGCAGGAGTTTTGCAACTGGAGCACAAGCGACGTGCGAGACGCTGAGCAATAATCAAGGAAACAGAGGTGGCAATATTAAATGCGGGAACTCCCATGTTAGCAAGTCGCGTGAGTGTTTCTGCCGCGCTGTTGGTGTGCAGTGTGGATAAAACAAGGTGGCCTGTTTGGGCCGCTTTAATCGCAATCTGAGCGGTTTCAAGATCCCGAATCTCACCCACCATGACAACATCCGGATCCTGGCGCAGGAATGAGCGCAGTGCCGAGGCAAAATCGAGGCCTACCTTATTATTCACGTTGACCTGGTTAATGCCCTCAAGATTGATCTCTACCGGGTCCTCAGCTGTAGAAATGTTTGTACCTTCTACGTTGAGAATATTCAGTCCTGTATAGAGGGAAACTGTTTTACCGGATCCCGTCGGGCCTGTTACCAGAATCATACCCTGAGGGTTTGATAGAGCTTCAAGGTAGAGCTGCTTTTGGTCTTCTTCATAGCCTAGGGCATCGATCCCCAGTTTCGCAGACGAGGGATCGAGGATACGCAATACAATCTTCTCGCCCCAGAGGGTAGGAAGCGTATTAACACGAAAATCGATGGCTTTATTTTTAGATATCTTCATCTTAATACGACCATCCTGAGGAATGCGTCGTTCAGAGATATCCATCTGCGACATTACTTTCAGGCGAGCGGCGATCTTACCTGCTAAGTTAATCGGTGGTTGGGAAACTTCCTTTAGCACACCATCTGTGCGGTAGCGAATGCGATATCTTTTCTCATAAGGTTCAAAATGAATATCGGATGCACCAATACGCACGGCATCCAACAGCATTTTATTTACGAAACGAACAATAGGAGCATCATCGCCCGGTGTAACATCTGTTTCCTGTTCTTTCGCTTTGGCTTCAGGATCCTCAAGGTCTACTTCGTCTAGGGTACCATCCAGGTCTCCAAATGCTTCTTCCAAGCTGTTATCAGAGGCATTGACAATTTTATCGAGTGTTACAGCGAGTTTATCTTCCTCTACTACTATAGCTTCAACTGCCATTCCCGTGCTGAATTTAACTTCATCAATGCCAAGTATATGAGAAGGATCGCTCTGACCTACAAATAGGCGGTTACCTCTTGTAAATAATGGGATGATTCGGTGTTTTTCGATTAGGCTGGCGCCGATCAAATCTTGTGGGATTAGCTCCGTATCAAAGGAAGCGAGGTCTAGCAGTGGAAGGCCAAATTCCTCAGATGCGATCAGGGCTACTATTTTAGAGTTGATCGCGCCAGAAGTTACCGCTTGAGTAATGAATGAAATTTTCGCTTCTTTTGCCTTTTCAGCTAGTTCTGAGGCAGTTTCTTGAGCGATCAGCCCTTTCTCGACAATACGTCTTGATAAACCAGAGAGAGTTTTGCTCATAGAGAACCCTGTTATCGAATGCTAGCTATCCAAGATACCAGATGAAGTATTGGTAAACTACAAATCAAAATGTGTGCTTGTTCACAAGCGAAAAAAAACCCGCACGTGGCGGGTTCTCTTATAGAAGAATGATTAGTTAGCTTTACAGACGCCCGTCGCTATACATCCAGATGGTGTAGAGCCATTGTTGGTCCAGCTAAGCTGTCCGTTGGTACTAATATCTGGGGTAAGAATAAATGTGTCTGTGGCAAGGATGCCATTACCTGCAACAGGGGTGACAGTAATTACGCCGTCAACTACACCTACAGATGTAACAGATGCGTTGTCAGCTGCTGTAGTTGCAGCGGCTACTACACCAGCCTCACCACCTGAAGCTGAGTCGCAGTTTGTGAGTACATTTCCAGCCTCTTGTGCGCAAAGCTCGACAGCTGTTTTTACGCCGTTAGACATGTTGATCACTTCTGTATAGCGAGCGCGTTTTGTATAGTCTTGATACGCAGGCAGTGCAACTGACGCCAGAATACCGATGATCGCAACAACGATCATCAATTCAATCAAGGTAAAACCTTGTTGTGCTTTCATGTTTTTCATAGGGCTTCTCCACTCTCTTTCGAGATTTGTTATTGGGTGACTGCTTTCCGGTCCTTTTTGGGTTGGCCCTTCCGGCGGTCTTACCTGTCATTAATCATGACTGTGGGATGGAGTTTGCCAAGCTTCTCTGAGACCAGCAAGCCCTGTTTTCGGGCTTAAGTCACATTTTTTGGCGTCATAAAAATATCTGTTCGAAAAACGCGCAAAAAGTTGGCAAAGAGTGACAATTATCGTCACTCTGGTGGGCATTTACGGGAGGTGCGGCGCAAAATGACAGAGGCGTAATGGCTTAGCCAACCATCCTCATCGACAGGTCAATCGCCTTACAGTCTTTGGTGAGTGCACCAATCGAAATATAATCTACGCCGGTTTCTGCATAGTGGCGCAAAGTGTCTTTAGTGATGCCACCTGAGGCTTCAAGTTTGATATTGCCTGCGCTTTTTTCTCGTGTGAAAGCGACAGCGACTTTCATATCGGCTGGGCTGAAGTTATCCAGCATGATGATGTCGGCACCAGCGTCGATCGCTTCTTCCAGTTGGGCCATGGTTTCCACTTCAACTTCCACTGGTTTGCCCGGAGCAATGTCATGCGCCTGACGTACAGCGTCTGAAATGCTGCCTGCTGCCATGATGTGGTTTTCTTTGATCAGAAACGCATCATAGAGACCAATGCGGTGATTAAAGCATCCGCCAACGGATACGGCGTACTTCTGTGCGATACGAAGGCCAGGAATGGTTTTACGGGTATCCAGTAGTTTTACACCAGTACCTTCGACAAGAGAGGCGTAGTGTTCACACAGTGTTGCCGTACCAGACAGGCTCTGCAGGAAGTTCAGAGCGCAGCGCTCTCCACTCAACAGTGAGCGTGACGAGCCTTTCAGTTCAAACAGTACCTGGTCAGCTTCGACCACGTCGCCGTCTTTGACTTTCCAGTCGACCTCGACTGTTGGATCAACTTGCCTGAACACTTCAGTCACCCAGGCTTGCCCAGCAATCACTGCATGTTCCCGGGAGATGATACGTGCATGGCTTTTCTGCTCTGCCGGTATTAACTGCGCGGTAATATCACCAGTGCCGATGTCTTCTTCAATGGCGCGGGTAACTGCATTGCGGATGTCTGTCTGATGCTGAGTGAGGTCCATGGCGGGGCTTCGTTCTATGAGTGGGTTCATATCATGAGGGCGCGATTCTACACGAAGTCGCGCCCCAACTGATACTGCCCGACTGGTTTACTACAGGTCTTTCTGGGAACCTTTTTGTAGATACTCCCGGGTAAGGCCGAACACGACAGGGCTGAGCAGAATCAGTGCGACCAGGTTAGGCAGGGCCATCATGGCGTTCAGAGTATCCGCGATGAGCCAGGCGACATTCAGCTCTTGTGTCGCACCAATGGGGATGGCTGCAACCCAGATAAGCCGGAATACCGGAACGGCTTTGATACCAAATAAGTACTCGGTACAGCGTTCGCCATAAAATGACCACCCGATAATGGTGGTGAAAGCAAACACTGCCAGCCCCAGCGTGACTATGTACTGGCCAATCACCGGGAGCCCGGCGTCAAAGGCAGATGCGGTCAGGCTAGCGCCTGAGGCGCCGGTTTGCCAGGCACCGGATGCAACGATCACCAGGCCAGTAATGGTGCATATGATGATAGTATCGATAAAGGTGCCCAGCATCGCGATTGTACCCTGACGCACGGGGCTGTCTGTGGTTGCTGTAGCGTGTGCAATAGGAGCGCTACCAAGGCCAGCTTCGTTTGAGAAGACTCCACGTGCGACACCGAAGCGAATCGCAGCCCAGACGGTGGCGCCTGCGAAGCCTCCCGCGGCCGAAATAGGTGTGAAGGCGTGTGTAACGATCAGCTCCAGCGCTGCCGGAATTTCATTGGCATAGATTCCCAGTAGAACGACGCCGGCGATCACGTAAGTAATCGCCATAAACGGAACCAGCTTGCCCGCGACGTCTGAGATTCTGCGGATGCCTCCGATAAGGACCAGACCCACCAAAGCAGCAACCACCAGACCCGTTACCCATTCAGGAATGCCAGTGCCGCCTGGTGAGATATGCGACATGGCGTCGGCCACCGAGTTGGCCTGTACACCGTTACCAATGCCGAATCCCGCGAGCATACCGAAGAAAGCAAAGGCGACCGCAAGCCACTTGAACTTAGGCCCAAGGCCGTTGCGGATGTAGTACATGGGCCCACCGACAAAGTGCCCTTGTTCATTCTGTTCGCGAAAACGCACAGCCAGTACGGCTTCAGAATACTTCGTGGCCATACCAACAAGAGCGATGATCCACATCCAGAAAATGGCGCCAGGGCCTCCCATAGCGACAGCCGTTGCGACCCCGGCAATGTTGCCTGTGCCGATCGTTGCCGAGAGTGAGGTCATCAGGGCATTGAAGCCAGAGATTTCTCCCTCACCGTGTTTATGTCTGCCTTGCCATAATTCGACGAATCCGGTTTTCAGATGCCGGATAGGGTAAGCCTTCAGGCCGATAGTTAAAAACAGGCCTGTAAGCGCAATTAAAGCCAGCATTGGCCAGCCCCAGACAATGCCATTGAGAGTATTCAGAAACTCCATTTTATATTCCTGTCATATTCGCTGGTCCCCGGACTATATCGGCCCGCTGTGTTTATGCCAAACTTGAAGAGCTGAAGAACAACATTGATTGCTTTGGAAAATAATGAAGATAACGAATGGTCGCCTGGATTCTGCCCAATGGATTCCATCCCCGAATTTTGGTCCTCGCCCGGACGTCGGAGATATCTCCCTGCTTGTGATTCACAACATCAGTTTGCCACCTGGGCAATTCGGCAGCGGCTGTGTGCAACGTTTTTTCTGCAATCAACTTGATGCGGGGCAACATCCCTATTTTGAGACCATCGCAGACTTGCAGGTCTCGAGTCACCTGTTTATCGAGCGCGACGGGGCGATCACTCAGTTTGTAAGTTTTGATGATCGCGCCTGGCATGCGGGGCAGTCGCAATTTTCTGGCCGCGATAATTGCAACGACTATTCTATAGGAATAGAACTGGAAGGAACCGACACTGCTCCGTACAGCGATGCTCAGTATGAGCAGCTTACGGCGGTGACTGAGTGTCTTAAGCGGCATTACCGCATGATCACGGATGAGCGGATAACCGGGCATGAAGACATTGCCTCTGGCAGGAAGACGGACCCCGGGCCTGCCTTTGACTGGACGCGTTACCGTGCCTCGCTGGTCACGGGTGACGGGTGTCCTGAGGAGTAGAAATGAAGTTTCTCGTTCTGTTTGTCGTCTTATTATGGCAGCAGCGCTTCCCTTTACCGCATCGCAGCACCAGTAGCCGCACCTTCGCCTGGTGGCTGAAGCAGGTAGAAAGGCTGCCACGCTTTATGAACTGGCATCGCCATTTCAGGTACTCGGTTGTTGTGGTTCTTCCGGTTGTCACTATTACGGCGGCGATGTTGCTGGCTGATCCCTATGCCTTTGGTCTGCTCAGTGTGTTACTGAAGATTCTTGTCTTGCTATACGTGCTGTCGCATATCAGTATCGGCAAGCACCTCGAAGCCTATCGCAGTGACTTAAAAAAGGGCGATACACAAGGGGCCTATCATTGCGCTGACCAGTACCTTGCAGTGCCGGAAGTACGTGTCAGCGATGACCTGACCACCATGAATCATCAGGTGATCCGGGCACTTCTGCACCGTTGGTTTGAGTTCTTTTTCCTGATGGTTTTCTGGTACATGGTTGCGGATATTGCCGGGATTCTGTTGGCGTGGTTTTCTCTCCAATATGCGCGGGCAACGCATTGCGATGCACAGGGCTGGCGTTACCTGCACTGGATTGAGTGGATTCCCGTTCGGCTTCTGGGGTTAACCTATGCGCTTGCCGGAGACTTTCTGCGCGCATTTCCTGTGCTTCATTCTTACCTTTGGGATCGCACGACGCACAGTGCCGATGTTCTCTACCGTGTAGCAAATGAATCTCTGGCCGGGCAGTCAGTTACTATGTCGTGCCCGGTTGATGAGAGTGCTGAAGAGGCCGCTGCCGAACTTGATCGTTGGCAGCGCCTGCATATCCGCTCGTTGTCGGTGTGGATGGTTATTATTGGCGCCGCGACTGTGGGCGGGTATCTGCTCTAACAGGCTGCTGAAAAACTATCTGCGTTGTCATTGCTTCGTTAAAAACAGGCTCATAATGCTCATTTATGACTTATAAACTCCGCTTTTCGCCTGTTTTTGCCTTGCACTGACTGCCTCGAAAACGTGTTTCAACGGCCTGTTAACAGCCGCTTAGCCGGTTAGCCTGTACTTGATTGTACCGCCTGAGCGCCCAGCCAGGCGGCACCGCGTACTCCGCTGGAGTCGCCATGAACCGATTTTCTCAACGGTGTGACCACCGAATCAGAGAATACCCACTCCTGCCAGAGCTGCGGTACCACGTCGTAAACACTGGCAATGTTCGAGACGCCACCACCAAGCACGATAACGTGAGGGTCCATCAGGTTAATTACGGCGGCGAGTGCTTTCGCCAGCCGTCGATGATGTCTGAACAACACGCCCTTAGCTTCTTCGTCACCAGCTTCTGCGGCTGCCACCCAGACTTCTGCAGGTTGGTCTTTACCGGTTTCTTCTCTGGCCTGTAAGCGAATGCCGGTGCCCGAGAGGATTGTCTCCTGACAGCCGGATAAACCGCAGTAGCAGTTCAGCACCGCATCTGAATCTTCGCGCCACGGGAGAGGGTTGTGCCCCCATTCTCCAGAAATCGCATTTGGCCCGGATACCAGGCTGCCTCTGACAACCCAGCCTCCGCCGCATCCAGTACCCACAATCACAGCAAATACAGTAGGGAAGCCGGCACCTGCGCCATCGGTAGCTTCCGACAGGGCCAGGCAATCGGCATCGTTGGCGATAACGACAGGCTGCTCAAGGGCGCGTTCTAAATCGCCTTTGAGATCTTTGCCAATCAAGCAGGTGGTATTGGCATTCTTTACCAGTCCAGTCTGATACGAAAGCGCGCCGGGGATACCCAGCCCAAGAGTGTAGGGTTGAGCAAGTTCAGATGCAGCATCATTCACCAGGCTCAGGATGTTGTTAAGGATTGCATCGTAGCAATCGCGGGGGGTAGGTTTACGGCGGCGCAGGAGTTCTTTACCGCTCGGATCTAAAGCGATGATTTCTGTCTTGGTACCACCGAGATCTATGCCAAACTGCAGCATGGCTGTCCTGTCGAGTGAGAATGTCAGGACAGTGTACGATGCTGCTCAGTCGTCGCAATAGTCCTGCATCATTGCGTCGAACATTGCGGACCCTTCGACCAGACGACAGCCGCTGCCGTAAAGACTGGGGTTCAGTTCTCTACTCCAGGCGATCTCAATGCGGCAGGGCGCGGTACGACGTTCGTTGTCCTGAAGGATGTCGACCAGGTCGACATCAAGCGTCTCGCCTTCTTTTAACGCCTGGTAGCTGGATATCATTAAGCCACTCTTTGACCAGTTGACCAGTAACCCGAGGCAGTCGCTGCCTCCTTTGCGGAACACGCTGACGGTGCTTTTCAGTTGCCAGCGTGGCTCCATACGCATTTCTGCAAATGATTGCGCGCTCATGTTCATACTCCTGAAGATGATTCGGGTAAATTTGTTACCATGTGGTCATAAGTCTAGACACTGACAGCGTCTTCGCCGGAGCCCGATAAAGAATGAGCAGTATAGTCACGTTCCTTGACGTTATTCGTCACGGTGAGCCCGAGGGTGGCGAGGTATTTCGTGGCCGCACCGATCACCGCCTGACAGACAACGGCCGTCGTCAGTTTCAGCAAAGGCTGGAGCGAAATCCCGGTGACTGGCAGCGCGTGGTGTCCTCTCCGTTGAGTCGCTGCAGTGAAAGCGCAGAGCGGGTCGCTGGGCAATCCGGTTTAACTTTGCACATCGATGAGCGCTGGGCTGAGATTGATTATGGAGCGTGGGAGAATGTTCCCATTAAAGAGATCATGTCAGCTGAGCAGACCCATGTCCGCCAACTCTGGGAAGACCCGATGAACTTCTGCGCCCCGGGAGGGGAGCCTGTAGGCAAGTTGCAATCGCGGGTACTGGAAGGATGGCAACATGTTCTTGAACAACATGCTGGCCAGCAAATATTGATCGTGACGCACGGTGGTGTGATGCGGGTACTGGCTCAGCACCTCTTGTCTCTGGCACCGGAAGCGATGAACCGGCTTGGCATTCCATACGCAGGTATGTTGCGCTTGCGCGTGGACACCGACCACGACAACAAACATTGGGTGACCATGATCGGCATGGACGGCGTCGAGCTATGAGCCTGCTTTTCGGTTCAGGGTTTTCTGAACTTAAGCGTCATACGATCGCTTTCGCCAATGGCGAGAAATTCAGCCCGGTTAATGTCGCCACCCCGTAATGTCGGCGGCAAAGACCATACGCCATGAGCATGATTCCGGGTGTCCTTCGGATTGGCGTTGATTTCAGAATGACCATCTGGAACAAAACCTGCGTTAATCGCGAGTTGAGTCACATAGGATTCAGTGACATATCCGGTTTCTACCATCTCTTCGCGGGAAAATGAGTCTGGAGCGCGGTGCTCGACAACCCCTAAAATTCCACCTTGTTTCAACACCCGGTAGGCTTCATCGAAAACCGCCTGTTCCTGGCGGTTACGCATCCAGTTATGCACGTTACGGAACGTCAGCACACGATCTGCTTCTCCGGCTTGGGCAATTGTAAGCTTCTGCGGCGGCGCCAGTTCAGTGACATAAATATTGCCATAAAGCTCAGGTTGCAGCAGGAAGCGCTTATTAAATGCGGCACGGCTTTTCTGGAAAAAACTGATTTCACTGTCAGCCGGGAAATGCGCTGCAATCAACTGACCGTTCTGTTTAAGATACGGTGCCAGTATGGCCGTATACCAGCCGCCACCCGGCCATAACTCAACAACGGTGTGAGAAGGCTCAACCTCAAAGAACATTAGGGTTTCAGCAGGGTGTCTGTACTGATCCCGAGCGAGATCTGCGGCGGAGCGCGTCGGCGCAACCTTAGGTTTTGCATCGGTATCGGCAGAAGTCGTGGTCTGCTTGGTCAGTACCTTCGCCTTGTCGGCCTCTTCCGTCTCGGTAGCCTCTGGTGAGCACGCCGCCAGCAGGGCGGCTGTGATGATGGTTGCGGTCTTACTCAGCAGAACAGTTTTCATCCCTGAACCTCGTAATTACTATTCGGAGCGTGCAATGTCGTGTCCGACTTCCCACGGTGGGGTAGGGCGGACGGATTCAATAACGAATTCTACGAAACTGCGCACCTTCGCAGAAAGGTGGCGGTTGCTTGGATAGAGTGCATGAATCGGGCTGGCTTCGAAAGGCCATTCAGGTAATACCTGAACGAGTGAGCCTGCGCGAATTGCTGGCGCTGCAATTAAAGTCGGCAGCGGAGCAATGCCTGCACCCGACAGTGCCAGGGTGTACAGGCTGGCAAAGTCATTCACCTGAATACGGGCATGTACGTTGTGACTGTGCGTCTGGCCAGACGGCCCACAGAGCTGCCAGCTCGGCCATTGTGAAAGCGTCATCAGCTCGTGCTCACCCAGTGTATCCGGGTGTTTAGGTTCGCCGTGCTTCTTCACATAATCACTGCTGACACAAAGAATTGAACGCACATCACCAAGGTGTCTGCCAATCAGCGAAGAGTCTTCGAGGGTACCGACCCGGAAGGCAACATCAATACCGTCCTGAACCAGATCGAGCTTCTGGTCGCTGAGCACCATATCCACAGTCACCTGAGGATGCTGGTCACAGTAATCTGCAATTAGTCCGGAAAGTACAGTTGAGCCGAACAGAACAGGCGCCGTAATACGAAGAGTGCCCGTTGGCGTGCTCTGCATACGCGTGACCGCGATGTTGGCTTCTTCAATTTCGCCCAGGATGCGTGCGCACTGGTTGTAATAAGCATTACCTGTGTCAGTAAGCCGCAGACTCCGCGTTGTGCGCTGAATCAGGCGTACACCGAGACGTTCTTCGAGTTGAGTAATCTTGCGGCTGACAGTCGACTTGGGTAGACCCAGGTGGCGCGCAGCGCCAGTAAAACTGCCCGCCTCCACAACATGAACGAAGATAGCCATTTCGTTAAGGTCGAATTCTTCGCGTTTACCTATCTGCATGGGCTGAGTGTTCCTTGAGTTTTAGCTTTGGACAGTATGGCCATAAAAACAGCAATTGAAAAGATATATGAGACAATTGACTGCATTTTGTATCCAATTTGCATGCTCAGAAGACCATACGAACACCAAAGGAAGCAATCGGAGGCAGGTCGTTGACCTCCTCACGCTCGCTGTAGTCGGCATTCAGGTAACGGTAGCCTACGACGTTTTCCCGGGCATAAAGGTTAATCACCTCAAAGTAGAGGTCCATACTCCAGCGACTGAACTGGTAGGCACGGTCTGCTCTGAAGTCGAGGCGGTGGTAAGCCGGAAGCCGCTCTGAGAATGGGTCGCCATAAATCGGATTGAACAGGCCGGGGGTGTCATCGTCTTCTTCAACGCCCTCAAGTGGAGTCACGAGTTGTCCGCTCTCGTAGCGCCACTTCAGGCCGAAGGTCCAGCGGTCATTCCAGCGATAATTGCCGACGGCGTTTATTACGATGGGTTTATCGTAGGAGTAGCGGAAGTTCTCATCGGTGATGTCATTACTCCGCTCAGTGCGTGAGAGAGTGAGAGAGACCCAGCCATACCAGCGGTCGCTGTAGTCCGCGTTGAGGAGAGTTTCCACTCCCCAGGACTCGCCACTGCCGTCATTGGTATAGCGCGGCAGAGCGTTATATTCCTCAGTCGTCAGGCCGGGGTAGTTATTTTGCGGGGCGCGTGACACGACAATGTCTGTAATGTCTTTGTAGTAGAGTTCGGACGTCAGGTTGAGGCCGCCTCTGATCTGATACTCGAGGCCTGTTTCGTAGTGTGTCGAACGGGTTTCGTTGATGTCTGGGTTTCCGAATTCCGGCGTGTACTGCCCGGGGTTGCCCGACAAAGCATGGTACTCGCCAAAGCCAAGCGTCCATGTCAGTGGCAGTGCAACCTGAATGCGGCTTTCCAGTCGCGGCTCTGCGTACGTGTTTTCGGTAAATTCATTATAGGAGGCGAGCACGCCGGGGGTCAGCTGCCACCAGGGAAGAATGTTCCACTGGTCAGCCAGATTGGCGTTGAATTCGCGTATTACAAAATTTCCGGAGCCCGTTAATTCCTCCGTCGCCGTAACAAGACGGCAATCGCTGGAGAACTCATCACAGGGTGGTGCGGAAAAGCGACCTTTGTAGTTGATGTTCTGTTCCGAATATTCAGCACCGAACTGAAGTTCATGAGAAAGGGAAACCGGATAAATAAACTGCGAGCGCAGACCGTAACGATTGCTTTTGGCATCAATAAAATTGCCTTGCCCGATACTGAACTCGAAGCTCTCCTCAAGTTGAGATATACCGGTTTTCATGCTCAGACCCGAAGAAAAAAAGCGCTCGTAAACAACGCCCTGACTATTAAAGTATTGTTCGGCCTCCAGCCCACCGCTGAGTGCGGGGTCCTGCTGAACAAAATCAGAGTCTTCGGGGAAATCGAAGCCGGCTTTATCCCGGGCACCAATGGCCTGGAAACGAAGCGCAGACACGGAATCCGGTCGGTATTCCCATGCGCCCTGATAGTCGTAAAATTCAGGCACCGTAGTGAATTCGAAATCCTCGTCATCGACCAGGTTTTCGAGATAGTACTGAAACAGGCTCATGCGAGCGCTCAGAAATGCGGCATTGGATTCATTGACGGGAACATCAAACAGAACCCCAGCGCGTAACAAGCTTAAGTCGACGATGGTCTGCTGGTCGTCAAAATAGGGCGAGCGGGAATCTGCGGTGATCACTGCGCCGGTGGCATTATTAAATTCCGGGCCAAAGGCCGCAGGGTAGAGCTCAAAACCTTCGACCAGAGCGTCATTGACGATGCTTGAGCCGTCGTTATGAAAGAGATAACCGACTGGCAGAAAATCGAGGTAGTAGGCGTTATCGTCGGGCGATGATCCGCGCACGGCGGGTGCGGCTTCGCGTCCATTGCCAAAGACGACACCCGGAAGCGCCTCCAAAGCTCTGAGCGGATCATTACCGGCGCCCGGGATTTTTAATAATTTTTCTGTGGTAGGTCGCGGAGATTCGACTTCCTCTCCGGTGGTGGTCACTTTATCCAGCGTGACCTCTGCGTGAAGCTGTACGGCCTGAGCGCTGATGGCAATGATCAGTGGAACTGCAAACGGACGCATCTTCCTTTCCTTTTAGTCGTCGTTTAATCCGGGTAAGTGTATCGGATTTCAGCTTTGATGCCCTCGCCGTCCTTATCTCTGATATTCGTAAGGCCACGGTAGGTCAGGAGTCGCTGAGTTTTTTCATCATAAGTCAGCTCAACTGGCTCAAGAAGCCAGGACAGGAGCCTGGAGCTCAACCGCATTTCGACTGTGAGCTTTCCCTCTTCACGCTGCAGAGGAATCAGACGGAAATTAACCCACTCCAGCCTTGAAGGTACCGCGAACGAAAACCGGACGGTTTTGTCCTCCAGCAACTTTGGCCACTCCGAGCGTACAAACTCATCGAAGCCTGCATCAATGACCGGAGTGTAATCTGGTGACCCGAGTGTCCCTTTATCTGACTCATCAGGTTCACTGTAACTGACACGCCACTTACCATTGCTGTAGGTTACCTCTTCAGAGTAGTCATAGCGTGTGTCGTTGAGGTTAAAGTTGGGTGTGGCCGGATTTTCACCGTATTGATTCTGTTTTTGTGCGAACTCTTCAGTGTTTGGTGTCTGATAGCGGGTCTCACGGGCAACAGGCCGGCCGTCTTTAGTGGTTAACTCGTGATATTCCGTATAAAGAAGTTCGCCGCCCTCCAGACTGAATGCATCACCTCGGTAAGATAGAACCGATTCTTCCGCGGTCAGCAGGCTGGATAAAGAAACTAATAAGGCCGTCGTAAGATACTTAATCACGGCTTTTCCTCTGAGTCGTGGATGATATTTCTGAAGGAAACTGATGCGAATGTGCAAGTGAGGCAATCAGCATCAGGCTGCCCCAGGACGCTGAAATGACCCAAAGGGCGTTGCTGCCAAGGACGATGGCTCCGAACTCCTGACCTGCGTAGTAGCTGATCGGGGCGGATATCGCAGCCAGAGGCACAATGAGCCAGATTCTGGAGAAGATTACGTATAGCGAATGGAATAGCGTCGAAGCAAAGGCGAGCCATAGCAGCGCGAGCCAGGCTGGAATAACCGGCATGGAGTAGTTATCAAAGCTGAAGATCCCGAGTTGATACCAGACTGTGTCCAAAGCAATACCACAGAGACTGAGTATCGAGATAAACAGCCATTCTGCTCTGGTCGCGATCTGTCGGTGCCAGATCATAAATGCCAGTACAGCAGGGAGCGCCCACAGGCTGCCTCCCAGTACACACGCAAACCAGCAAAGCTGGAACGCCACGGCATTAATGATCTTCAGCTGAGACGCAGACATCAGAGGTTACCAAGTACCGGTTCACTGCGATTGAGTGGTTTGGCGAACATCAGATGCACATCACCAATAACCCGCTCAGCGAACCCTCCCTCACAGTACGCGAAGTAGAAATCCCAGAGGCGAATAAAGTCTTCGCCATATCCCTTAGCCATGATGGCTTTCTTGTTGGCGAGGAAGCGCTTTCTCCAGGCATCAAGTGTGCGGGCATAGTGGGGCGTAATATCCTCCATGTGTGCCATTTTCATATCGGTACACTGTGTGAATGAATTCTGAATAGCGGTCACACAAGGAATAAAACTGCCAGGGAAGATGTAACGCTTAATAAAATCGACGTCTTTTTTCGCTTGCTCGTAACGTTGATCTTCAATTGTGATCGCCTGAATCAGGGCGATACCTTCAGGCTTCAGAAGTCGGCTTATAGTCGCTGTGTAGGTATCCAGATATTCCCAGCCCACGGCTTCAATCATCTCGATAGAAACAAGCTTGTCGTATTCACCTTCGAGTGCACGGTAGTCTTTTTTGAGTAGGGTAATTTTGTCTTCCAGGCCTTCCGCTTTGACCTTCTTCTCGGCCCAGGCGTATTGCTGTTCGGAAATAGTCGTTGTGGTTACCTTACAGCCGTAATGTTTCGCCGCGTGGATGGCCATGCTTCCCCAGCCGGTACCAATTTCCACCAGGTGATCTGTTGGCTGCAGGTCGAGCTTTTTGCAGATACGGTCCAGTTTATACACTGACGCTTCTTCCATAGTGGCATCTGCACTCGGGAATATACCACTGGAATACATCATGGTCGGATCAAGGAAGAGTTCAAACATATCGTTGCCGAGATCATAGTGTGCCGCGATATTGCGTCGTGAACCTTTTTCAGTGTTGCGGTTGAGTGAGTGCAGCCATTTAAGGGCAAACTTACCCAGGTTCGCCAAGCCACTGTCTATCTGATCAACGACGTCTTTATTACGGGACAGAATCCGGATCAGCATCGGGAGATCTGAGCAGGTCCAGTCACCGGTCATGTAGGATTCACCAGCGCCGACGCTGCCGTTCAGTGCAATGCTGCGGTAGGCCTCGCTGTCCAGAATCTCGATGCGTGAGTGCATGTCTGATCCGGCTTTACCGAACTGCAACGTGTTATCACCCTCGACAATTTCCAGAGATCCAGTGTGAAGTTTCTGAAGCGTATCGATCAGCCCATTACGGCAGAAACGATCAATCCAGGGCATATTTTCGGCGGTCACTGTCAGTGTTTTCATAAGTGCTCCTGTCGTGGGGCGATAGATTTTTTATGGTCCTGCTCGGGATCATTTTCAGGGTGATCGTAAAAAGGGCTTTTCTTCAGCCAGAGACGCAACGCATTGCTGTAAATTCCCCAAACCACCTTCATGGTCATAAAGGGGTACTGAAGCAAGGTTCTGCGCATCGTTTTCGATGTCATGGGCTGTCTGTTTATAGTCATCGTGGCATCGAAGTCGAGCCTGCCCTGATTCATCGTCTGCATATGAATCAGGCAGTCGTCCGTCACTTCTGGCATGCTCCAGATATACGTCATATCCAGCGGATTAAATGGCGATACATGAAAAACTTTATTGAACCGATAACGATGGCGCTGGTGGCCATCTGCATGTTGTTGAGTATGTTCTGGCTTTATTCCGCGAAATTTCTCTTCCGGGGTGGCATGCGTGGCGGTTGCATGACTGGCCGCCTGCTGGCTGAGCAGTGTGTAGTGAAACCGCTCATCCCATGGAGTATTGGTAATCTCAGAAAGAATACCCAGATGTTTGCCATCAGCATCGTAGGCGTAATAGAAGGTCACTGGGTTAATCAGATAACCGAAATAGCGCAGATTGGTCATCATACAGATCTGCTCCGGCTCCATACCTGTTTCGCGCCGGAAGGCTTCACAGACGTGCAGCTTAAGGTTATCCGCTGTTGATTGATGTGGTAGGTCAGGCAGTGAAAAGTAGTCCTCGCGACGAAAGCGCGCAAGAGAAAAGCGGGATTGCCCCCAGAGTGCAGAGCGGTGGAGCACATCGTCCGCCTCATCCAGATTCAGCCACACCATAAAAGCGCGGTAATTCAGGGCGTGTTTAACTGGATGAAAACGCCTGTGACGAACTGTGCCGGTAAATATTGCACTCTGGGTCATGCTCATGGCAGAGGAACTCCCAACGCTTCCGTCACACGCAGAGCACTTTTCACACCGTCCTCGTGGAAACCGTTAAACCAGTAAGCGCCACAAAAATGAGAGTGATTTTTGCCGCTGATTTCACTATGTCTGTGTTGTGCGGCCATACCCTCGAGAGTAAACACCGGATGTGCGTAGCGGAACTGTCGAATAATTTTATCGGGATCAATCGCTTCTGTTTTATTCAGCGTGACACAAAAATCGACCGGTGCGTCATCGAAATTCTGTAAGCGATTCATGTAGTAGGTGACGGCGACCGAATCCTGACTTTCCTCTCCAATATGATAATTCCAGGAGGCCCATGCCAATCGACGCTGGGGCAGAATGGTTTTATCTGTGTGCAGAACGACATCGTTCATCTTGTAGGGAATAGCACCGAGAATATCCTTCTCATCGCTGGTCGCGTCTTTCAGCATTCCCAGTGCCTGATCACTGTGGCAGGCAAAAATCACCTCATCAAAGTGCTCATGCCCCCGGTGACTGCTGACGATGACACCGTCTGCAGAGCGGCTGACGCCGTCAATTGGCGTATTCAGATGAACCTGATCTTCGGGCAGATCTTCGAGTATGCGTGTCACATAACTGCGCGAGCCGTTCGAAATGACCCGCCACTGCGGGCGTTCATCAACACTCAACATGCCATGGTTATTGAAAAAGCGAAGGAAAAAATAGACCGGGAATTGCATCATCATTTCTTCACTGGCTGACCAGACTGCGGCCCCCATAGGAATGATGTATTTTGTTCTGAAAGCTTCGCCGTAGCCTTTCCGCTGCAGGTAACCGCCGAGCGTTTCAGACTGATCGACTCTGTTATTAGCGAGCTCTTCCCGGGTTTCTTTATTGAATTTCAGAATGTCGCGGATCATGCCCCAGAATGAAGGCTTTAAAATATTTCTGCGTTGAGCGAACAATGTATTAAGGGTATGGCCATTGTACTCAAGCCCTGACTGCTCGCACTTTACGCTGAAACTCATGTCCGACTCTTCACTTTTAACACCGAGCAAATCCATAAGGCGGATAAAGTTCGGGTACGTCCAGTCGTTGTATACGATAAACCCGGTGTTTACTGGCCAGCTGGTGCCGTTAACCTCAACGTCTGTCGTTTGAGTATGACCACCGGCATAGTCATTTGCTTCATAAAGAGAGACATCGTACTTCTCTCTTAATAACCAGGCACAGGTTAATCCTGCGATACCTGAACCAATGATTGCGACGCGTTTATTCATGAATCAGATTCCTGTTGTTTTATCTGTCGTTTTCCCTGTTGCAGCAGCGCTTCATCAGTACGGGACATCTGAGCCGTGATCCTGTGGCGAAGAAAAGCGGGCAATTGCCCGATAAACCAAAGAATACGGGTAAACCCTTTCGGAAAGTGTATGTGCCATTGGCGCTTCTCAACGCCTTTTACGATCTCTTCTGCTGCTTGCTCAGCGCTGATGCGCATTGGCATAGGAAAGTCGTTTGCGTCTGTCAGTGGTGTTTTGACGAAGCCCGGGCTGACCAGAGACACGTCGATATCCATGGCCTTGAGATCGGCTTTCATACTTTCCAGAAAATGTGCGACTGCTGCTTTGCTCGCGCCATAAGCTTGTGCGCGTGGCATGGCAAGCATAGAGACGCTGCTACCAACGCCGACCAGATAGCCTCGTTGGCTTTTCTGAAGCAGTGGTAAAGCGGCAGCGGTGGTGTTGACCAGTCCCATCACATTGGTTTCAAAAACCCGTCGAAACAATTGCGTATCAAAATCAGTGACGTCGACGTATTCGCAAGTCCCAGCATTTGCGATCAGGGTGTCCAGATGCCCATGCGCTTTTTCAATGGTAGACGCTGCTTCATGAAGGCTGCTTTCGTCTGTGATATCAGCGGTAATAACGGTCACATTGGAATGCTTTGCCGCCAGAGGGCGCAGCTTTTCTTCAGAGCGGGCGCTGATGAAAAGCGCTTTGCAACGCGGTGCGAGTTCATCCGTCAACGCTTCTCCGATACCCGAGGATGCGCCTGTCAGCCATATCACCTGCTGACTGAGTGGAGGTGCCTGTGTCATGCCATGCGCTCCTTCAGTTTGTGGATTAGCCAGCCGAGCACTGGCAGATGTTCGTAAAGCAGGCTGCCTGCGTCGAAAATGTCCTGATGCTGGATCACCAGGTTATCTTTCCAGCGCAGCAGAGAGACGCCATCGACCTTAATATCGTGTTTGCCGGCTTTCAGTCGTGGGTGACGATAACGCATCGTCCAGTGCACTGAGCCTTCATCAGAGTCGACCCAGGCTTTGTGAAACTGAAAATCGATGTACGTGATATTTTCGTACAGGCCTTCAAAGTATTTTTCCAGCGCATCAATGCCCAGTATGCGGTGCATCGGGTCACTGAAAATGATATCCGGGTGGTAGACCTCCGCCAGGCAACGCCGTAGCTTCTGTGTCCCCGCGGTTTCTGGGCCGAGTGTGTTATAGAGCTTGTAAAAAGCAGCTAGCCGGGAGTCTGTTGTATGTGCCCCTGCTGTCTTACTCGTTGTGGCTGGAATGCGCTTGTTGTCCATTACGCCCCTCCTTCAGAACATGAGCAGGAACAGGATTGAGGCTGTGAACGATCCCGACCCAACTCATTGCTTTGAGTATCATGTAGGTGATATCGATCTCCCACCAGTAGAATCCCTGGCGGGCCGATACTGCCCAGCGGTGGTGGTTGTTGTGCCAGCCTTCGCCCAACGTCAGCAAGGCGAGGACACCGTTATTGCGGCTGTCGTCTTTGGTCTTGAAGCGACGAGAGCCCCAGATATGGCCGAGCGAATTAATGGTCACTGTCGAGTGAAAAAGAATGACGGTGGAGATAACAAAGCCCCAGACGACCATCTGGGCGCCATTGGTATTGAGGCCGGGAGCGAAGGCCGCCATCAGCTCTCCTGAGACATATAGAATCACGATCAGCAGTAATGGCGCGAAGCCGTCATAGCGGTCGAGAAATTTAAGCTCAGGGAAGCGCGCGAAATCTTTGATTCTATGCAATTGAGTTTTGAAGCTTGCATCGCAGGTGAACCAACCCATGTGACTCCACCAGAACCCGCGCTGAACAGGCGAGTGCAGGTCTTCTTCCGTATCCGAGTGCTGATGGTGCGCACGATGATGTGCTGCCCACCAGAGTGGCCCGCGCTGTGCTGACATATTGCCGAGCAAAGCAAATATAAACTGCCAGAAGCGGTTTGTTTTGTAGCTGCGATGGGCAAAGTAGCGATGATAAAACGCCGTAATAGCAAACATCCTCAGCCAGAACAGGCCGAGGCAGGTCACCAGAGCGACGGTGCTCACGCCAGTCCAGAATGCAGCAAAACAAGCCAGGTGAAGGATCAGAAACGGAATGACCCGAACCCAGTTAAATTGCGTACTGGTCATGGGCGCATCGCTGCCTGCGTAGGAATCGAACCAGCGGGCGATGTTCAGTAACCAGGATTTTTTGCGAATGCTCGTCATACCTGTTTTCACCGGGCGTTTGCCTCAGTTCTCCATGCTTTTGAATGTGTCCAGCGCGCGTTGCCGCGCTGCTTTGTGCTCTACGATTGCCTCAGGATAACCACTGGCTTTCCGGGCCTTTTCATCCGGAAAGTGTCGGGCTTTGGGCGACAGACTGTTCAGTTCTGGCAGGTAGCGGGCAATAAAGTGCCCTTGTTCATCAAACCGTTCAGATTGCGTCACAGGATTGAATATGCGGAAGTAAGGTGCACCGTCTGCGCCTGTTGACGCACTCCACTGCCAGCCACCGTTGTTTGAAGCAAGATCAGCGTCGACCAGATGCTGGCTGAAAAATTTCTCGCCTCTGTGCCAGTCAATCAGCAGGTGCTTAGTCAGGAACATTGCTGTCACCATACGTAGACGGTTGTGCATCCAGCCCTGATCCAGCAGCTGCTTCATCGCTGCATCCACGATAGGGTAGCCCGTCTCACCTTTGCACCAGCGCTCGAAATCTCCAGCGCTGTCTCTCCATGGAATATTCTCGTAATCCGGGCGGAAAGCACGGTGCTTGCATAGTTCAGGATAGGCCACGATCAGGTGACGGTAGAATTCACGCCAGACGAGTTCATTAATCCAATTGTCCAGGCCAGTTTCTCCACCACTGAGTAAACACCCGTTCTGTTGCCAGGCGGTGTAAATACACTGACGTGGCGATAGCACCCCAAGGGCAAGATAAAAAGAAAGGCGACTGGTCGCATCTAATTCTGGAATATCGCGCTGTTCGTGATACTGAAGGCCATCTTTATCCAGAAACTCTTTGAGTTGTTCGTGTGCGGCGTCTTCACTTGGGTCCCAGAGAGCGTCATTGTTGTAGTCCGGCGTCCAGCTTTTCTCCGCCCAGTAATCGCGTATGTCATGCGAAATGGTGCGCATGTCCTGCTGCGACGGAGCGGCCGAAGGTGATTCCATGTAGTCTTTCTTCAGGCGCAGCCAGGCTTTGCGGAAAGGCGAATACACACGATATGGATCATCATTCTGGGTTTTCAGATCACCCGGCGGGACGATGCACTGATCGTGGAATTTATTGACCTGCACATCATTCGCTTTGCACCACTGGCCTAGCTCTATATCCCGATGGCGCTCATTTATCTCGTACTCGAGGTTGTAGTTGAGCTCTGAGATATCAAAACGCTCCATTATCTCCAGCAGTGCTTCGCTGCTGTCCTTGAACGTTTCTTTGTTCAGGATGAGTAAAGGGATTCCAAGTCCATCAAGCGATTCCCGGAGGTTACAGGCAGCCTGTTTCATCAGGTTCGTTCTGCGATCTCCCAGATCGTGCTGCTGCCACTGCTTTTCTGTCGCAAAGTAAATAGCCAGCGTTGCTTCCTCGTCATCTCGGCGGCTGTGCATCAGTGCCGGATTGTCGAGCACACGTAAGTCGGTTCTGAACCACATGAGGCGGGTCATGAGCGGCCTCCGGCGTGTTGGATGAATGTCTGTATCTGCTTACTCATGGGTTGTTGCAGTGCCTGTGCTTCGTCTGTGTCGTCGGGGATGGCGCCCGAAAAGTAAACCGGAATCCGGCATTTCTCTGAAAGGCTTTGCCATAAAGCCTGTTCGTCATGACCCGTCGGGTGAACGTGTGCCCACACCCAGGAGAAATCCAGCATGTCTGACACTATACGTATGTCATCCGGATTCAGATTCACGCCAAAGTACTCAAGTCGGAATCCGGCGGCTCCCAGGGCATAAGATGCGGCAAGAAGATGGAGTTCTGCCTGTTCGTGGTTAGTGCACATAAGCAGCCCCGGGCCTTCCGCATGCTTTTGTTGGAGCTGTATCAGTTGTGCGAGTTTGCGCTGCAGCAAATGGGTATAGGCGTTGAGGATCAGAGTGCCGTTGCTGTCTTGTTGAAGTTCAGTAATAACAGGGACTAGACAGCGTTCGTAATAAACGGCCATCGGATAACTTGCCAGACCGTTACTCCATTCATCATCCAGCGCCCGGGAATTAAGATCACGGGCAGCGGCCAGCTGCCGTTTTTTAATGTCGTCCCACTCATCAGATGGCGACGATGGATGGGCCGGCGGCTCGTTGAGTAATAGCTTTACCTGACGAATTGGGTAACCCTGATCAAGCCAGTACAGGATCGACTTCACCTGAGTGACATGATCGTCGGTGTAATAGCGGTGACCTTTAGCCGTCCGCAAAGGCTGAATGATGCCGTAGCGGCGCTCCCATGCCCTGAGGGTGACTGGGTTGACCCCGGTCAGGCGTGCAAACTCACGTATTGGGTAGCCCACACACTCTGCAATATTCACAGCGTGTTCCTCAAACCCAGTTCATAAGGATGCGGATTCAGATAAACCTGCTGCCGTGCGTAGGCGTTCGCTTCCTGGTGGTGGTTCAGATGATGCTTCAGCAAAGTAAGCGGGACGACGAGAGGAATAATCCCGCGACGGTATTCCAGAATAATCCGCGCCAGCTCTTCTTTATCTGCTGCACTGATGAGATTTTTCAGATACCCCTGCAAGTGCATCAGTGTATTGGTGTGCGTTTTGCGACTGGCGGGCTTGGCGAGAGCCGTCATCAGGAGCGCGAAGTACTCGTCGGCAATCTGATTAATATCACCGGATAAATCACTGAGCAGACGGCCCGCATCCTTATACAGAACGGTGCTGTGCGCCATAATCAGGTACTTATACCGAGAGTGGAAATCGATCAGTCGCGCGGGGGTAACCGTCGTTTGTGTGAACAGCTGCCAATCGCGATAGGTGAACACGCGGACCATAAAGTTCTCACGTAACGCTGCATCGTTTAAGCGCCCAGCTTCCTCGATTGGCAGAAGTGGATTCAAGCGCGCAAACTCGCTGGCAAAAATACCTGACGCTTTACCTTCAGGGTGACCATTTTTCAGGTAGCGCTTTACACCGAACAACCCGCAGCTCGGACTCTTCTGCATAAATATAAAGCCGCAGAGATCTTGATTGAGATCGCTGACCTTCACGGCCTCCGAACGGAGGTCGTCAGTGACATCGATGTCAGGTGAGTCAACGCCCACAGCCCGGACACTCTCGTCTGCAGGCGTGTCACTGACCAGACGAATAGGCTCGCGAGGCGTGCCCATGCCGATCGCCACTTCAGGGCACATCGGGCGGAGGTTGAAGTATTCGCTGAGAACGTCGGTGCAGAAGCGTGATCGCTTGTGGCTACCATTAAAGCGCACAGCTTGACCAGTGAGGCAGGCACTGATGCCTACAGGGATTTTATCGTCGGATGAATAAACCATGTACAACTCCTGGGAGTTATTTGTATAAGTTCATTCTGCGCTGGGTTTCTTGTACAAGTCAATAAAAATTGTACAGGAAATCTATTTTTTGTATAACTTGAACTGCAGAGAGGTCAGCGGCGTGGTGTATTGCAGCGCTATAGCGCTGCAACATATACGCAATTACAGGTAGAGGATCATTCAGAAGAGGCCGGATCTGAGTTGACCTGCCTTATTACGATGTTACGCAGAGCATCTGTCACTTCTGGCTCCAGACCAACGGGAGGGTGCAGCTCAATGGTGACCTTCAGTCCTTGTTCGGTGAGGGTGGTCTGCAGAGCTTCGATCTGGCCGGGCACGTCCTTTCTAAGGTGGCGTCCGGCAGCGAAAAATAACGGCATGATATCAATGTGGCCGAAGCCTTCTTCAGCAAGCTTGATGATCTGTCCTTCCATGGAGGGTTCTGCGAGCTCCATGTAAGAAAGCTCTACCCGTTCACCTTGCAGGCCTTTGCGTATATTCGCCAGAAGGTTAGAGAAAGGCGCGAGCCAGTTAGCGTCGCTACTGCCATGAGCCAGTAACAGAGTGGCGGTTCTAGAGTCCGTCATGATTTGTTTCCCGTGAGAATGTTTGCGGCGGCGCGACCGCTCAGCCAAGCGCCTTCGACAGAAGGTTTGTGACACCAGTCGCCACATAACGTGAGATTATGTCGTTCGTCACGCAGGGCGCCAAGCCCCGGCGCATTGCTGGGTAATGAATATAGCCAGCGATGTAGCCAGATATCCGTAGGAGTTACAGTGCAGCCTGTCGCGATAGCGAAGGCTTCTTCCAGTTCTTTCTGAACTTCCTCGCGTGGAGCATCTTTTTTACGTTCGCTCCATTCATGATTTGCTTGAATAACCCAGGCCTCGCGGGCGTCGCGCCCGGGTTTGCTGTTGTTTCTGGCTATCCATGAAATAGGACCTGACTTCACAAAGGCAGCATCGAAAGCACAAGCCAGTGGTTCGTCGAATCCGTACAGGAGTGTCCAGCAAGGCAGCATATGAATACTGTCTACCTGCTCAATGAGCGGTGATTCTGCTGGCAGGAGTGGCAGGGCCTGTTGTGGTGGCGTGTTGATAATGAGCTCATCGAACAGTCCAAATTCTGAACCATCTTCAGCGACCAGTGACCAGTTGAGTTGGTCGCTATTAAACCGGGACTCGACAATGCGTGTTTGCGTGATGAAATCATCCGCCGATTCTAGCAGCTTCCGGCTGAGACCCGTCATACGGGGCATGCCGACATAGCGGTCAACATCATCCGGCGAGGCCGTTCTTTGCGTACCGTTGATAGACCAGGGAGTAACATCCCAGTGTGCGATCCAGCCGTCGGTTTCCCACGCCTTCAGCTGAGCCTTAAACTCTTTAGTGTGCGCGCGCATGAACTGAGCGCCCATGTCCCAACTGGATGCTCCGGATTTTTTGCTCGAGAGACGGCCGCCTGAACCTCTCGACTTGTCAAAAACAGTCACGGAGCAGTCTTGCTGCTTCAGTGCCTGGAGTGCGGTCAGTCCAGCAACGCCTGCGCCTATAATGGCGATCTTCTTCATAACTCTGATCCTGGGTAGCCCATTTAATCTGTGATCTGAAGGTGTAACCCCGCAGCTCTTAACCCGCAGCTCGTAAGTTGTACAAAGCAATCTGGGTTAAGCACTCGGTTATTGTGGCGGTATTTTATCTGTTGTACAAATTTATTCTATTGTGTATAACTGACGTATAACTATTGAATATTGAGGAAATACCATGACTTATCGTGCTCCACTCCGTGAAATGCAGTTTGTACTCTACGAGGTACTGAACGGCGACACTGTCTTGCCTGAACTTCCGGGATGCGAGGATGCAACGCGAGAAATTATGGATGCGATGCTGACTGAGGGGGCCAAACTGGCTGAGAACGTGTTAGCTCCGCTGAATACGTCTGGTGATCGCGAGGGCTGCCACTACGATACCGAAACCAAAGCGGTCAAAACCCCAGAGGGCTTCCCCGATGCTTATCGCCAGTTCGCTGAAGCTGGTTGGACAGCGCTTGCCGGCCCGGTAGAGTACGGCGGCCAGGGCCTACCACACACACTGAATACTCTGGCTGAAGAGATGGTGTGCTCTGCCAACCTATCTTTGGGCATGTATCCGGGCCTGACTCACGGCGCCGTTAATGCCCTGACATCTTATGGTTCAGACGAGCTTAAAGAAAAGTACCTGCCGAAGCTGATCAGCGGCGAATGGTCGGGCACCATGTGTCTGACTGAGCCTCAGTGCGGTACTGACCTTGGTCTGATTCGTACCAAAGCTGAACCGCAAGCGGATGGTTCTTATTCCATCACAGGCAACAAAATCTGGATCACCGGCGGCGAGCACGACCTCGTGGATAACATAGTGCATCTGGTGCTGGCGAAATTGCCCGATGCTCCGGGTGGGTCTAAAGGTATTTCTTTGTTCCTGGTGCCTAAATTCCTGGATGACGGTTCACGTAACCCGGCGTTCTGCGGTGGTCTTGAGCATAAGATGGGTATCAAAGCATCGGCTACCTGTGTGATGAACTTTGAAGATGCTAAAGGTTGGCTGATCGGCGAGCCACACAAAGGCCTGCAGGCGATGTTCGTGATGATGAACAGTGCGCGCCTGATGGTTGGTCTGCAGGGACTTGGCATTGCTGAAGCGGCTTATCAGGTGTCTCGTGATTTCGCCAAAGAGCGTCTGCAATCGCGCTCGTTAGCTGGCCCACAGGCGCCCGAGAAAGCGGCTGACCCGATTATCGTTCATCCGGATGTGCGTCGCATGTTGCTGCGTCAGAAAGCAACCATCGAGGGTGGCCGTGCACTGGCCTATTTCACGTCGATGCAGCTCGATATTGCACACAAAGCAGCGACTGAGGAAGAGCGCCAGCAGGCCGATGATATGGTGCAGCTGCTCACACCTATCGTTAAGGCATTCCTGACTGACGAGGGCTTCTTCTGCGCAAACGACGGTCTTCAGCTCATGGGTGGCTCTGGTTTTACTCAGGATTGGCCGGTAGAGCAGTTCGTGCGTGATTCGCGCATTACCCGTATCTACGAGGGCACCAATGGTATTCAGGCACTCGACCTTGTAGGCCGTAAGCTGGGTCATGCCGGTGGCCGTGCAGTGAAGAGCTTCTTCGCTATGCTGGATAGCTACATTAAGACAGAAGGGGGTGTACCTTTCGGTGAAGAGCTGAAAGCAGCAACGGGTCGCCTGCAGAAAGCAACAATGTGGCTGATGCAGAACGGTATGGGTGACCGCGAGCAGGCAGGCTCTGCTGCAACGCCATACCTGCGCCTGTTTGCACTCACGGCGATTGCTTATTTCTGGAGCCGTATGGTGGCAACCGCAGAGCAGGCACTGGCAGACGGGTCGACCGAGACCGATTTCTATGGCGCTAAGAAAGAGACTGCTGCTTTCTACATGCATAAGCTACTACCGCAGACTTTGTCATTGCTGGCTGAAATCGAAACGGGTAAAGACAGTCTGATGGGCATGACCGCTGATCAATTCTGATTGGCGGAAACGGTAAACCAGGTGGCCACTGCGGCCAGGAGGATACAGCCATGAGCAAACACATCCTGATCACAGGCGGCACCGGGTTTATTGGTTCAAAGCTGGTACCCCACTGGCTATCGTACGGACACAGAATTACCGTTCTGACCCGTAACCCGGCCAGAGGTGCAAGACTGCTCGGCAATGAAGTTAATTTTGTTAAAGACTTCTCTGAGGTGACTGACAAAATCGACTGGGTTGTTAATCTTGCCGGGGAGGGCATTGCCGATAAGCGCTGGAGTGATTCACGCAAAGCTGAGCTGAGGGCCAGCCGTGTGACCTTAACCGAAAGCCTCGTGCGCTGGGCGAAGTCTTCCGGGCAACATTTCGAGTTGGTGTTGTCCGGTTCTGCGGTTGGTTACTACGGCAGCGTTCCGGGCTCCACACCGTCGTTTAACGAGTCATCTGCGCCTGGTACCGGGTTCTCAGCCAATCTCTGCATCGACTGGGAGCAGGCCGTCGAGCCTTTGCAGGAAATTGCTGAACGGATCGTTTGGTTACGCACAGGCATCGTGCTCGGTCAGCACGGCGGCATGCTGAAAAGGATGTGGTTGCCCTTCAGTCTGGGGTTGGGCGGTGTTATCGGGTCCGGTGATCAGGTGATCTCCTGGATTCACAGGGATGACTACATCCGTGCACTGGATTTCATCACTAAGCATTCTTTGAGTGGTGCAGTGAATATGACGGCTCCATATCCCGCGACCAATCGCGAATTCACTCGCACGCTCGGCAACGCCTTGCATCGCCCGACGCTATTTCCCATGCCAGCCTTTGCAGCGGGCATGGTGTTCGGTGAAATGTCTGAGTTGTTGTTGCAGGGGCAAAAAGTCTTACCAACGGCACTGTTAACCAGTGGATTTACCTTTCAGTACCCCAATTTAAGTCAGGCATTAGAGGTCATCGCGGCGGAGTGGTAATCTCAGCCGCGTAACAGGGTGTGAATCAGAACGGATATTTGACACCTGTCATTGGTAGCATTCCTACCTTTACTTTCCCATTTGTTCTCTTCATTCATGTTGAAAACACGGAAAAATGACACCCGGAAGTTTCGTGTAGTTTTCTGTTATCCGCGATGGAAAAGGCGCTCAGCGCCAGCTAAACCTAAGACTGTACACAGACAGAACTGCTACAGGTAATAAGCATCATGAGCATCAGCCGTCAGACACTCGATCAGTACCTTTTTGAATTCGATCAGAGTTATCAGGTGAGTTACGTAAACTTTTCACGTGCATCGGATCTTGCAGATGCTCAGCTGATTCTCACATTAGAACGAGGTTGTGAACGTAAGACGTTTGCATTCTCTCAGCCCCACTTTAACGACGTCGACAAGAACCTCGTCGCGAGCAAGGGGCTGTATATTGCAGCGATTAAAAGCTCACCTCTGGCGCCTAATCGGGTCGAGGTGGGGGATATCGACGGTGGGTTCGCTTACTTCACCGCGAAGAACGTAAAGAACATCACCCCAATGGCATGATGCCGGGGTTAAGTTGGCCATGCCGCAGCACCAGAAAGCAGCCCTCCGGCCACTGCTGTCCCACAGTTTTGGGACAGGAAATGAAAAAGCCTGACTCCGAGTGTTATTCTGTTGTTACCACACACCAGAAAAACCAAG